>NZ_CP168034.1:1881501-2195084 GCF_041530365.1 Capnocytophaga sp. ARDL2
TCTTTTTGATTCAGTCTCTTTGAGGTATTTAACTGAATAGTAGCAGTGTTAAACAAATCTAATTGATATTGTGACGATATATAACCTCTGTCACCTATCAGACTTTTATAGCCAATTTTTCATACATCCCCCTCCAACGGATATTTCTTTTTTATTTTTCGTATAAAATGTGAACTCAACACTGTGATACTCAAACCTATTAAACATCCTATGGCAACGGTTGAAAATCGGATCAAAGGCGTTAAAACTTCTTCAGAAACATGTGATTGCAACATTACAATCAAAAAGGAAACAATCGCTACGCGTGCCATGTTCATTACTTTAAACAAATAACAAACAATGGCAGTAATCACAATCCCAATACACAAAAGCAACACACTTTTGTCGTGAATCATATAAATCACTGTTCCTACACACGAACCTATAAAATTAGATTTTACGCGTTCAAAAGTCAACCTGCGTGAGTCTTTTTCCTCGGGTGAAATTACCAAAATAATAGAAAGTAACAACCAAAATAATTCATATTTCGGAAATTTTAGCATCAAAAAATATCCTAATAAAAAACCAATCAAGCATCGTATGAGATAGACCGCCAATTGGGAATAAACGATTTTAACTAATAATTGTGTAGCTGTTTTCAATGGTAATTTTATTTATTTGCAAAGGTAAAAATAATTAACTTTGCTTATATTAATTTAAAATTAAATGTGAATCTATATGAAAAAAATCATTTTTAGTTTATTAATCTTAGGGCAAATGTCCTTTGCACAGCAAGCTGTTGAAGTTATGCCTCCTGCGGAAGCGTATGCTCGATCGATTTCATTAGAAAATCTAAAAGAACATTTGTTTACTTTGGCTTCTGATGAATATGAAGGTAGAAAAACAGGTGAGAAAGGTCAGAAAATGGCTGCTGAATACATCAGAGATTTTTACAAAAAACACAACATTCCTGCATTGCCTGGTACAGAAGACTATTTTCAATTCGTTCCCAGTAAATTTATGAAACGATTGTTTAGTCATACGCTAAACGATAGCGAAAATGTAATAGCTTATTTAAAAGGTTCGGGACTTCCTGAGGAATACATTGTGATTTCTGCTCATTACGATCATATTGGCATGTCGAACAATGAGATTTTCAATGGTGCAGACGACAACGCTTCAGGTACAACAGGTATATTGGAACTTGCTCGAATTTTGAAAAAAGCAAGCGATGAAGGATTTTTGAGACGCAGTGTGATTTTCCTTCATTGTACAGGCGAAGAATACGGATTGCACGGTTCGAGGTATTTTTCACAAAATTCATTAATACCTTTGGAAACTATCAAAGCCAATTTCAATATCGACATGATTGGTCGCATTGACTACAAATATAAAGACAATGGTGACTATTTGTATTTGGTTGGTTCGCTCGACGAAGGAAAGCATCTGTACCAATTTGCAGAAGATGCGAGTAAATATTTTGTAAATCTAACTTTGGATTACACCTACGACGATAGAAAGCATCCAGAAAAAATATTCTATCGCTCAGACCATTACAACTTTGCAAGGCATGGGATCCCTGTGTTGTTTTTCTACAGTGGCGAACATGATGATTATCATCAAGCAACCGATACCGCAGACAAAATCGAATACGATACGATGAAAAAACGATTGCATCTGATTTTTCACACGATTTGGAAAACCATCAATCAATAGAAAAAGAGGAAATTCTATCGAATTTCCTCTTTTTCTATTGATTATTACATGTGAATAGCTCTTTTTCCAGTTGCGTCCAATGCTGCTTCTTTGATAGCTTCTGTAAATGTAGGGTGTGCGTGAGAAATTCTTGTAATATCCTCAGCACTTGCTCTATATTCCATAGCTACTACTGCCTCAGCAATCATATCTGCAGCTCTTGCACCTATCATATGAACTCCTAAGATTTCATCTGTTTTTTCACAAGCAATTACTTTTACCAATCCATCAATATCACCACTTGCGCGGCTTCTTCCTAAAGCTCTCATTGGAAAACTTCCTACTTTGTAAGCTGCTCCTTCTGTTTTCAATTGCTCTTCAGTTTTTCCAACTCCTGCAACTTCTGGCCAAGTGTAAACTACCCCTGGAATCAAATTGTAGTTGATGTGAGGTTTTTGTCCAGCTAATGTTTCTGCTACAAATACACCTTCTTCCTCTGCTTTGTGAGCCAACATAGCTCCTTTTACCACATCACCGATTGCGTAGATGTTAGAAACATTGGTTTGTAAATGGTCATTTACATCAATACGACCTCTTTCATCAACTTTCACCCCTGCTTTTTCAAGGTTCAATCCATCAGTGTATGGTCTTCTTCCTACCGATACCAAACAGTAATCTCCCTCTACTACTACTTCTTCTCCTTTTTTGTCTTTTGCAGTGATTTTTACTGTATCTCCATTTCTTTCCACCGCTGAAACTGCTGTAGAAAGCATAAATTTCATACCTTGTTTTTTCAATACTTTTTGTAATTCTTTAGACAAAGCACCGTCCATTCCTGGGATGATTTTGTCTAAATATTCGATTACCGTTACATCTGCTCCTAATCTTTTGTAAACAGATCCCAACTCTAATCCAATAACTCCACCACCGATTACTACCAAGTGTTTAGGAATTTCTTTCAAATTCAATGCTTCTGTAGATGTAATGATTCTTTCTTTGTCTAAAGAAATAAATGGTAAAGAAGATGGTTTTGAACCTGTTGCAATAATAGTATATTTAGATTCGATTTCTTCAGCCGAACTGTCTTTTTTCGTGATTTTGATTTTAGTAGCAGACTCAAAAGATCCTACACCTTCAAAAACAGTAATTTTGTTTTTGTCCATCAAAAAGTTAATACCCTTTGTCGTTTGTTCTACCACTTCATTTTTTCTTTCCACCATACGAGCGATGTCTGCTTTTGGCTCATTGATGTGAATTCCGTGGTTTGCAAAATTGTGTTTAGCATTTTCAAAGTGTTCAGAACTGTCTAACAATGCTTTTGAAGGGATACATCCTACATTCAAACAAGTTCCTCCCAAAGTTGGATATTTTTCAATAATTGCAGTTTTAAACCCCAATTGAGCCGCACGAATGGCAGCTACATATCCTCCAGGCACCTGAGCCTATTACTGTTACATCAAATGTACTCATTATACTATATTGTTTTTGATAAATCGATTAATATTTGCAAAATTACAACAATTTTACTATTTCAAAGAAAATAATCACATTATAATAGTGTTATTTTTCATCCTTTACTGCATTCCAAAGTGTTTCATTAGGTAAAGGAGCATTGATAAAAATTTCGTTTTTGCTTACAGGATGAATAAATGTTAAAAATTTAGCATGAAGATGAATGCCTCCATCTTGATTACTTCTCTTTGCTCCATATTTCAAATCTCCTTTGATTGGTAAACCTATAGCTGAAAGTTGACAGCGTATCTGATGATGTCTTCCTGTATGCAATTTTACCTCTAAGACGGTATAATTTGACAATTTTTGAATAATTTTATAATCTAAAATTGCTCTTTTACTATTGGAAACTTCTTTATCATAGGCTTTGGAAGTATTTGTTTTTTCATTTTTAGCTAAATAATGTGTCAATGATGCATGACTCTGCTTTGGTTGATTTTGCACAACAGCCCAATAAATTTTATCTAATTTTCTATCCTTGAAAAGCTCGTTTAATCGAGTTAATGCTTTTGAAGTACGTGCAAAAACAACAATTCCAGTGGTTGGTCTGTCTAAACGGTGAACTACCCCAAGAAAAACTTCTCCCGGTTTGTTGTATTTTTCTTTGATATATTCTTTTACGACCTCAGAAAGAGGTTTATCTCCTGTTTTATCTCCTTGAACAATATCGCCTACTCGCTTATTTATAACAATAATATGATTGTCTTCGTATAATATTTGAAGATTTTCTTTGGTTGAATATTTTGTATCGTTTTTCACTTATTTAATTGGATTTAAGGTAAAATATAAAAAACTTGTCCAATAAATCTATTGAACAAGTTTCTCAACTTAATTAATAATAAATGAATGAATTAAATTTCATCAAACTCAACGTTTGTAAAGTTTGAAGTATTTGTATATTCTCTTTTAAAATCTTTTTGATGTCTTTCAGAAATTACCTCTTCACCTTTTTCTGTAACGATAAAATCTGTAATTTTTCCTAAAATATCTTTAAATGCTTCAAAATCTTCTTTGTATAGATAGATTTTATGTTTTTTAAAGTGGAAAGATCCGTCTTCTTCTGTAAATTTTTTACTTTCTGTAATGGTAATGTAATAATCATCAGCCTTTGTTGATCTTACATCAAAAAAATACGTTCTTCTTCCTGCTCTCAATACCTTAGAAAAAATTTCTTCTTTTTCTACAAATTCATTTTCTCTCATATCTCTTTCTTGTAATTATTTTACGAGGTCAAAAGTCTTAAAAAAAAAACTAATTTCAAAATATTTTATTACTTAGTTTTTCAATATTTCAATGTATTTTTATTACTATTTGACAATCAAAAATATAGATTTTCTTTTTCTTAATTATACCGCTACATTGTGTTCTCTCAACGCATCGTTTAGCGAAGTTTTCTTGTCCGTTGATTCTTTTCTTTTACCGATAATCAACGCACATGGTACTTGATAGTCTCCCGCAGGAAATTTTTTAGTATAACTTCCAGGAATCACTACCGAACGCTCAGGAACATATCCCACAATTTCTTTCGGCTCGTCTCCTGTTACATCAATGATTTTTGTCGAAGCTGTCAAAACCACATTAGCTCCCAAAACGGCTTCTTTACCTACACGCACTCCTTCAACTACGATACAACGCGAACCTATAAAGGCATTGTCCTCGATGATTACTGGCGATGCTTGCAACGGCTCCAATACACCTCCAATACCTACTCCACCCGAGAGGTGAACATTTTTACCGATTTGAGCACAAGACCCAACTGTAGCCCAAGTATCTACCATTGTACCTTCATCCACATAGGCACCTATGTTTACATAAGACGGCATCAAAATTACTCCCGATGAGATGTATGCTCCATGACGAGCCACAGCATTAGGTACTACACGAATTCCTTTTTCTGCAAAGTTTTTCTTTAAAGGCATTTTGTCGTGGTATTCAAAAATTCCAGCTTCTAAGGTTTCCATTTTTTGAATTGGAAAATACAAAATCACTGCTTTTTTTACCCATTCATTAATTTGCCAACCGTCGTTTGTTGGTTCGGCAGTACGCAATTCCCCTCTGTCTATATGTTCAATAACGCTACGGATTGCATTTTGTGTTTGTTCGTTTTGCAATAAGTCGCGATTTTTCCACGCTTGTTCTATGATTTGTTGTAAATCTTTCATTTTGTATATTAATTATTTATCTTCGTAATGTCCCAAACATGCAAGGATTTCAATTTTCTTTTCTTCTTCAAAAACTTCATAAGTTAGACGATGTTTTTTATCTGAAGTAATAACATTTTGCATTATTATTCCAATAACATTTTTTCTATCTCTTCAATATCTATTCTTGTTTTTTTACTTTTACTTGATTTTTCAATCATAGCAAAGTACTCTTCTTTTGACATTTTTGTATCGTCAACTTCTTTGATTATAATTTTCTTTGCTTTTATTTTTTTAATATTTCTTCAATATATGAAAGTTAATTGAGATCTATTTCTGCTTTAATTGCTATTGCTCCCATAATTTTTTATTTTGTTGAACAAAAATAAAAAAAATAATATGATTTTTTGTGAATAATAATTAGATATTTCACATATCAAATTCTCTATAGTTTATTTATTTTTAATAACTTAGGGTTGTAATACATCATTTTTACTATTCCATCAGACAGACCTATTTTGGGAACTATGATATTTTTAGCTCTGCTCCATTTCATCACTTTTATATAAATGTTCATAGCTGGAACGATTACATCTGCTCTATCGGGATTAAGTCCTAATGTTGAGACTCTTTCTTCATAGGCCATAGTAACCAACTCATTGTAAATATTTTTTAAGTAAGGAAATGACAGGAAATTTTTATTAGATTTAGTTGCCATTTTAGAAATTTTGTTGATATTTCCTCCCGAACCTATTACTTGAATATTCGGCATATTTGAGGTGTATTTTATTGTCCATCTTTGTATTTCGTTCCATGTTTCTTCTGCAACCATTTGATTGATCAAACGGACAGTTCCAATTGGAAATGACTTGGAAATGACAATTTTACCATGTGAAAAAACTGTCAATTCAGTACTACCTCCACCAACATCAATGTATAAATAATTAGAGTCTTTTTGGATAAATTGCTTCAAATCAGATGCTGCTATGATTTTCGCTTCTTTTTCTCCACTGATAATATCAATAAATACGCCCGTTTCCTGATTAATTATTTCTACTATTTCATTGGCATTATTTGCTTCACGCATGGCCGAAGTAGCACATACTGTGTATTTGCAGACCTCATATACTTGCATTAGCAACTTAAACGATTCCATCGCTTTTACCATTCGTTTTATGTTGTATTCACTTATTTTCCCAGTTGTAAATACATCTTGACCTAAACGGATGGGTACTCGTACTAATTCAGATTTGTTGAAATTTACTTCATTATTTCTTTCAACTACATTGGAAATTAACAATCTGATTGCATTTGAACCAATGTCTATAACCCCATATTTTTTTATTTCCATATTTTTTTATGTTAAAATTAATTCATGATAACATTCAAGAATAGATTTATAATCACAAATTTACTTCAATTTTATTCCTGTAATAATTATACATTTCTTCTTGAGCTCGGAATAATGTATTTCCATTCGTATTTACATACAAATTGGATAAATTTTTATCGTGAATTCTTGTTTTTACATTTCCATTCCAATAGATTGCAAATGTGTCTATCAATTGTTGTTTTATATTTTCATCATAAATCGGACAACTTACTTCCACGCGTTCATCGATGTTTCTTGTCATAAAATCTGCCGATGAAATATAGACTTCGCAATCGTCGTCTTCTCCAAAAATGTAAATTCGAGAATGTTCCAACAATCTGTCAACGATACTTATTGCTTGAATGTTTTCACTCAGTCCTTTTTCATTGGGAATCAAACAACATATACCACGGATAATCAATTCGATTTTTACTCCTGCTCTACTCGCTTGATACAATTTATCTATCATTTTTGCATCTGATAGTGAATTCATTTTCAAACGAATTCGGGCTTTTTCTCCACGAAAGGATTTGTCAATTTCTCGATTGATTAGTTTTTCAAATTTTGAGCGTGTAAAATGTGGTGAAACAATCAAATGCTTGTATTTGTTGATTTTGTAATTGACATCTAAAAAGTCGAAAACTTTGCTAACTTCTTTCAAAATAGGCTGATGCGAAGTCAAAAGTGTAACATCTGTGTAAAAATTTGCAGTTGATTCGTTGAAATTTCCTGAAGAAACAAATCCATATCGTTTGATTTTTTTACCTTCTTTTCGTTCGATGACACATATTTTACTGTGAACTTTCAATCCTTTTACTCCAAAAATCAATTCGATGCCTTCGGTTTGCATCAATTCGGCATAAAAAATATTACTCTTTTCGTCGAAACGGGCTTTTAACTCGATTTGAACCGTAACTTTTTTACCGTTTTTTGCAGCATTTATCAGCGAACTGATGATTTGTGAGTGCTTTGCCAATCGATACAAAGTGATTTTGATACTACTCACTTTGGGATCCAACGCGGCTTCTCTCAACATTCTCACAACATAATTGAAAGACTGAAAAGGCGTGTGAATCAAGAAATCTCTTTCTTGTATTTGATGTAAAATGCTTTTTTCTAAATCCAAATCTTGCAATGCCAAAGGATACACTTTTGGATAAATCAAATCGTTGCGTCCCATAGTTGGAAAGTTCATATAATCACGGCGATTATGGTATTTTCCTCCAGGAATCAAACTGTCGTTGTTGTTATCGATGCCGATGTGCTTGATGAAAAATTGCAAAGTGTCATCTGCTATTTCTTTGTCATAAACAAAACGAACGACTTCTCCTACTCGACGGTCTTTTACTCCTTCGGAAATTTTTTCTAAAAAACTTTTGTACAAATCCGAATCCTCCTCAATTACTGCATCTCGTGTGATTTTAATCATGTGAGCCGAAATTGATTTACATTCAAAAATTGAGAATATATATTCCAGATTTAATCGAATGACATCATCCAATAATATGATGTATTTTTTCCCATCTACTTCGGGCAATTCTACAAATCGATTGATGTGATTGGGTATCTCGATGACAGCATATCGACTTTTTTCTTTTACTCCACCATAAATCATTTTTACTGCCAAATATCCATACGAATCTCTCAACAATGGAAATTTCTCAGATTTATTGAGGATAATAGGCGCCAAATCGGGACTGATTTTATTAATAAAAAATTCTTTTATGAAGTTTTTTTGTTCTTCATTCACTAATTTTTCGTCAACGATAAAAATATTTTCCCTTTGTAGAGCAACTTCGATTTCGCCTAAAATTTCCAAACTTTTAGATTGAATTCGAATCACTGTTTCCGTAATATCTTTCAACAGTTCTTCAGCATCAATACCGCCTATCAATCGTTGTTTTCCTTTGCCCAACATTGCCAAACGACGAACTGATGCATAGCGAACTTTGAAAAATTCGTCCAAATTATTTGAAAATATTCCTAAAAATTTCAAGCGTTCTAACAAGGGAACACTCGTATCTGCTGCTTCTTGCAACACGCGTTCGTTGAATGCCAACCAACTTTTTTCTCTATTTATATAGGTGTTTTCGATTTGTTTCATTTTGTTTTATACTTCTTTAGTATATGTGATTTCAAATTTATATTTTTTAATGTTATAAAAATATTAAAATAAACCTATCTTTTCAATTTCTTTATGAGTTGAATCAAAATCTTCTTCTCTTTTTGATAAATCAAACCTACAAATGCCAATACAAATAATCCGCCTATCCAGTAATTTTCCCTAAATACATAAAAATGTACAAATGACAATAATACAGAACCTCCCAAATACACAAAAATATCTTTGCTATAAGGTATTGGATAGTATTTTTGACCCAAATAGTAAGAGGCAAATGACATGAGGAAATACACAATCAAGGTGGTCAATGCAGCTCCGTCTATTCCAATCATCGGAATCAAAACCAAATTCAAACCTATGGTAAAAAAAGCAGCTCCTAATGACAAAATGGCTCCTATATATGTTTTGTCTTGCAATTTATACCATACCGATAAATTGGTGTAAATTCCCAACAATAAATTGGCTAAAATCACCATAGGTACAATGCTCATTGCCGACCAATATTGGGGTTTTGATATTAAAATAGGTTTTAAAAAATTTGCTAAAACAATGATTACCAACATAGCGACACTACCAAACAAAACAAAATATTTGGTTACGGTTGCATACTTTACAGGAGCGTCTTCGTTTTTGGCATAATTGAAAAAAAACGGTTCAATTCCCAAAGAATACATCGTGCGAAACAAAATCATAAAGATTCCTATTTTGTAACAAGCGGCGTATTTTCCAGCTTCTGCCTGACTAATATCCGAAGGCAACAGTCGCTCAATCATAAATCGGTCGATTCCCTCGTTTATTGCAAAAGAAATACTCGCCACCATCACAGGAAATGCGTACATCAACATTTCTTTCATCAACGAAGTGTCGATTTTATTTCTCAGGTTTTTATAAATCGGTATGAGTACTACAAAGGTAAAAGCACTTGCCAGTAAATTTGCCAAATACACATATTCTACTTGAAAATCTGGAATATACCAACCAGAAAACCAATCATTTGCCGACCATTTTGGAAAGAAATACAAAAACAAAACGGTAAGTAACGCATTGATAATCACATTACACATTTTGATAATTGCATATTTTTTTGATTGACCAATGGCTCTAATCATCGCAAACGGAATCACCACCCAAGCATCTAACAATAATATTCCTGATAAAATGCGAATCAATTCTGGAGAAACTCGTAAATAATCGGCTATAAAATCCGTTGCTCCAAATAATATTACCCCTGCAAAACAAGACAGTAGTAAAACAAACCACAACGCGTTGCTCTTTACCTTTTCTTTATCTTCGATTTTGTTGAAAAAACGGAAAAAAGCCGTTTCCATACCGAAAGACAAAAACGCATTGAGTATCATAATCCATGAAAACATAACGCTATAGCTTCCATACACCGCTTCGTTGTTCATCCATTTGATGTGATAAGGCACCATAATCACCCCAATCAATCGAGGCAACATGGTGGCAAATCCATATATTAAAGTGTCTTTGAATAGTTTTTTGTATATACCCATGGAATGTTTTTCAATAGTTTGGCACAAATTTACGAAATAACTACCTTTGCTCATTAAAATATTTCACAATGAAAAATCAAGTAAAATTCAATACACAAGTAATTCACGGAGGGCAACAACACGACCCTACGACAGGTGCCGTTATGCCTCCGATTTATCATACTTCGACCTTTGCTCAGTCAAGTCCGGGAGTGCATACAGGCTACGAATACAGTAGAGCCGACAACCCTACGCGTACGGCATTGGAACACGCATTGGAAAGCATCGAAAACGGAGCAAGAGGTTTGGCTTTTTCGTCTGGTTTGGCAGCTATTGATTGCGTAATGCGATTGCTAAAAACTGGTGATGAAGTAATTGCAATGGACGATTTGTATGGTGGAACTTACCGTTTGTTTACCCGTTTTTATCAAGAAATTGGAATTAAATTTCATTTTATAGACATCAATGATACGGATTTGTTTTTATCTAAAATTAACGCAAACACCCGATTAGTTTGGATAGAAACTCCTACCAATCCATTGATGAAATTGGCAAATATTGAGGCAATTGCAAAAATCACCAAACAACACAATATTCTCTTTGCTGTGGACAACACTTTTGCTACTCCATACATTCAAAAACCGCTGGATTTGGGGGCTGACATAGTGATGCATTCGGCTACAAAATATTTAGGTGGCCATTCAGATGTAATTGCTGGTGCGTTGGTTATCAAAGACGAAGAGTTGGGTGCAAAATTACATTTTACACAATTTGCCACAGGTGCTACTTTAGGACCACAAGAGTGCTTTTTGGTTTTGAGAGGAATCAAAACTTTGCATCTTCGCGTACAAAGACATTGCGAAAACGGAATCAAAGTAGCGGAATTTTTAGAAAATCATCCGTTGATAGATAAAGTGTACTATCCAGGTTTGCCATCACATCCGCAATACGAATTGGCTCAAAAGCAAATGAAAGACAAATTTGGAGGAATGGTTTCTTTTACTTTCAAATCCAAAGCAAAAGAAGACGCAATAAAATTTTTAGAAAAATTACAGATTTTCACATTGGCCGAATCATTGGGTGGTGTTGAATCATTAGCAAATCACCCTGCGTTGATGACCCACGCTTCGATTCCAGCCGACAAACGAGCAGAAATCGGTATTACAGACGATATGGTTCGCTTGAGTGTAGGTGTGGAAGACATCGAAGATTTATTAGCAGATGTACAACAATCATTGGAAGGATAAAACAAAAAGTCCTCAGAGTTTTACAACTTTGAGGACTTTTTTTATCTCAGTTCCAGCTCTTTTTTGAAAAATTCTTTTAGAGTCATACCCACATATTTTTTGAAAACTTTCCCAAAATGGCTCAAATACCCAAAACCTGAAAGATAACATGTGTCGGAAATTGTATGATTTTCGTTTCGTAAAATCTCCTTAGCGTGTTCGATTTGCTGAACAATTACATATTCCGATGGCGTCGAAAGATTATATTCTTTAAACATTCTAAAAAGAGACGAACGGCTTTTATCTGCAACTTGCATCAATTCTTCAATGTTGATTTTCTGTGAAATATGATTGCGAATATACTTCTAAATTGCCAATAATTGATTGGGTAAATTCTGTGTAGATAATTGACGAACAAATTGTTGCGTTTGTATAATACGAACCAAAAGCGTTTTTAAAGTCAAATCGGTCAAAACATCTTTTTCCAAACTATCTTCTATGCTGATAACAATTAATCGATTCAATGCTTGAGCCAACAATCGATTGTTGTTGAAATGAAAATTAGAAAAATCCAATTCCCAAAGTTTCCCGTCTTTACCAGTACCAGACATAAAATCAAAATCTTCAAAATCATCGTAATGTAACACTTTTTTCCCTCGGTTTTATGAGAAAAACACTACTTATATTTACTTTTTGATGCATGATTGGTTTGGCACAGAAACAATATGTTTTGAAGGAATATGTTGAAACAAATTACGCAACATAGACTGAAGACAAATTGAAATCTATCAATAAAACAACTTTTACATATGATTCCAAAAAGGGGATAATAAATAAAAATACAATGTATATAAATACATCAAATATACCTGATTATAAAGATTCTGTTATCTATAATTTAAAACAAGAAAAAATTTTTGTTAGGAAGTAAACGGAATAAAGATAATAATATCTGGAAAAATGTAAAGAAAGAAATTTATGATAAAGAAAATAATGAATACATTTTAGACACCTTTGATGAGTATTCTGATTCTCTTATACAATATAAAAAAAATAAAATTAAAGAAACGGCTAAAACATATCAATTAAAAAACTTTAATAAAAATTAAAAAAGGAAATGGATAGAAACAAGCAAACAATTTTCAAAAAAAAAAATAAAAAAGGTAAAAACACCTATCTTTTAGTTTTTGCACATCAAATGAATGATAATGAAGTTCTAATGAGATTTAAGAGTAAATCATTCTATAAAAAAGATACTTTACTGAAAAAGTAAAACAATATAAATGGAATGAAAATAAAGACCGATGGGAATTAGATTTAATAACAAAGTATTAATATACCGACAATACGATAACAAAAAATGGTAGTATTTCATAATCAATTTATGCTTATATTTGCAGAAAGGCTCAAGTTATAAAAACTCAAGCCTAACTTTTTTAACTTACACACTTTGGGGGATAGTGTCGTTAAATCCTGTATCATTTTTTCAGGACGAGAGAGTAAATGATATTTAATTGGATAAAACTACAGGAAACTGCAACCTTTTGTTGTTTCTAATTACAGTAAGATTTACAGTTTCCTTTGGACTTTTATTTGACAAAATTCGAGTAATATCAGAAAAGCCTTTGATTTCTGCATTGTCTATTCCTACGATGATATCTTTTATTTTCAACTCAGAACGAAAGGCACCACTATTTGGTAAAATATCTTCCACAATAAAACCTCTTGTTTGAGATAATTGTAAGGATTGAGCGATAGAAGCATTTAACTCAATACCTTGAATTCCTAACATACCTTGTTGTACTTTTCCATAATTTTTCAAATCATTGACGATTTTCTTTACTGTGTTAGATGGAACAGCAAACGAATAACCCACATAGGATCCCGTATTTGAAGAAATCATCGTATTGATACCTATCAACTCTCCATTTGTATTTACCAACGCACCTCCTGAATTTCCTGGATTTACCGCAGCATCTGTTTGTAAAAACGACTGAATACCTGTACTGTCTAAATTTCTTGCTTTTGCAGATATTATTCCCGCAGTAACCGTTGAATTTAAATTGTATGGATTTCCGACTGCTAATACCCATTCTCCTACTTTTACATTGTCAGAATCGGCAAAAGTTGCATAAGGCAAATCGTCGTTTGTCTCGATTTTCAACAAAGCAATATCGCGTCTTTCATCAGTACCAATGAGTTTTGCTGGAAAAACTTTGTCATTATTTAAAGTAATCTCAATTTCGCTTGCTCCTTGAATCACATGGTTATTGGTTACAATATATCCATCTTTTGAAATAATCACTCCACTTCCCGTTCCTACTTGTGCTTGCATTTCGCCTCCTCTGTATCCATAAAAGTATTCCAAAATAGGATTGGATGGCGTACGTCTGTAACTTACATTCTTTACATGGACTACTGTGTGTAGCGAACTCTCAGCAGCAGAGGTAAAATCAAATCCACTAGCATTCGAACGTTCAACACGAGTCGATGGAGCATCAAATGATAAAACACCATCAGAATTTCCATGATTTGCATTCAAATATTTGTATCCCATTAAAGTAGTTGCACTTGACAGCAATGCAACAATTGCTAAACTTGTTATTTTTTTCATATATTCAATATTTTAAGATTTTTAATGTTGTAAATTTACTTTTTTAGTTAATATAAAACACATTATTTAACCAATAATTAACTCATGTGAAAATATTTCAATAAACATTTAAAATAATTATCAACTTTACAATAAACTATTTCAAATTTTAATCAACTTATTAAAGTATGAAAAAAATAAAATCTTAAAATTTAAAATTTCTAATATTTTCAATTAAATCAAAAAAACATATTAAAAAGAAAAAATCGCCCAATAGGACGATTTTCTTATAAATTATAAAAAGTCAATTAGCATTTTTCGATAACAATAGCAGAAGCTCCACCACCTCCATTACAGATAGCAGCTGCACCGATTTTACCATTGTTTTGCTCCAATACATTGATCAATGTTACGATGATACGAGCTCCTGAACATCCAAGTGGGTGTCCTAATGCTACAGCTCCACCGTTTACATTTACTTTATTTGCATCAATATTCAACAATTTTGTATTGGCGATTCCTACTACTGAAAAAGCTTCGTTGAACTCAAAGAAATCTACCTCATCGATAGAAACTCCCGCTTTTTTCAATGCTACTGGCAATGCTTTTGCAGGAGCTGTAGTAAACCATTTTGGCTCTTGAGCAGCATCTGCATAGCCTTTGATGTATGCCAATGGTTTCAATCCTAATTCGTTTGCTTTTTCTTCGCTCATCATTACCAATGCAGCCGCACCGTCGTTGATTGTAGAAGCGTTAGCCGCTGTTACCGTACCTTCTTTTGTAAATACAGCTTTCAATGTAGGGATTTTATCCAATTTTACATTGGTGTATTCCTCATCTTTTGTTACCAAAACTGGCTCTCCTTTTCTTTGAGGAACTGGTACAGGTACTACTTCGTTGTCAAATTTTCCAGCTTCCCATGCCGCTGCAGATTTTTTGTATGAATCGATAGCAAAATTATCTTGCTCTTCTCTTGAAATGTTGTGTTCAGAAGCACAAAGATCAGCACAAACTCCCATTGCATTTCCGTCGTAAGCGTCTGTCAAACCATCTTTTTGCATACCATCAACAAATGTTGTAGGTCCAAATTTAGTACCACCTCTCAAATGTGCATAGTGAGGAATCAAACTCATGTTTTCCATACCACCAGCAACCACGATGTCAGCATCACCAGCCATAATCGCTTGAGCTCCTTGCATCACGGCTTTCATACCTGATGCACACACTTTATTTACCGTAGTCGAAGGAACATTGTTTGACAAACCAGCCAAAATTGCTGCTTGTCTTGCAGGTGCTTGTCCCACGCCCGCTTGAACCACATTACCCATCAAAACTTCGTCAACCAAATCTGGTTTCAAATTGATTTTTTCCAAAGCTCCTTTGATTGCAATGGCTCCCAATTGTGGTGCAGGTACTGTTGATAATGCTCCTAAAAAACTACCCATTGGTGTACGAGCAGCTGATACTATTACTACTTTTTTACTCATTTTATGTATTGTTTTTTATTTTCTTACGATTGCGAAGATACGAAATTTTGTATTATGTATAAAAACTAAGTACAAAGATATCTATGATACTTTGTACTTAGTTTTTTCTTTTATAAAACATTTTTTGTTTTCAATCAAATCAATTATTTTACAATCTGAATCAAAAACACTAAAGGAGTATTTGGTGGAATTACATTTCCAGAGCCATTTTCTCCATAAGCTAAATGTGCTGGAATAAATACATAGGCTTTGTCATTGTAGTTTAATTGCTCAATTCCTTCGATAAATCCCGGAATCAAACCTTGTTTTTCTCCGTATTTAAAAGGAAATGGTTCATATCCTCCTTGCATTTCACGTGCATTTACATACTGATTGTTTTGTTTTGCAATGTCAACGATATTACTATCAAACAATACACCGTTTTCAAAATATCCTGCATAATATACTTTGATTACATCACCTGGAGAAGGCTTTTCCCCTGTACCTTTTTCTGCAACATAGTAACTAACACCAGAAGACAATTTTGTTGCTTTTGCTTTGAAATCTTTCAATTCATTGGCAACTCTATCTGTCAATCCTTCCAAATCTTTTGCTGCTTTTACACTTTTTTCTTTTTGAACTTGTTGTTGTTTTGTAAATACTTTTGCTGCATCAAATTGTTTTGCTTCTTCGCCTACTCTGATGATTTTAACCGTTTTAATTACATCTTCCTGAACTATTTTGTTTACCACATCTTGACCTTCTACCACTTTTCCAAACACGGTGTGCATACCGTCTAAATGTGGAGTTTCTTTGTGAGTGATAAAAAATTGAGAACCATTAGTTCCAGGTCCAGCATTTGCCATAGACAAAATTCCAGCTCCGTCGTGTTTTAATGTTTCTACAATTTCGTCTTCAAATTGAAAACCTGGTCCTCCCATTCCACTTCCTTCTGGGTCTCCACCTTGAATCATAAAATCTGCAATCACTCGGTGAAATTTCAAACCGTCATAAAACGGAGTATTTTTATATTTTTCAGCTACCAAAGGATGCGTTCCTTCTGCCAAAGCTACAAAATTGGCAACTGTCATCGGTGTTTCTTTGTAAAACAACTCAGTAACTATTGTTCCTCGATTGGTTGTAAATTCGGCATACAAACCGTCTTTTAAATCATGATTTTTCTTACATGATACCATAAATAGGGTAAAAATCCCTAATAATAACGCTAATTTTCTCATTATTTTTTGATTATTTGAATTTCGAAATACAAGGTAGAATTTGGCGGAATAATTTTCATATCTCTATCTCCATATCCTATTTTACTTGGGATAATCAATAAAGCTTTGTCTCCGTAATTTAATTGATGAATTCCTTCCAAAAATCCAGGAATCAAACCGTCATTTCTTCCATATTTAAAAGGAAAAGGTTCATATCCATTGTTGATTTTTCGTTTTGAATCAAATTTTTTATTTTCAGCAGCAACTACATCTACATTTGAATCAAACAATGTTCCGTCAGACAAATATCCTGAATATGCAATCCAAACGTCTTCTCCATTTTTTGGTTTTACATTAGTTCCTTTTTCCAAAACTTTCATCTTCAAACCGGATGGACGTGCTACTAATTCACGTTCCATTTGTTCAAAATAATTTCTCTTTACAACTTCTTTTTTAGCCAATTCATCTTTGGTTATTGAATCTGAAATATTTGACAACCGTTTTGCCTCTTCTTTTAAAACTTCTCTTTTACTTTCCAATTTAGCTTTTTGTTCTGTAGCTTTTTTATCCATTGCTTCAAAATGCTCTAAAAACACTTTTTCTGCCTTAAATTTTTCTGCTTTTTGTCCGACTCTTGTAATAATTACTTTTTTCATCACATCGTCTTGTTTGATAGCATCTACCACTTCTTGTCCTTTCATTACAAAGCCAAAAACTGTGTGTTTTCCATCCAACCAAGGCGTTTCTTTGTGAGTGATAAAAAATTGTGAACCATTGGTTTTAGGGCCTGCATTTGCCATGGAAAGCACTCCCGCTTTGTCGTGTTTTAATTCTGGAACGATTTCGTCTGTAAAACGATATCCAGGATTTCCAGCTCCAGTACCCGTTGGATCACCTCCTTGTATCATAAAATTGGCTATCACTCGGTGAAATTTCAATCCATCATAAAATGGTTTTCCTGCATATTTTGCTTCCACTTTTGGATGATTTCCCTCTGCCAATGCCACAAAATTGGCAACTGTCATCGGAGTTTGCTCTGCTGTCAATTTTACAATAATATCTCCTTTTGTCGTTTGAAAAGTAGCATAAACCCCTTCTCCAAATTCTTTTTGTGCAAATGCACCAATGCTTGTTCCCAATGCCAAGCAAATCATAGCAATTTTTTTCATTCGTTATTTTTTTTGATTGATTTTACTTTTATCGTCATTATAATAGGCGTGTTGGCACCTATTTTATTTTTATCTCCCACCGAACCATACGCCATAGTCGATGGCAACAAACATTTGATTTCTTCGTTTGTTCTCATCCCCTTGACTGCATTTCGCAAACCTGATACCACTTCTTGTTTATCGACAACATATTCTTTAGGTTGCGTTTGTTGAAAATCATAAATCAGTTGATTTTCAAAGTTTTCTATTTTATAATCCAACTGCACTACATCGCCCGATTGGATTTTAATCGTGTCTTTTTCGTTTTTCTGAATATAACTAAACCAAAATCCGGCGGTAGATTCTTTGTATTGTAGTGTACTGTCTTTTTTGATATAATCCAAAATCAATTGTTCTTCCTCCGAAACAAATTCTTTATTTCGTTGGATAGATTCCTTTATATATTCACCCGAACTATAAGAAATAGGCTTTCTTGGTTGTTCTTTTTCTTTACAGGAAATAATACTCATCAAAGCAAAAATTACTGTAATTTTATAGGTAGTTTTTATCATTGGTAAAAATAATTTCTTTGTTTATCAATTGCAAAAATAAAAGAATTATCATTAAATCATTTTAAATATCAACGAAATAAACATAAAAAACCTAGAAAATTTCACTATTTCCGAGGTTTTCCTTTAAAATTTAATTACTTTTTTGTTCTTTGTTAAAATACACCAAATAGTAATACATTTGACGCTCTTCGTCCCAACCTTTTTCCAAAAATTTTTCAGCAGATTCTGGATTTACAAAATCCAATTTGATTTGCACATTTGTATCCAAGTTGATGACATTTTTGATCTTCTTTCTCATATCCGAAACGGCATTATTGGCAATTGGGAATGATGATAAATCTTCGATGCTGTATCTTTCGGCTCTATCGGTTTTATAATTTTTAAATTCGGCTCTAATATCCGGATTGTCAATAACTTCATTAATGAAATTATCCTCCTGAAACTCATCATTTTTTGCAAAATAATTTACCGAACGGTTCATAAACATCACCTCTTCCTTTTTGTCTTCGGCAGGTAAAACCACATCTTTAGCAAAATCTTGAACAAACTTCAAATATTTTTTGGTTTTGAAATTTTCATCTTCAAAGGTATCTATCGAGAGGAAGTGTTCCAACCAGTAACGTGCATCGTAACGATTGCTATCTACAGACAAAATTTTGTATCCTTCTTCTTTCAAATAGTTGAAAATAATACATCCTTTGTCCAATTTTGACAAATTGATACCTTGTTGTAATATCATATCGAGATTTACCCCTTTTTCTTCAAATTGCAAAAAGTCTGATTTCAATTCGCTTTTAAAAATTCCAATTGCATCCACTTGCTGATTATCAATAGACAAATGCGTCAAATAGGTTACATAGACTTCACCGTTTTTGATGTGAGGATGATTGGATTGGTCAAATAAATGTTTGGTGATTTTTTTAGAAACCTCGTGAATCAAACTTGGATTGGCAAAAATTTCATTAGCAAATTTGAACATTTCGTTGTATTCCAAATCCACATCATGTGCAAATTGGTAGTAATTTTCCTCTTTTTCTCTAAACGGTTTAAAGAAATATTCTTTCAACAATGGTGCAACCTCATCCGTCAAAGTAACAGGATTTTCCGAAAGAAAAAACTCTTCGTTTCTGCTTTTATTTCCTACTCTATGGATAGAAAGTGATTCTATTTGCGTATTGAATAAATTAATCATTTTTTGTTTTATTTTTTTAGTTTAAAAAATTAAAATTCAATAAGTTAAAAACATTTTCAACTATTAAAAATGTTTAGCAAAGGTAAAATGAAAAGACGATAGATACAAATGAAAAACAGTTGCAGTTTAAAAATTATTTTCATATAAGAAAAAAAACTGCCCCAAAAAAATCGAGCAGTTTTCAAAATAATTTAAATAAATATGGAAAAACTTATCCTAAATATGTTTTCAAGATTTTACTTCTCGAAGTGTGTTTCAATCTCCTGATTGCTTTTTCTTTAATTTGTCGAACGCGTTCTCTTGTCAAATCGAAAGTTTCTCCGATTTCTTCCAAAGTCATTGCGTGTTGGTCTCCTAATCCAAAATACAAACGTACTACATCGGCTTCACGAGGTGTCAATGTTTCCAATGCACGTTCGATTTCTGTACGCAACGATTCGTGAATCAATTCTCTATCTGGATTTGGTGATTCTCCACTACGCAATACGTCGTACAAATTTGAATCTTCTCCCTCCACCAACGGAGCATCCATAGACAAATGACGACCAGAGTTTTTCAACGACTCTTTTACGTCGTTTACAGTCATATCCAATTCTTTAGCAATTTCTTCTGCTGAAGGCGGACGTTCGTGTGCTTGTTCTAACGATGCGTAAGTTTTATTGATTTTATTAATCGAACCGATTTTATTTAAAGGCAATCGTACGATACGAGATTGCTCTGCCAATGCAGATAAAATCGACTGGCGAATCCACCATACAGCGTAGGAAATAAATTTAAATCCACGTGTTTCATCAAATCTTTGAGCTGCTTTTATCAATCCTAAATTTCCTTCATTAATCAAATCGGGCAATGTCAACCCTTGATTTTGATATTGTTTAGCAACTGACACTACAAAACGCAAATTGGCTTTTGTCAATTTTTCCAAAGCTCTTTGGTCACCTGCTTTTATGCGTTGTGCTAAATCTACTTCTTCGTCGGCTGTAATCAAATCTACTTTTCCTATTTCTTGCAGGTATTTGTCCAACGAAGCCGTTTCTCTATTGGTTACCTGTTTGGTAATTTTTAATTGTCTCATTGTGTTTTTTTCTACTTATATCTGAATCTTTACTTTGTTATACGACAAAATCGAAAAAATGTTACACTTTTTTGAATATTTTTTATTTTTTCCTATCTTGTCATCTCGATTTAAAATTTAATTGTATGAAAAAAATAAAACTTTCTATTGTTTTGCCCTTAGGATTAGCACTTTTTGCTATGTTTTTTGGTGCAGGAAATCTCATATTACCTCCTTTTATTGGTATGCAAGTTACCGATCAATGGCTGTATGCACTAATTGGATTTACACTTACTGGCATTATAGCTCCTTTTTTAGGTGTATGGGTAGTGGCAAAAAATGGTATAGATTTTACTGATTTAGGAAAACATACCCATCCTAATATTGTGTGGACATTAGCCGCTGCAATTATTTGGTGTATAGGCCCTTTGGTTGCGATTCCTCGTACTGGTGCTACTACCTACGAAATAGCAATAAAACCTTTTGCACCTGAAATTTCTCCTACTATCGGAGCGATTATTTTCTTTGTCATTACATTTTTATTATCATTATCTCCCTCAAGAATTGTGGACATTATTGGTAAAATACTCACTCCAGTTTTAGTAATTTTATTACTGATACTCATATTTTTAGGCATCACCACTGGCTATAGTAATAGCATTAGCTCAATCATTACTCCTATTCAGAGTTTTCAATACAGCTTTATCGAAGGATACCAAACTCTGGATGTTATAGCTTCGGTTGTATTTGCAGGAATTATCATCTCATCACTAGTACATAAAGGCTATACAAGTATAAACGAAAGAGAAAAATCTGTTTTTTATGCAGGGATTATCGCTATTGTGTGTTTGTTTTTGATTTATGGAGGATTGATTTATATCGGAAGCCATTATCAAATAGAAGACATCACACGTACGGAATTGTTAATGAAAATTTCTTATGACATATTGGGAACTTACGGTAGCTATGCGATATCAATTGCTATAGCTTTGGCATGTTTTACTACAGCTATTGCATTGACCGACGCTTTTGCTACATTTATGACAAGATTGACAAACAACAAAATTCCACGAATATTTTATCTGACCGTTTGTTGTTTGATTTCAACATATTTTGCAATAATGGGTGTAGATAATATCATCACCTATGCCGGAGGTTTATTGCTATTTGTATATCCAATAGCATTTGTAATGATATTGACTATTTTGTTTTTTGGAAGATTCATCAAATCAAAAATCCCATACAATACAGCAATCATCGTATGTGGATTGCTTTCTCTATGGAATCTAATCAATTCATTTTTAGACGAAAATCATTTATTAGTTAGCTCAAAAAATTACCTCCCACTCAATGATTTACAATTAGAATGGATTCTCCCATCATTTTTAGCGTTTGGGATTGGTGTATTATTAGATAAAAAGTTGTAATTTTACAGCATGAATACAAATGATTATACTCAATTAAAAGATTTATTATCTCAACCAAAGAAAATTGCAATTATTCCTCATAGAAACCCCGATGGTGATGCCTTGGGTTCTTGCTTAGGATTGTATCATATACTTTGTCAACTCAATCATCAGGTTAGTGTAGTTTCGCCAAATGAATTTCCTGAATTTATTGCTTGGCTACCTGATGCTGATAAAATCAAAATGTTTGAAAAAAACATTGATGAATGCCAACATATTTTATCTAATTCTGACATTATCTTTACTTTAGATTTCAACGCTTTGCATCGTACAGGCGAACAAATGGAGTCGTATTTGCAATCGCTCGACAAAACGTTTGTCATGCTAGACCACCATCAAATGCCTGATGATTACGCAACCTATACTCTATCGGATACGAGTTTTGGTTCAACTTGCGAGTTGCTATACAACTTTATAGTAAATCTTGGGTACAAAGATCTAATAAACAAAACGGTTGGAACTTGTATCTACACAGGTATTGTTACAGATTCGGGGTCTTTTCGATTTGTAAAAACCACTGGAAACACTCATCGAGTGGTAGCCGAATTAATTGATCTTGGAGTTGAAAACACAAATATTCACGATTTTCTTTCTTGTAATAGCTCTATCAGCAGATTACAATTGCTCAGTCGAGCTTTAAACAATTTGAAAATCCTTCCATCAAAAGGTGTTGCTTATACTTATTTGACTCAAAAAGATTTGAATGAATGCAATTTCCAAAAGGGAGATACGGAAGGAATCGTCAATTATGGTTTATCATTAAAAGACATTCAGATGGCTGTTATTTTTATTGAAAATGAAAACGAAAGTGTTATCAAAATTTCGTTCCGTTCAAAAGGAGATTGTGATGTAAATAATTTTGCAAGATCTTATTTCAACGGTGGCGGACATATCAATGCCGCCGGAGGAAAATCTATGGAATCACTAACTGAAACTTTAGATAGATTTGAAAAAATCATAAATGAACGTTTTTAATTTTCTTTTAAATTAAACAAAATGAATCAAGAAGCACAAGAATTTTATAGCAGATTGAAAGAAGAAATCGAAAAATCTGTAACCAAATGGCCAGCGGAATATTTATATAAATTTATCGTACCTAATAAAAAGAAAAACATAGATACGATGAATAAAATATTTGATTGCACAGGTGCCGTAATTCAAACAAAATTATCAAAATCTGGCACTTACACTTCGTTTTCAATTAGTGTTTCTATGCCAAATGCAAACGAAATCATCAAAAAATATCAAGAGGTTTCTGTAATCGAAGGAATCGTATCTCTTTAATACTCTATTATATCTATGAATAAAAAAGAAATTGTATCCAAATTAGAATATAATTCTCAACGACCACCATTGATTTTGCCAGAATACGGTAGAATGTTTCAAAAAATGGTACAAAAAATCGCTCAAACTCCCGATAGAGAGGAAAGAAACAAGGCTGCTAAATATGCCATTGTCATCATGGGAGATTTAAACCCTCACTTGAGAAACATTCCAGAATATCAACACAAATTATGGGATCAATTGTTTGCAATGGCAGATTTTGATATCGATATAGACTCTCCTTTTGACATTCCGAGTAGAGAAAGTGTAAAAGTTGAGCCTGTTATGCTTGACTATCCACAACAAAAACCTAAATATAGATATTATGGAAACAATATCAAAGCCATGATAGACGAAGCTGTAAAATGGGAAGATAGCGAGAAAAAAGAAGGTTTGATTTGGACTATTGCCAATCACATGAAAAAATGTTACCTCAATTGGAACAAAGATACTGTGGATGATGAAACGATATTCAACCATTTATACGAATTATCTAATGGAAAAATCAATTTACTTGATGAAAATGAAACTCTTTCTTCAGTACAGAAATTAATTCATGTTACTAAAAGACAAAGTAATAAAGCTACTTTTACTCCTCAAAATAGAAACCAAAATAGTACAAGTAGTTCAAATCAAAGCAATTATCAAGCAAATCAACGCAATCATCAAACCTATCGAAACAAAAAAAACAACAACAATCAAAACAATACTAATAGAAATTTTCACACCAATAAGAACAAACAATCATAATGGGTACTTTTAAAATTCAAGGAGGCATTTCGTTAAAAGGAGAAGTGCAACCTCAAGGAGCTAAAAACGAAGCCTTGCAAATACTTTGTGCTGTATTACTTACTGATGAAGTGGTAACAATTCACAACATTCCCGATATTATTGACATTAACAAACAAATTGCTTTGTTGGAAAAATTTGGAGTGAAAGTAAACAAAATTGCCCCAAATAGTTATACCTTTCAAGCAGATAATGTAAACCTTGAATACCTTGAATCTGAATCATTTAAAGAAGAAGGTAAAGCCTTGAGAGGTTCGATTATGTTGGTTGGTCCTTTACTGGGAAGATTTCATAAGGGGTATATTCCTAAACCTGGTGGGGATAAAATCGGTCGTCGTAGATTAGATACTCATTTTGAAGGTTTTATAAATTTGGGGGCTACTTTCCGCTATAACAAAGAGGAATATTTCTACGGAGTGGATGCTCCAAATGGTCTAACTGGAACTTATATGCTACTCGATGAAGCATCGGTAACTGGTACAGCAAATATCTTAATGAGTGCAGTATTGGCAAAAGGCACTACTACTATCTATAATGCTGCTTGCGAACCTTATATCCAACAATTGTGTAAAATGCTCAATGCAATGGGAGCAAAAATCACAGGAATCGGTTCCAATTTATTGGTTATAGAAGGGGTTAAAAAATTAGCTGGATGTACGCATACGATTTTACCTGATATGATCGAAATTGGTTCATGGATTGGTTTGGCTGCGATGACACAAAGTGAAATCACTATAAAAAATGTAGGTTGGGAACATTTAGGTATCATTCCATCTGCTTTTCAAAAATTGGGAATTACAATCGAAAAAAAAGGAAATGACATTTATATTCCTCCTCATATCAACGGATACGAAATCCAAAACTATATCGACGGCTCTATCTTGACTATGGCAGATGCTCCGTGGCAGGATTAACTCCTGATTTGTTGAGTATCATTTTGGTAGTGGCAACACAAGCGAGAGGTGAAGTTTTGATTCACCAAAAAATGTTTGAATCTCGATTGTTTTTCGTAGACAAACTTATCGACATGGGTGCAAAAATCATTTTATGTGACCCTCACCGAGCGGTTATCATTGGACATGACTTCAAATCACAGTTGAAAGCAACCAAAATGTCATCTCCAGATATCAGAGCAGGTATCTCATTGTTGATTGCTGCTCTGTCTGCAAAAGGCGAAAGCACGATTCAAAACATCGAACAAATCGACAGAGGCTACGAACAAATCGACGAAAGATTGCGTGCTTTAGGTGCTAAAATTGAAAGAGTCTAATTATTTTTATTATACTGACTTCGCTTTTTCTTGTCACGTAGATTCTTAAATTTTATTTCATTTATCTATGCTTTCTTATACTTAAACAACTGATAATGTAAAAATAATACCCTAAACTTTTAATCTATGAAGAAAATAATAATTATATATTTGCTATTTATTAACTTTAGTTGCTTAGCACAAAAGGCAACTGTTTCAGGAAGAATACTAGAAAATAACAGCAAAGAAGAAATGATGTTTGTTGAAATTTCTCTTTCTTCTTTAGATGAAAAACAAACAACGCTTCATCTTATTACAGATGAAATGGGACGCTTTACCTTTGAAAATGTTACCTTTGGAAATTATAATCTTACAATAAAATATTTTGGATATCAAACAATTACAAAAACATTCAAGTTCAATCTGTTACAACAAGATTTAGGAGACTTTTATCTTTCGACGGATGCAGAAGAATTAAACGAAATTATAATCGATGGTAGAAAAGCAGCTTTCTCCTATCAAGTGGATAGAAAAACCATCAATGCGGCGGCTTTTCCAGAGGCTACCAATGCTATAGATTTGCTAACTAATGTTCCTTCGCTACAAGTGAGCGTAGATGGGAAAGTTACCTATCGCGAAGGCGGTACGTTTGTGGTGTACATCAACGGAATTATCGCCAAAGATGGACAAGAACGCCTTCGCACACTTGAGGCTTCGCAAATTGAAAAAATTGACATCATTACCAATCCTTCGGCTAAATATAGTGCTTCGGGTACGGCGGGAATTATCCGTGTACTGCTGAAAAAGAACAAATTAGAAGGCTATGCTATCAATCTTACTACCGATTTTAATACCTTGGGACACAAGCAATTCAGCTATTCCATTGACAAAAAAGGTAAAAAAGGTGGGTGGCATACTTCGGGAAGAATAGCCGATTATCATTGGGGCGACTATCATTCGCAGATGGTAAACAATATCTATCACCCAACAGGACAACGTTTTGAAACCTTGTTAGATACTGATTTCAAATCCAATAATAAGAATACCTTTATTGATTTTGGTTTTAATTATGACCTAACCGACAATGATTTGATTGATTTTTCAATAAGTTATAACCCTTTTCCTCAAAATGAAAATAAATTTGTAAAATCAAAAACTTCTGAACGGACATTTGATGCGACTAATACTTTACTTTCTTCGGAAGATTTTCAATTGAATAGACATTCTCAATTTGGATTTCAAATTTTGGGAGCCAATTTAGAGTATTCACACTTTTTCAACAAAGATAAATCTCACTTTTTGAAATTAAATTCAGGATATTCTTTTTTCATTGGGAATAGTAAAGAAATTTATAAAAATGAAATGATAACTTCCTCAGGAACAGAAGTGTTTGGAAAAAAGCAATTTGAGAAAAACGAGATATTTAGCTCGACAACTTTGGAGTACGAATTGCCTTTGACTGATACTACAAGCATCGAGGCTGGTGGCGAAATCGAAACTGACCACATTCCTGAAATTACTACCGAAAGTGGTTATTTCAATGGTGATGATATTGTACGAACTTCCGAATATGTATCTAATAATCAACTCATTAACTACAAACAAAATATTTATTCGGGTTATTTTACTTTCAAAAGTTCATTTGGCAAATTTGAGTATAAACTTGGGCTTCGTGCAGAACATACGGCACGGAATATATCCTATTCATTTGAAAATCAAAACAATGAAAGACAAAAAGACCATTTCAAGACAAACTTTACGGATTGGTTTCCATCGGTGCATTTGTTGTATAGTTTTTCAGAAGATAGCCAAATTAGTTGGAATTACAGCCGTCGCATTCAGCGTCCAGAATATTGGCGATTAGTTCCTGCCTTTGTTTGGGATGACAAATATACGTTTTCAACGGGAAATAGCCGTCTTTTGCCAAGTTATACTGATTCATATGAGTTGGCTTACAAGCGTTCATGGGGAAGAGATTATGTTTCGTTAGAGGTTTTTGCTCGTAATCAACGCGATATAATGAGTACTTTTGCAACCGTTTTTCACGATAATACATTGTTATTTACTCCAAAAAATGTAGGTTCGGCTTGGGCGATAGGTTCGGAATTGATGGCAGGTATGGATATTTTCAATTGGTGGAATGTAAATACTTCGTTCACAAGTTTTTATTACGATCAAGACCTTTCGGTAGATGGCAAACCGCATCGTTATAAACAATGGCGATACAATGCAAAAATGAATAATACGTTCAAACTTCCTCGTAACTTTTCGTTTCGACTCAATGCTGGATACCAATCGCCTACGATAGGCTTGCAAAAGGAAATAAACGGAATTTTCGTAGCTAATGCCTCGCTTACCAAAAGTTGGCAAAAAAATCGTTGGAGTTTGAGTGTTTTCGGCTCGAATATTTTTGATTCCAACCGCTACACGCAAATCAACACAGGCGAGAATTTCTTCATAAATACCAAAATAGCGAATCGTCCGTACGTAGGATTTACATTGAAATATCAGTTTAATAATCAGAAGTAGAATTGCTTACGTATTCCAAAAACAATATTTTAATTTTTTGCCTTTACCTAAAACTTAGGTAAAGGCAAAAAATATTTAACATTAACTTTATTTATCAATAAAAAGAAAGAAATCCTATACTTCTTCCCCATTTTCGTCTAAGTTTTCGGGATAAATGACCTTTCCAGTACCTGTTTTGATGGCATATTCGGTAAGCCATATATCAATCAGATTGAAGTGTTGTCTTGCCGCGTCATACGTATGGGTATCGTTGTAGCTCACCTCGTACGGCTCAAATTCGTAGCCGTTGCCATCTTGAGTGTAAAGCCTGATTTTGTCTTCCGATTGGTCGTATTCAAAATGATAAAATGAAGGTTGCCATACGCCGTTTGGGTCGTATTTTCCTTTACCATTGAGAGTTAAACGCGAACAGTTGTCGGCTGTTTCAGGACGGACTTGCAAACTATAATCGCCAAAATACAGAATAGAATTCTCATTTAGGTATTCGCTGGCGTATTTTTTTACCAAAGGACGCTCAAAAACCGCTTTGTATTTTTCAAGGGTAACATCTTGCAAATACAACTTGCGATAATGCACAATTTTTGAATATTCCCACATCAAATACTCCCACTGATGACGGAAAAACTCGTACGCATCAGGGAAATCTTCGGGGGTAACATAATATCAATCTTCTTCATTTATCCTACGAAATTGCACCGCAAAATCGCTTTCGTTATCGGCAACTATCGCAAAATCTTGATTTTGTTGAAAATACACTGCCCATATATCTTCGTTTATCGATTTATGAATGCGGACAAAAATATGATCACGCCAGTATTCCAATCGTATTTTTTCATCGTCAATAACATTTGCCATAAGTGGAAAATAATCCGTATTGGCAAAACGTTTGAGATTTTCTAAAGAAATTTCTTTATTAGGAAACAAAAATGGTATCTGCTCCCATTGTTCCATTTCTTCAACCAAATCCATAGAATATCTGCCATAATTTGGCATATCTGGATAATCGCTGTCTTCGTAAACGCAATCCTCTGGTATCAAATGTTTTACATCTTGGTAATATTTTTCTTCAAATTGTGCATAATATATTGATTGTTAATTTATTCATTTTAATATTGGCAAATTACGATTTACTTCATCGGTTTGGCATTGACTCTGTGCCGTTATGATTATTTTATTTTTTTATACGAAAAAATCAATTCGCAACTTTTAACTTCCTTATTATCAACAAATCGAAAACATCGGACAGAAGCTGGTGTTTTTTTAGATTCTCCAAAATCCCATTCTCGGAAAATGTCTGCTTGAAACACTTCCGACTTCAGAAAATCGTGATAGGTATACACCACGCGTTCTAACGGAAAAATCTCGAGATCATAAGAAACTTGAGACACATCAAACTGAAGCAAATCGCCTTCTGAATCGTATTGATAATTGAACAACTGATATCCCTCTTCTCCATAATTATGTATCTTTTTTGTAATTATATTTTTGCCTTCATAGTATATATATTCCTCAGTAAGATAGCTCCAATCTTGGGTTTCTGGATTCCATTGGTACATTTCGGAATAAATAACCCGATTATCATCGTCAAGTTTCTCTCTCAGAGCCTGTTGCGGAATAATTTTTTGAGATGTTTCGTTCCAAACAAAAACTGAATCGAGCTGAACACCTTCTTTTTTGTCGGTAAAATGTGTTTTTTTGCCTTGTATTTGCCATTTGTTATTTTCCCACTTATAGTCCTCAATGATTTTTCCATTTTCAGAAGTTGTATGTACATATCGGACTTGGTTCACCCATTTTTTGGCAGTTTTATCCCAACTTGAATAGGTATCTTGATGAGTTTTCGGACTGATATAGTGCGTTTCTTTTCTCTCGGTATAGTGCATTTTTTGAGTTTCGGCATCATAATTTTGGGCAATGTACTTGACCTCTCTGCCTTTTTTGTCTGCATAAATGGTGGAAACATACACTTTTTTCCATTTTCCGTTATATAAATGATGGGTTGTGATAATGGTTTTCCTTTTGGTGCGTTTTTCCGTTACGGTTACGCCACCTTCTTCTTGATTTTCGTGTAAAGAAATATGTCCACTTCGGTGGTTTTCAGGGTCATTAAACGATTTTTGTCTAACAATCCAATCGCCAGTCAAACTATCCCATTCGCTTTCAATTCCCGAGCGGAACACGCCATCGAAGGTATATTCTCGTATATTTTTAATTTGTGTTTCATTGTCGATAATATTTCCTTTATGATGCTGAACGGAGGTTTCGATGATTCGTTTGTTTTGATAATCATACGCAAAATTTGACTTCTGCACATACGTAGTATCGTTTGTTTCTATATTGAAATAAGTCGATTTTGCTTCCAAAGGCTCATATTTATATTGTGCCGAAGCCAATAGACAGCTAAAAAGACCACATAGTACAACTGCTTTTTTCATTGTATTGATTTTAAAGATATTCTGATGCAAACATCGGAAAAATACAGCAATAAAGCCTCAAAAAAAGCGTTACAAAATATCTACATACAGTCAAAAAATGTATACAAAGTGTATATATACGCCCAGTTTTTCGGCGTTGAACCGCAAAAAATGGCGTTTATTTGGTTTCGGTCATTTCTCTGAAGAGCGTCTCTAAATTTTTGTTTTTCTGACGAAGCTGTAATATTTTGATTTGATTTTTTCGCACCTTTAGAAAAGATATAAACACTTAAAAATCATATAAATATTTTAATATATTTAAAACAAGTAAACTCCGAAATATGGCAAAAATGCTGAAAATTGAAGAATTATTTTTAAACTACAAAATTAGTTTCGTAGAGCATATAAGTTTTGATGTATTTAATACTAAATATTTTTTTTCCCTAAAAATGAACATTTTACAAATGTACCTCGTGAAAGAGTATAAAACTAAAGCCCATCAAATTGATGGGCTTTTTGATTTTATCTCACTAATTTTTTGTATTTAATTCTCGTTGGAGCAACATCTCCCAAGCGTTTTTTGCGGTTTTCTTCGTATTCTGAGAACGAACCTTCAAAGAAATATACCTGCGAATCTCCCTCAAATGCCAAGATATGCGTACAAACTCTATCCAAGAACCAACGGTCGTGGGAAATAATCACGGCACAACCTGCAAAGTTTTCCAAACCTTCTTCCAAGGCTCTCAGAGTATTAATGTCCAAATCGTTGGTAGGCTCATCGAGTAACAATACATTTCCTTCTTCCTTCAAGGTCATTGCCAAGTGCAAACGGTTGCGTTCACCACCCGATAAAGTTGCAACTTTTTTGTTTTGGTCGCTACCACCAAAGTTAAATCTCGATAGATAAGCTCTTGCGTTTACCTGTCTTCCGCCCATCATAATCAACTCTTGACCATCAGCAAAGTTTTCGTAAATTGATTTTTCAGGGTCGATGTTTTTATGCGTTTGATCTACATAGGCGATTTTTACAGTATTACCTACCAAAAATTCACCAGCATCTGGAGTTTGCTCGCCCATAATCATACGGAAAATAGTAGATTTACCCGCTCCATTTGGTCCAATAATTCCTACGATTCCCGCTTGTGGAAGGGTGAAATTCAAATTGTCGTACAACAATTTATCTCCAAAAGATTTGGCAACACCTTTAGCTTCGATAACATTGGTTCCCAATCGAGGTCCATTGGGAATGTAGATTTCCAATTTTTCCTCCAATTGTTTTTGGTCTTCGTTCAACAATCGGTCGTAATTTTGCAAACGAGCTTTTTGTTTTGTCTGACGACCTTTCGCACCTTGACGCACCCATTCCAACTCGCGTTCCAATGTTTTTCTGCGTTTTGATGCTGTTTTTTCTTCTTGTTCTAAGCGTTTTGCTTTTTGGTCAAGCCATGAAGAATAATTTCCTTTCCACGGAATACCTTCTCCACGGTCTAATTCCAATATCCATCCTGCCACATTGTCCAAAAAATAACGGTCGTGGGTTACAGCTATAATTGTTCCTTTGTATTGTTGTAAATGTTGCTCTAACCAGTGTACTGATTCTGCGTCTAAGTGGTTGGTAGGCTCGTCTAAAAGCAAAACATCAGGCTCTTGCAACAACAAACGACACAATGACACACGACGACGCTCACCACCCGAAAGCACAGAAATAGGCGTATTAGGTTCTGGACAACGCAAGGCATCCATGGCAACTTCCAATTTATTGTCGAGTTCCCATCCACCAGCCGCATCAATTTTGTCTTGCAATTCAGCTTGTTTGTCCATTAATTTTTGCATTTTGTCGGCATCTTCATACACTTCTGGCAATCCAAACATATCGTTAATTTTGTTGAATTCGTCCAAAGTAGCCACAATATCTGCCATACCTTCACGCACCACCTCAATTACGGTTTTATTTTCATCAAGTTGAGGTTCTTGTTCCAAATACCCTACGGTATATCCAGGAGCAAATACCACATCACCTTGGTAGTTTTTGTCCACACCTGCTATGATTTTCAACAACGAAGATTTACCCGAACCATTCAAGCCTAAAATACCAATTTTGGCACCGTAGAAAAAGCTCAAATAAATGTCTTTTAACACTGTTTTGTTGGTCGAAGAGTAGGTTTTACTCACTTTCGACATCGAAAAAATTACTTTTTTATCGTCTGACATAATGTTTTTATGTTGGTTTATATTTTATTTTTAATTAATTTATTTTTTTCTCCTCCTCTTCTTGATCTTTTACCGTTGTACAGAAACTATCTTCATCTTTGTTCATTTCGTCGATAATTGTATTTTTCCATAATTTAGTTCCATTGATATATGCTACTTTTCCTATCAAATATCCAGAAACAGGTGAGGTAATAAACAAGAAAAAGATAATCGCGATGGTTTTTGTAGTAACAGAAAACTCTGAAAAATACATCGCTACTGCCATCAGAATACAACCAATACCCAAAGTAGCTGCTTTGATGGTGACAGACAAACGAGAATAAAAATCAGGCATTTTTAGTATGCCAAAAGCGGCTACCAAAATAAAAATTGCACCGATTGTACTCAATATCATAATAAGAATATCAGTCATTTTTTTTACTTCTATAAAGGTAATACGAAAAAGCTACGGTACTCAAAAAGGCAATCAATGCCAAAATCATAGCCACATCCAAAAAATTATTATTGTTGGTTATCATACAAAATATACCGATAAAGCCAACACCTGCTGTAATAATCAAATCCAAGGCTATTACACGATCTACTATTTGAGGGCACCTTTGAAAAAGCGAATCAAAATTACGAGTATCGCTAGGCTCAACAAAGGCATGATTACATAGGTTAAATATTGTTCTACTGTCATAATTCATCTTATAATTTGAAAATGGGATGATTTGGAAATTTGGAAATAAATTAAAATAATTTTCAAATTCCTGTTCCACCTAATGCTGGATCAAAATTTCTGTCTCATCTAATACAGAATTCAAATTCCACTCTACCTTAAAATCTCAAGCAATTTTCGTTCTGTGCGAACTTTCATATTTCGTTTAAATTTTTCAATATCTTTCAGATACATCACATGAATATACATGTGTTTTTTATCTTTTGAAATATCCAAAACCAAAGTTCCTGGTGTCAAAGCAATGGTATTGGCAAACATCATAATTTCAAAATCTGTTACTGCGTCCATTTCGTATTTTATAACACCAGGTTTCATATAGTGGCGGGGTGTAATTACATCCAAAGATACCTGAATATTCGCTTTGAGCATATCAATAAAAAACGAAATAAAAAACGAAATAATCTTTGGCACTCGGGTAAAATAACTGGTCGTTCCTTTCTTTTGTCGATTTAAAAACCACAAAATAAAAAACGCTAATATAAATCCAAATCCAAAATTTACATAGTTGAGCTGCCCTGTCAAAGCTACCCAAATCAATGCTAATAATAGGTTTAATAAAAATGTTTGAAGCATAGTCTTTCTTAAGTTTATTTCTGCAACACCGCCTTTATATAAATCTCTTTATTTTTAATTTCATAGGCGGTTTTTTCTGACAATTCCATTACACGATCGGCATTAAATCCAATATATAATGATGTAACGGCTAAAAAAACGATGGGAAACATCAAGGCAACTTTTTTTACCATAGGAATTGGTTCGTAATGGTCAATTTCTTCCGTCAGTGGTTTTGGAGATTCTTTCCAAAAGGCTTCAATCCAAAATCTGATAACTACAAATAATGTAACGAAACTTGCCAAAATAAACAACACCAACAATATCCATTGTGAGGCTTTGAACGATTCTTGCAAAAACAAAATCTTTGGCCAAAATCCTGAAAAAGGCGGAATACCAATCAATGAGAAAAATACCAATGCCGCCGTAAGCGAAAATTTTGGATAATCTTTCAACAATCCTCCCAAACGCGTCATATCAGTCGTTTCACGGATTTTTGCAATGATTCCTGTGATCATAAACATATTACTTTTCACAATCACATCGTGAATCAAATAAAAAATCACCGCAGCAAATGCCCAATCTGTATAAAGTCCGATTCCTGCAATCAAATAACCAATGTGACACACAATCAAATAGGACATCAATCGACGAATATTTTTCTTGTTGATTGTACCAAAAATTCCTGTCAGCATAGTCATAATCGCTATGATGATAAATAAATTTAAGGTAAAATCATCCGGCTCAAACATTATGGTAAACACTCGAATCATTGCATAAACTCCCATTTTGGTCAATAATCCTCCGAAGATAGACGCAATTGCCGAAGGTGGTGTGTGATACGACGATGGCAACCAAAAATACAAAGGAAATATTGCCGATTTGATACCAAATCCTATAAAAAATAATAAAGAAGTTACAGATATCAAACCTCTATTTTCTATAGCATTGATTTTTAAAGAAATATCTGCAATATTCAATGTACCTGTTATTCCATATAAAACTCCAATAGCTGTAAGAAAAATAGCAGAAGCTAAAATATTCATGGTTACATATTTTATCGCTCCTTCCATCTGCATCTTCTTCCCTCCTACTGTCAAAAGGATAAAAGAGGATATAATAACCACCTCAAACCATACATACAAATTGAAAATATCACCAGTCAAAAATGCTCCAATCAAGCCCATAATCAACAAGTGAAAAGTAAAGAAATATCCATATTTGATTCGACTTTCGTTGAGAGCAGCTGTTGAATAAATTCCCACAGCAAGCGAAACAAATGCTGTCAATAAGACCATAATCGCACTAAAAGTATCTGAAATAAAAATAATTCCAAACGGTGCTTTCCAGTTTCCTACTTGCAACAATAAATGTTCGTTTTTTAATGTATGTTGAAACAAACGAATGCAAAACAAAAAAGCAATCGAATTTCCAGCTACACTAATGATTTTTTGCGTGGTTACCCTTTGCCAAAAAAACAAAAGTAATATGGCTGTAAGCAAATGAATTAATATAGGTGCTAATATAAAATTTGTTGTCATGTATGTTTTTACTTTATTTCTTAAATTTTTAAGTTGTTCTAATCATTATGCGATACAACCTTTGTCAAACTACCAATTTACAGATAATTTTTATATTTTAAAATCAAACAACTTTTTTATATCAAATATCCAAATCCTGAATATTCAACGAGTCCAAATCGTCTTTCCCAGTGAGTGTATGTGCTTTTTTCAACAATACAACAGCAAAAGCAGACAAGGCAAAACTGATAACAATAGCTGTCAAAATCAACGCTTGTGGCACTGGATCGGCATAAATATCAATAAACGTTTTATGTTTTTCATCGATAATCGGTGCTTTTCCTCGTACGATTCCACTCATCAAAAAAATCAAAATATTAGCTCCATTTCCCAATAAAATGATTCCTACGAGTAATTTCACCATACTTCGTCGTAGCATCATATAAATTCCCGACGAGTACAATACACCTACTAATATTACTAATAATAACTCCATTTTATACGCTTTCTGAAATTGTAAATAATATGGTAGCCACTACACCTATCACCACCAAATACACTCCGATATCAAAAATCAAAGCCGAACCAAATGAACCAATGACAGCAATATTTTCCATAAACCACATATTGGTCAAAAAGGGTTTGGAAACTGAAAATGGTAAAATACTACTCAAAAACGATAACAAAAGTCCGGATGGAATCAACATCATAGGATTTCCTCTAAAAAATTTTCGTTGAGTATGTTTGGTATTGTAGGCAAACGAATGGAGTACAAAGGCAATCGAAGCAATTAATCCGCCTACAAATCCACCACCTGATAAATAGTGTCCTCTGATCAATACGAAAATAGAAAACATCAACAACAAGGGCAATAAATAATTGGTCGCTGTTTTCAAAATGATGTTGTCCAATCTCGGTCTAGTATTCTGTGTTTTTTTCTCCATCATTTATCTTAAATTTTAAAATACTATAAACTCCAATAGCTGCAATTGCCAATACTATGGTCTCAATAAATGTATCCACACCACGATAATCTACCAAAATTACATTTACCACATTTTTTCCTTTTGCCAATAAATAGGCATTGTCTGCATAATATTTTGTTACCTCTTTGCTGGAAGGATACAATAAGGCTTGCATAGTGATGATAGCAATCAAAATTCCAAACACTCCTGAAACAACAGCATCTCTACCTTTATTTCTGGTATCGCTCAACTTGAGATACGAAGGCAATTTTGACAAAACCAATACAAACAATACTACGGTCAAAGTATCAATTGCAAACTGTGTCATCGCCAAATCGGGGGCTCCATAAATTACAAATAAAATACAGATGGCATACCCCAAAATTCCCATAGCCACAATCGATGTCAAACGCGAACGAGCAATCGTAATCACAATTACAGCAGCCAAAATAAGTACAAACAACAAGATTTCATAAAATCTGAAATCTGATAAATCATTGAAATCTAATCGAAAAGGCACATCTGTAAAGAGCTTGTACCCCACAATTCCGATAAAAAACAAAATGATATTCATAATGTACACTCGCAAATAGCCATTGTGGAAAAACTGAGTGTATTTCAATGCCAATTGTTTAAATCCTTTTGCCAATCCTAATATGATCGATTGAGGTGAAATTTTTTGCAATGAATCGCTAAATGCTTCTTTTTGTTCGGATGGTTTTAGGATAAAATAAAAGGAAATACTGCCTAAAATAGTTAATCCACTCAACAAAACAATGATATTCCATCCATGCCAAATATGTAATTCTTGTGATATGGCTCTTCCTGCTACACTATTTCCAGCTGCATGCAATAGTAAATAATCGGCAAATTGAGGAAACAATCCAAATACAAGGGAAAAAACAGCTAAAACAACTACAGGAATCCATAGTTTTCGATTGGGATGTTCGATTTTTTCAAAGTTTTCAGGCATTTTTCCAAAAAATGGTTTGATACCTGCTAAAAATCCTGCTGTTGATAGTAAAACACTAGTTGCAATCAACAAAACCAACAATCCAATAGAAAGAAAACTCCAATAATTGTCCATCCTATAGACAGCTTCGTACATCAATTCTTTTCCAACAAATCCGAATGTTAAAGGAATACCTGCACTCGACAATACAGCTACCAAAGTTGCAATAGCCACAATGGGCATCTTATTTTTCAATCCACTGATTTGCAATATATTTCTACTATGTACTGCATGATCTACAATCCCTGTTGACATAAACAACGTAGCTTTGTACAAGGCGTGAACCAAAATAAAAACCATTGCAGCAAACAAGGCTTTTTCAGTTCCTATTCCCAACAAAAACACTAAGATTCCCAAAGCAGAAATGGTGGTATATGCCAAAATGCTTTTCATATCTGTTTTGAAAATACTATAAAAAGCTCCCATAAACATCGTGATTCCTCCAATGGAAATCAAGACAATATTCCACACAAACTGATCGGAAAGTATAGGTGTAAATCTTGCTAACAAATATATACCCGCTTTTACCATTGTCGCTGAGTGCAAATAAGCCGAAACGGGTGTAGGGGCTTGCATGGCTCCAGGCAACCAAAAGTGGAAAGGAAACTGAGCCGATTTGGTAAATGTACCCAAAAACAAAAAGGCAATCAATACAAAATACAACGAATGATTGACCAATTCGTGGGATTGAAAAAACAATTCTCTAATCGAATACGAATCGGATATTACTCCCATCAACACAAAAGATGCTAAAAGGAAAAAACCTCCAAATCCTGTAACAGACAACGCCCATAGTGCATTTTTTCTCGATTTCTCATCAGTAGTATTGTATCCGATGAGGAAAAAAGACGAAATACTGGTGAGTTCCCAAAAGACAAACAACATAATCAAATTGTCTGAAGAAACCACCCCAAGCATTGCCCCCATAAAAGCGGTAAGAAATCCGAAAAACCTCGGAGCCAGCACCTCTTTTTTCATGTAATATGAGGCGTATAAAAAGACCAATGTTCCAATTCCTGTAATTAGCAAATTGAACAACAGTGATAGTCCATCAAGAGTAAAATTGAGATTTATGCCTAACGAAGGCATCCAATCATAAGAAAAATAAAGAGCCTTTTCTCCTCTTTGTATTTTTGGCATATAGCTCAGAAAATACAAAAACAAAGAAAAAGGCAATAAAGCAAAGATTTTATAAAGTTTCGCAGGTATGTGTTTGCCCCACAAAATGAGCAAACACGCTACGAAAAAAGTTATTCCAATTGGTAAAATCATAGTTTAGTTAATTTTAAAGATTCCCTTTAGCGTAATCTTTCAAAAACTGTTCGAGTCCTAAATCTGTCAAAGGATGTTTGAGCAATCCTGTGATAGAAGACAAAGGACCAGTCATCACATCTGCACCGATTTTTGCACAGTTGATTATGTGCATAGTATGACGAACAGATGCTGCTAAAATTTGTGTTTCAAATTCGTAATTGTCATAGATTTGACGAATTTCATCGATTAAATTCAATCCATCTGTAGAAATATCGTCTAAACGACCCAAGAAAGGAGAAACATAGGTGGCACCTGCTTTAGCTGCCAACAATGCCTGTCCTGCCGAGAAAACCAAAGTAACATTGGTACGAATTCCTCTGTCTGAGAAATATTTACACGCTTTGATTCCGTCTTTAGTCATAGGCAATTTTACAACGATTTGTTCGTGCAATTCTACCAATTCCTCACCTTCTCTCACCATACCTTCAAAGTCAGTTGCAATTACTTCGGCTGACACATCACCCTCAACCAAGTTGCAAATATCCACATAGTGTTTATAGATATTGTTTTTGCCAGTGATTCCTTCTTTAGCCATCAACGACGGATTGGTAGTAACTCCGTCCAAAATTCCCAATTCTTGAGCTTCTTTTATCTGCTCTAAATTTGCCGTATCAATAAAAAATTTCATATATTTTTTCTTTATTTTGCACAAAACTAATGATTTTTTTTGGAAAATCCTAAAAACAAAGCTAAGACGCTCTATCCGTGATACTTTTCTATAGATTGCATGATTTCAACCAAAATTTTTACTGCTTCTACATCCAATGCGTTGTACATAGAAGCACGATATCCTCCCGATGTACGATGCCCTTTTAAATTTTTGATGGATGCCTCTTGACATAGTTTTTCAAATATTGAAGACATTTCCTCATTTTTCAGATAAAACAATGCATTCATTTTAGAACGATCCTTGATTTCTGCATGACCAAAAAATAATGGATTTCGATCGATTTCGTCGTACAAAATTTTTGCTTTTTCATTATTTTTAGCCTCTATTTTAGAAATTCCACCTTGCTTTTGAATCCATTGCATAGTAAGATTTGATACATAAATCGGAAAAACAGGAGGAGTATTGAGCATACTTTCATTTTTGATATGCTGCTTGTAATCGATAATTGGAGGTAAAATATTGGAAAATCTATCCAAAAACTGTTTTTCAATTACTATTAAAGACATACCCGCAGGAGACAAATTTTTTTGAACACCTGCATAAATCATAGCAAATTGTGAATAATCAATAGAACGGGAAAAAATATCCGAACTCATATCAGCTACAATTGGAACATCAACATCTGGAAAACTTTGATATTGTGTACCATAAATAGTATTATTTGAAGTAATATGCAAATAATTATAAGACTCATAAATATCAAAATCAGATGGAATATAACGATAGTTTTCATTTTTTGAAGAAGCTATTTCAATAACGGATCCCGAAAATTTTGCAGCATCAATCGCTTTTTGAGACCACACGCCTGTATTTATATAAGCAGCTTTGGATGCAGGAAATAAAAAATTTTGAGACAAACGATAAAACTCCATTGTAGCCCCTCCTTGCAAAAACAAAACACTGTAAAGATTGGCGTCCAATTGCATCAATTGTAATACACGATTTTTGGAGTCTTCCAATATCTGAATAAAATCATCACTACGATGAGATATTTCCAAAATCGACAATCCTGATTGATTATAATCAATTACAGCTTGAGAAGCTTCTTGATAAACTTCAAAGGGTAAAGTTGCAGGACCCGCACAAAAATTATAGCTTTTCATAATGTTACTTTTTCTTTTTCAAAAATACAATTGTTTGAGTGAAGAAAAAATTTTTCTTTAAGTTAAACCTGTTTTTTTCTATTAAAAAATTGATTGTAAAATATTTAAAATTCCACCAATTCGTTCAATAATTTTTTTTTCAAAAAAAAATCAAAAAAATATTTGTCAGAAATAAAAAAGTAACTACATTTGCAACGTGATACTGAAACACAAAGTAAGTATTCGACTCAGGAGAAATGGCAGAGTGGTCGAATGCGGCGGTCTTGAAAACCGTTGACTGTAACAGGTCCGGGGGTTCGAATCCCTCTTTCTCCGCAAAGCCTTGCAAATAAATGTAAGGCTTTTTTTTTACTACCCTTTTCATTATATAAATCAAAGTGAATTTATATCATTTTATTGAATTTGAATTTTAGTTCATCTATATGCAATTCAATTTCCAATAGTATCTTTTAATAAAATTTAAACATAAATAGAAAAAGTAAATTCTTTATTAATTTCTTACATTTTTAAGCAATAATTTATTTTTTACAAAAAAATTATTCCATTAAGATTGAATAGATAAAATATTCTTTTTTATCTTTGGGAATAATTCTTCAAAAAATGATAAAAAGAAACAGAATACTTTACTTAGGTCTTCTTTTGGGTGCATTTTCTGCGTCTGCTCAAGAGACAAAACTTTATAAAAACACTGACGAAAAATATTATCATGCGGTAAATCTGTACAATCGCGAATTATATGCTGTAGCAAAAGTACTATTTGATGAGGTTTCAGAAAGCGAAAACTATACTGAAATCGATGCAAATAGTGCCTATTATAGTGCTTCTTGTGCTGCAAAATTAGGTTACGATACTGCTGAAAATAGATTACTATACTTTATAGAAAACTACCCTACTAGCTCAAAAACTCTTTTGGCTCTGCTCGATTTGGGCAATTATTATTTCATCAAAGGAGACTATGCAAAATCTTTGTACTATACAAACAAAGTAAACCCAGCGGTACTTTCGCCAGAGCAACTCAATCGTTTGTACTTTCAAAAAGGATATGTGTTGTTTCAACAAAAAAACTATACCGCTTCTCGTACAGAATTGATGAAAGTTACTGAAAATTCTACTTTTAGAAATCAAGCCGAATACTATTTGGGGTATATTTCTTATGAAAGAAATGACTACGATACAGCCAATGAACATTTCAACAAAATAGCTGATATTCAAAAATATAAAGAAAAAATAGGTTATTTTAGAGCAGATATGTTCTTTAAAATGGGCGAATTTAACAAGGCGATTGAAGAGGGTTCACAACAATTGTCTAAAAACGTCAATACGGAAACAGAAGAATCAGAACTTTCTAAAATCATTGGAGAAAGTTATTTCAATCTGCAACAATACGGAAATGCCCTACCTTATATATTAAATTACAAAGGGAAAGATGGAAAATGGAGTAACATCGATTTCTATCAATTAGGGTACATCTATTACCAACAAAAAGACTATCAACGAGCTGTTTCTGAATTTAATAAAATCATTAGCGGCTCGGACGAAGTGGCTCAAAATGCATACTATCACCTTGGAGAAAGTTATCTAAAACTCAACCAAAAAATCCAAGCTTTAAACGCTTTTAAAAACGCCTCTGAACTGGATTTTGACACAAAAATCACAGAAGATGCTTTTGTAAATTATGCAAAATTGAGTTATGATATCGGAAATGCATACCAAAGTATCCCTCAGATTATCAACAATTTCCTAACTAAATTTCCAAACTCTGCATATCGCAGTGAAATGGAAGATTTGTTGGTGGACTCATATATCACTACAAAGAACTACAAAGCCGCATTAAAACTTCTTGAAAAAGAGACGAAAACGATGAATAAATCGGCATATCAAAAGGTTACTTTTTATCGTGGAGTAGAGTTTTTCAACGAAGGTAATTACAACAAAGCTTTGGAATTGTTCAATAAATCAATTGCTCAAAGACAAGATTTGTCGTATGTTTCAAGAGCTACCTATTGGAGTGCAGAAGCTCAATATGCTTTAGGAAATTATTCAGAAGCATTGAGTACACTCAACACATTTAGCAATTTGCCTCAAGCGGAAAAAGCGGTAGAATACAACAACATCCCTTATCTAAAAGGATATATTTTATTGAAAGATAAAAAATACAACGAAGCTGCTACTCAATTTGAAAACTATCTTGCCAATGGAAAATCTACCATCAAGAAAAACGATGTAGAATTACGCTTGGCAGACGCCTATTTTTCGAATGGTAATTATTCTAAAGCGATTACTTTGTACAACAATGCAGTGCAAAAAGGTGGCAACAGCCTAGATTACGCAACATTCCAAAAAGCTATTTTACAAGGTTTTAATGGTAAAAACGAGCAAAAAATTAGTGAATTACAAAGTTTTATAAGTAAACATCCATCGTCTATTTACAACGATGACGCTATGTACGAATTGGGAGCAACTTATGCCAATGCAAAACAATCACAAAAAGCAATTGCAGCTTTTGACCAATTGATATCAAAACATCCAAAATCGCCATTTGTTTCAAAAGCATTGCTACGTCAAGGTTTGATGTATTATCAAGACAATGATCATTATACTGCAATAAACAAATTTAAAAAGGTAGTTACCGACTATCCAAATACACAAGATGCGATTCAAGCGATAAACAACATCCGTTCAACTTACAACGATTTGGGACAGACAACAGAATTTGCTCAATGGGTAAAAACAGTACCTTTTGTGGATATTTCTACTGCCGAATTAGAACAAGATGCTTACGAAGTAGCGGATAAACACTTGGCTCAAGAAAATAAAAATCAGGCAATGAGTGCATTAAAAGAATATTTGAAACAATATCCTAATGGAAGTTATGCTCCAAAAGCATATTTCAACATTGCTGAAATTGCCTATGCTCAAGACAAAATTTCAGATGCTAAAACTAATTATAGTCAAGTACTTTCTAAAGGTAAATCGGAATATGCCGAACCTTCTTTGGTAAGATTGGCTACTATTTCATTACAAGAAAAAAACAATACCGAAGCTATCAATTATTTAAAACAATTGGAACAAGTAGCTACCAACGAAAAAAATATCTTGTTTGCTCAATCCAATTTGATGAAAAAATATTTTGAACAAAAAGAAAATGTATTAGCAACAAAGTATGCAAATGATGTAATCAAAAATTCGCAGGCTACTAAAAAGGTTAAAGCAGATGCCTATACTATTTTAGGTAGAAATGCTTTTGAATCAAAAGATTACAATTCTGCAAAAGCTCATTTTGAAAACTTACAAAAAATAGGAACTGGTGAGGCAATGGCAGAGGCTCTTTACTACGAAGCCTTTTTCAAAACCGAAAATAAAAAATACGAAGAGTCAAATGCTACAATTCAAAAATTGGCAAAAGACTATGCGAGTTATCAATACTTTGGAGCCAAAGGTTTGGTTTTAATGGCAAAAAATTTCCATGGATTGAAAGATTCGTTCCAAGCTATATATGTATTGGAAAGTGTAACAGAAAACTTTAAGCAATACAACGATGTCATCACCGAAGCAAATGCTTTACTAAAACAATACAAATCAGAAGAAGCAAAACGTAATTCATCTGTAAAATAATTGACCAATGAAAAACAAACATATATTTTTAGGTGCATTGATAGTATCATCAAATATCATCAATGCACAATATGAAGACAAACCACTTGGTACAGAAAGCGTTACTGTAACCAACACCTATCGCCCTGAAATACAAGATGCTTTCAAAATCAACGACAACCCAATCGTGGAAGATAAAGAAGTTATCGAAAAAAGAGAAATCAAATACAATATTTTTTCGTTTCCTGTTGCTAGTACATTTGTCCCAGCAAAAGCAACTGCCGCAACGGTAGATGATGAGGTATTCAATCCGTATTTCAACAACTATGCTTTAGTAGGTGCTGGAGGCTACAAATCACTCAGAGCAGAATTGGGTATTGTTGAAAAAATAGACGATAAAAACTACATAGGTGGTTTTATCAAACACCGATCATCAGGTGGTGGAATTGATGGTGTCGAAAACCCAAATGGATACAATCGTTCGGGCTTGAATTTGGTTTATGGAAATCAAACATCAGAACGCGAATGGACGATCAATATAGGAACAAATTATTCAAAATTTCATTGGTACGGTGTGCATCCTGATGTAAATTTCACAACTTTAGGAATTACTAAAGTAGGTGATACACAAACTTATCAAGATGTTACAGCAGGAACAAAACTGCATTTGTACAACAAAGGTTTAGAATCAATTGATGCAAACTATACCTTTTTTAAAGATGGATTTGGGGCAAAAGAGAGTCGATTGATTTTTTCACCAAGATTTGTAGTGCCAATTTCTGACAAAAAACTTCCGATTTTGGTAAAAGCGGACTGGGTTACGTCAAAAATGGAAAATTATAGAACCAATACGCATAATGGGGATTACAATTATTTCATTTTGTCTGCCGAGCCACACATAACTTTTACAGAAGACAATTATAGTGTACAGTTGGGAGCAGGAGTTGCTCATATTGTGGGGGACAATCAAGGAAACAAAGATAATAGTCTATTGATTTATCCAAAAATCAAAGCCAATGTAGATTTAGTTCCTGATATTGTTATCGGATATTTGGGAATTGATGGAGGAGTTTCTCAAAACACCTACAAAACCCTTAGCGAATCCAATCCTCATATTTCAATTGAAACGAGTTTGTTGCCAACAAAAAAGACGTATGATATATTTGCAGGATTGAAAGGAAAATTGTACCACAATATATCGTACAATTTGAGAGGTGCGTACAAAGACGAACATCAAAAAGCATTGTTTACCTCATCAATTTATAACACTACATTGAGTGTACGTGAACCCTTTGAATACGGAAACACTTTTAATGTAAAATACGATGATGTAAAAACTGTTTCTTTATTTGGAGAATTGACCTTTGATTTAAAGGATGTCAAAATCGATACTTATGGATTATACAATTCTTACCAAACGACAAACGAAGATTTTGCATATAATTTACCTATCATCGAGGCAGGATTAAAAACTCATGTAGATTTTAGTCCAAAAGTTTATGCAGATTTGCATTTATATTTTGTAGGTGATCGTCGAGATTATCTACGCAAAAAACAACTGGTAGGAACTAATGTAGTGGACATCCCGCCAACCGAAATAAAAATGGCAGGTTATACAGATGTAAACCTTACATTAGGATACAATCCAACAAACCAATGGACAGTTTTTGCAAGTGGAATCAATCTATTAAATCAAAAATATTTTACCTACACCAATTATCGTGCTCAAGGAATTCACGCCATAATTGGAGCTATGTATAAATTTGATTTTAGAAAAAAACAGCACTAATTTTTATACGCCAAAATTTCAATGTTTTGGCGTTTTTTTGTAAATTTATAGAAGAAATAAATTAAAAATCACTTATTGATCTAAAATAAAAAAACTATCAATATGAAATACATTTCTATTTTAGCATCTTCAATTTTGCTTTTTTCATGCAAAAAAGAAGATAAAACATTATTTTCTACAGAAGATATTGAGGATATTAAGCAACATTCCCCTATTATCATCAAAAACACCTTTGAAGCCTTGTCATCGGCTTTGGTAGGTGAAATAAGCGAAAATGGTGTGGAAAGTGCTGTTGATTATTGTAACATTCACGCATCATCGTTTACCGAAATGGCTTTTGTTGATAATAATAAATCGTATAAAATTTATCGCGTTTCGGATAAAAATAGAAATCCAAATAATACCATGTCTGAAGTGGATTTGCAGATTTTCAACTATTACAAAGAGTCAATGGGGCAAATAGTAAACGATACGATTGTGATTGAAAATGATAAAATAAACTATTACCGACCGATTCAAATCAACAATCCTCTGTGTTTGCAATGTCATGGGAAAGTAGGTGAAACGGTTACAAATGAAGTGTATGACAAAATCCTATCGAAATATCCCAAAGATAAAGCCATCAATTACCAGTTAAACGATTTGAGAGGAATGTGGAAAGTAGTAAGTCATTTGGAAAATGAGAAAAAATAAGGCTGTCGAAATTGACAGCCTCTTTTTTTATGATTATTCCCACTCAATTGTTGCGGGTGGTTTTGAGCTAATGTCGTAAGCTACACGGTTAATACCTTTTACTTCGTTGATGATACGGCTCGATACCGTTTCCAAAAACTCGTAAGGCAATTTTGACCAAGTAGCCGTCATAAAATCGATGGTATTTGCCGAGCGAACAACCGCGGTGTATTCATAAGTTCTCTCATCTCCCATTACTCCTACCGATTTTACGGGCAACAATACCACAAAGGCTTGTGATACTTCGTCATACAAATTGTTTTTGTACAACTCTTGGATAAAAATATCGTCGGCTTCTTGTAAGATTCTTACTTTTTCAGCATCTACTTCGCCCAACACACGGATTCCCAATCCTGGCCAGTGGGAACGGATGACGATATACTAATTCTCTTGGAATACCCAACTCTACTCCTACTTTGCGAACTTCGTCTTTAAACAATTCTCTCAAAGGTTCAAGCAATTGCAATTTCATATCTTCTGGCAATCCACCTACATTGTGGTGTGATTTGATTGTTGCCGAAGGGCCTTTTACAGACTGAGATTCAATTACATCTGGGTAGATTGTACCTTGAGCCAAGAAAGACGCATCTCCAAACTTTTTAGATTCTTCGTCAAAAACAGCTATGAAATCTCTACCAATCGTTTTGCGTTTTTGCTCTGGATCGTTGATACCTTTCAAATTGCCCAAAAATCTTTCAGATGCATCTACCATTTTGATATTCATATTGAAGTGCTTTCCGTAATTTTCCATTACTTTTTTACCTTCGTCTTTTCTCAACAGTCCTGTATCCACAAAAATACAAGTCAATTGATCTCCAATCGCACGGTGTATCAATACCGCCGCAACCGATGAATCTACACCTCCAGAAAGTCCTAAGATTACTTTTTTATCTCCTACAACCTCTTTAATGCGTTTGATCTCTGTTTCGATAAAGTCTGTCAATATCCAATTTTTTTCTGCTTTACAAATGTTGAACACAAAGTTTTCCAACATTTTACTTCCGTATTCAGAGTGAGTTACCTCTGGGTGAAACTGCACTGCATACACATTGCGATTTTCGTTTGCCAATGCAGCGATTTCGATATTCGATTTTGCAGTTACTACAAAACCTTCTGGAGCTTTTACAACTTCGTCGAAGTGGCTCATCCACACCGTAGATTTTTCTGGCACAGCATCAAACAATTTGTTGGTAACCAAAACGCTCAATTCAGATTTTCCGTATTCTCCTTTTTCTCCTTTTTTTACTTCACCACCCAACAAGTGCGAAATCAATTGCATTCCATAGCATATACCCAATACAGGTACGCCTAATTCAAACAATTCTTTATCTACCAAAGCAGCCTCATCTCCAAAAACCGAAGAAGGTCCTCCCGAAAGAATGATTCCTTTTGGGTCGTGTTTTTTGATTTCCTCTATCGAGGTATAATAAGGGATGATTTCTGTATAAACACCAAATTCTCTGATTCTTCGAGCAATCAATTGATTGTATTGAGAACCAAAATCTAAGATAATAATTCCTTGTGTCATTTCTGTTTTTGTAATTTGTGCAAAATTACGGTTATTCTTTTAGATTTGAAATCTTTTACTCGTTTTTTTACTAATTGTTATTTTTAAAACATTCTATTTATTGTTTACAATTCACCATTTACTTATCTATTTAAAATACTTTGTACTTCATACTTTGTACTTTATACTTACTATGTACTATTTACTAAATAAATCACTATTTTTGCAACTTCGTATCATTTAGAAATATGTCTGAAATCATTCAAATTCGCGTAAATCCAGAAATCGCCTTTCAAGAAAAACAGTTACTATCGTTTGTTGCCAATTTTTTGAAGGTTAAAAAAACGGATATTCAACACATTCAACTAGTAAAACGCTCGATAGATGCACGTCAAAGACAAGTAAAAATCAACTTGAAATTAGAAATCTTTTTTCAAGGCGAACCTATTGTGCGTACGCCTCATTTTACCCCAGATTATCAATATGTAAAAAATGCACCCGAAGTAATCGTTGTAGGTGCAGGTCCCGCAGGATATTTCGCCGCATTGCAGTTGATTGAGTTGGGCATTCGACCTATTGTGATTGAAAGAGGTAAAGATGTAAAAGCCCGTCGTCGTGATTTGAAAGCCTTGAATATAGAGCATATCGTACACCCAGATTCCAACTATTGTTTTGGTGAAGGAGGTGCAGGAACTTATTCGGACGGAAAACTCTACACTCGCTCAAAAAAACGAGGTGATGTACAAAGAATTTTAGAGGTTTTGGTGTTTTTTGGTGCTTCGGAAGAAATTGTAATCGATGCTCATCCGCATATCGGAACCAACAAATTGCCAAAAATCATGGAAGATATGCGTCATAAAATCATCGAATGTGGCGGTGAAGTACTTTTTGAACACAAATTGACAGATATTATCATCAAATCTGGAAAAGTTGTAGGTGTTGAGATAAATAATCAAACAATTATCAATGCATCGCAAGTAATTTTGGCAACTGGACATTCTGCCAGAGATATTTTTGAATTGTTGGATAAAAAAGAAATCGAAATCGAAGCCAAACCTTTTGCTTTGGGCGTTCGTGCAGAACATCCACAATCTTTGATAGACCAAATTCAATATTCGTGTGATTACCGAGGTGAATTTCTTCCACCGGCTCCCTATTCTATTGTAAAACAAGTCAATGGAAGAGGTATGTATTCGTTTTGCATGTGTCCAGGCGGAGTCATTGCTCCGTGTGCTACGGCTCCTGGAGAAATCGTTACTAACGGTTGGTCGCCATCAAAACGCAATCAACCTACGGCAAACTCAGGAATTGTGGTGGAATTGCGATTGGAAGATTTTGCCCCATACAAAAAATATGGAGCATTGGCTGGAGTACAATTTCAAAAAGAAATCGAACAAAGAGCTTTTCAATTGGCAAATCAAACCCAAAAAGCACCGGCTCAACGCATGGTAGATTTTAGCAACAAAAAAATTTCATCATCTATTCCCAAAACATCGTATGTACCAGGTACAACTTCGGTAGAATTAGGTGATTTATTTCCAGGTTTTCTCACCAAAACCATGCGCCAAGGCTTTGTAGAATTTGGAAAAAGTATGAAAGGTTATTTTACCAATGAAGCCATACTTCACGCCCCCGAAAGTAGAACCTCATCGCCAGTTCGTATACCTCGAGATGAGCAATCCTTGCAACATATCTGCATCGAAGGTTTGTATCCGTGTGGCGAAGGTGCAGGATACGCAGGAGGAATCGTTTCCGCCGCTATCGACGGAGAAAAATGTGCCTTGCAATGTGCTAATGTTTTATTGAAAAGAGAATGAAAATACTATTACTATCCGATACACATAGCTACATCGACGAGCGAATTTTGCACTACGCAACCACCGTTGATGAAATCTGGCACGCAGGCGATATAGGTTCGCTCGAAGTTACCGATGCCTTGCAAAATATCAAACCATTGGTGGCTGTTTATGGAAATATCGACGATCATTTGGCTCGAGCTGTTTTTAAAAAAGATGAAATTTTTGAACGAGAAGGTGTAAAAATTTTCATGACACACATCGGAGCCAACCCTGGAAGATATACCGCAACATTGAAAAAGAAATTACAGACTATAAAACCTCAACTTTTTGTGTGCGGACATTCGCATATTGCCAAAGTGCAATACGATGCCAGTATGCAGTGTTTGTATGCCAACCCTGGTGCTGTGGGGATTTACGGACATCACAAAGTGCGAACCATGTTCCGATTTGAAATCAATCAAGGAAAAATAGAAAATTTTGAAGTTATAGAATTAGGAATAAAATAATGAAAGTTTACAATGCAAAAGATTGGTTTAAATTTATTTTTACCATTCACAAATCAGATACCATGCGTAGCCTGTGGCCAAGTATGTTGCTCATAGGAGTATTTTCTACAATCATTGCCTATATCGAAATAGATTACCTTCAACTCAATCAGACTTCGGTGTTGAAAAACATTTCCATTATGCACACATCGATTGGTTTTGTGTTGTCGTTGTTGCTTGTATTCCGTACCAATACAGCATACGACCGTTGGTGGGAAGGTAGAAAAATGTGGGGAAAATTGGTAAATGATTCTCGCAATCTAGCTATGAAATTGACCGTTGTAGTTCCAGAAAATCGCACAGATATTAAAGAGTTTTTTGCCAATAGAATAAAATTGTTTGCCAAGGTTTTGCATACACATTTGACCAACGAATCGACCAAATACATGCTCGACGAAGACGAACATCCAGAGTACGATGCTTATTTAAAAGCACAACATCCGCCTACAAAAGTGGTAAGTGAAATGTATACTAAACTGCAAGAAATGAGCAAAGAAGGTATATTATCAGCAGAAGACAAAATCAACATCAACAACAATTTAAACGGTTTTCTCGATGTGGCAGGTGCTTGTGAACGCATCAAAAATACACCCATCCCGATTGCCTACGCATTGTTTATCAAAAAGTTTATATTTATTTATGTAGTTACACTACCCATCGGTTATGTGTTTTCTGCAGGATATTTTATTGTACCCTTGGTAATGTTTATTTTTTATGTGCTTTTGAGTATCGAATTGATTGCCGAAGAAATCGAAGATCCATTCAACGGAGGGACAGATGATTTACCAACAGCAAAAATTGCTCAAAACATTGGAAAAAATGTAGGAAATTTGTTGAAATAAAAAACGAGGCAATTGCCTCGTTTTTTATCATTGATTCAACGCTATCATCTTCAAAGCAGCAACTGCGGCTTCTACTCCTTTATTTCCGTGAGCTCCACCACTTCTATCTCTTGATTGTTGTATATTTTTATCCGTCAATACACAGAAAATTGTAGGAATATCGTATTTGATGTTCAAATCTTTGATTCCTTGTGTAACTCCCTCACATACAAAGTCAAAATGTTTGGTTTCGCCTTCAATTACACAACCGATTGCAATCACACAATCCAATTGGTAGGTTTCGTGCATTTTTTTACAACCAAAAATCAATTCAAAACTACCTGGCACATCCCATTTGATGATGTTATCTGTCGTAGCACCACAATCCAACAAAGTTTCTAAAACTCCATTGTATAAACCATTGGTAATTTCGTCATTCCATTCCGAAACTACCACACCAAACTTCAAATCTTTGGCGTTGATTAATTGGTTTTTGTCGTAATTTGATAAATTTTTATTTGCTGTTGCCATGAGGAAATAAATTAAAAAAATTGATAAAAAGGGTGAATGGTTATTCTATTTTGATAAATCAAAAAAGGGCGAATAATTATTCGCCCCTACGGTATTATTGTGCCAATCCTATATATACATCGATATTCATTGCTTCTACAGACGATTTGTAATTTTCTTCGATATCTGTAAAAAATTTCAATGCCTCGGCTTTTTTGTTCAATTCCAACGCTACGATACCTGCTTTGAATGCCCAACGAGGTGCTGTGTATGAATTTCTAGAAATTCCAGCTGCTTTTGTATAGTATTCCAAGGCATTATCATATTGTTTCAATTCAGAAAATGCATCCCCAATCATTCCCAAAGACATTGATTTTGTGATTTCATCATCTGCTTGGAAATTACTCAAATGTTCGATTGCTTTTTTGTAATCTTTCAATTTGTAATATGAAGTTCCAGCGTAGTATTGAGCCAAATTTTCAGCGTCAGTACCTTTATATGAATCAATTACATTCAAAACTCCCATTTTTCCTTCACCACCTTTCAACACCAAGTTGTACAATGAATCCGCAGATTGAGAATTCAACGCTTCTGCAAAATAATTTTGAGCTTGAAACAATTCATTAGCAGCTTCTTCTTGTTTCGGCTCTACAACAAAAGCATTGTATCCAGCCCATCCAGCTGCAACCAACGCTACACCACCAATACCATAAAAAATAGCTTTAGAATTTCTTGAAAACCATCCTCCTACTTTTGATGCATTGTCGTCTAAAGTATTAAACACTTCAGCTGTTTCGCTATCTTGCTCATTTATTCTCACTTGTTCTTCTAATAATTCTTCTTTTTCTGCCTTTGGTTTTGGCTGTTTGTATCCTCTTTTATTATAAGTTGCCATAATCAATTATTTTTTTGAATTGCAAAAATAAAATTTTTCTCAATACAATAAAGTTTATTTTAAGAATATTTTTCAGAAATTTGCATCTTTGAATAAAATAAAATGTATTTAAACGGGCTACATATTGTAAATTTTAAAAACATCTCACAAAAATCGTTTTCTTTTCCTAAGAAAATCAATTGTTTTGTGGGAAAAAACGGTATGGGAAAAACCAACATTCTCGATGCTATTTACTATCTTTCACAAGGTAAGAGTTATTTCAATAGTGTTGCTCAGCAAAACATAAAACACGAAGAAGATTTCTTTTTATTGGACGGACATTTTGTAAAAAACGATGCAAACGAACACATTGTTTGCAGTATAAAAAAAGGCAATAAAAAGAACCTAAAACGCAACGGAAAGGCATATACCAAATTTTCCGAACACATCGGTTTGATTCCCTTGGTGATAATCTCTCCTGCTGATCAGGATTTGATTTTGGAAGGTAGTGAAACACGAAGAAAATTTATTGATTCAGTTATTTCTCAACAAGATAGCGTATATTTACAACAATTAATTACATATCAAAAAATCATTTCTCAGCGAAACGCCTTGTTGAAAAATTTTTATCTTTCCAATTCATTTGATTTATCAACATTGGAAATTTACAACCAGCAACTAATACCTTTAGCCGAACATATTCACAATAAGCGAAAGATTTTTTTAGATGAATTTTCTCAAGTTTTTTTGGAATATTATCAACAAATTTCAGGCAATCTCGAGCAGGTTTCGATACGATACGAAAGTGCGTTACATACAGATTCGATGAGTGATTTATTGGCACTGTATTTATCCAAAGACCGAGCCTTGCAATACACTAGTCAAGGTATTCACAAAGACGATTTGGTATTTGAAATCAACGGTTATCCAATAAAAAAGTTTGGTTCGCAAGGACAGCAAAAATCTTTTTTGATTGCGTTGAAATTGGCTCAATTCGACTTTTTGAAAAAACAAAGCGGAATATTGCCAATTTTGCTTTTTGATGACATATTCGATAAATTGGACAGTTCGCGAGTACAACAAATCATTCAAATGGTCAATCAAGAGCGATTTGGGCAGTTGTTTATCACCGACACCCATTTAGACCGCACCGAAGAAATTGTACAATCTACCGATTTGGATTACGAGATTTTTGAGATAAAATAAAAACCCTATGACCCACTACCCTATTTCACTAAAAAAATACAACACCTTTGGTATAGATGCCTATGCAAAGCATTTGGTAGAAGCAAATACTGAGGAAGACATCATTGCTTTCTTTGAAAACAAGCCTAAAAATAAAGAGTTTTTGATTCTAAATGGCGGTAGCAATATACTCATTACCAAAAATATCGATGCTTGGATATTGAAAATCAACTTGAAAGGTATCGAAATCGTTGAGGAAAACGACAATGAAGTCGTAGTACGAGTGTTGGCTGGTGAAAACTGGCACGATTTCGTTTTGCACAGCATCGAAAACAATTGGGGGGGATTGGAAAATTTATCGCTCATCCCTGGTAATGTGGGTTCGTGTCCGATTCAAAATATTGGTGCATATGGCGTGGAAGTAAAAGATGTCATCACTACTGTAGAATCCTTAAATATCTACACTTTACAAAAACACATTTTTACAAACGAAGATTGTAAATTTGGTTACAGAGATTCGATTTTCAAAAATGAACAAAAGGGAAAATTTGTCCTAACAGCGGTTTCTTTTCGCTTGAAAAAAGCTCCCCATCAATTGAAAACTTCGTATGGTGTGATTGAAAGCGAATTGCAAAAAAACAACATTTCTCAACCGACGATAAAAGACATTAGCAATGCGGTAATTGCAATTAGAAATTCAAAATTGCCTAATCCGAGAGAAATTGGAAACGGTGGAAGTTTTTTCAAAAATCCAGTAATTGGTAAAGAGCGATTTGAGCAATTTATCGCTCAAAATCCAGAAGCACCGCATTATATTGTAGATAAACTTCACATCAAAATTCCTGCGGGTTGGCTTATCGAACAAGCTGGAATGAAAGGCTACCGCAAAGGCGATGCAGGGGTGCATACAAAACAAGCCTTGGTGTTGGTCAACTATGGAAACGCTACTGGAAATGACATTTTGGAAGTTGCTTATGAAGTACAAAATCGCGTGTTTGAAAAATTTCAAATTACCATCGAACCCGAAGTAAACATTATCTAATATTCAGTTTTTGTGTATGATACAAAACTACTTTTTATATATTTTTATCGGAATTACGCTACTACAAATACTGTTTTTTTGCATTGTATTTGGCAAAACTGTCTTTACAAAAAAGAAAGCCTTACCTCCCAAACGCATTCCTATTTCGGTATTGGTGTATGTAAAAAACAACAAGAATACCTTTATCCGATTGATGTCTCAATTGGAAACTCAGCAATACCACAATTTTGAAATTGTCCTTGTTATGCACACGATATCAGAAGAGATGATTCAAGTGTGCCGTGAATTTGCCGTTATGTACGAAAATGTTCGTTTGGCAAATCTTACCAACGACACTTTGTATAATTGCAGCAAATCATACATTACTGGAATAGCGGTAAAAGCAGCAAACAACAAACATATTTTACTGATAGACAGTGACCAAACTATCACATCCGATCAATGGATATGGCAAATGAGTGCCAATTTTACCATGAAAAAAAATGTGGTCATCGGTATGAGTCATTGGAAAAAAGAAAAGGGAATATTCAACAAATGGTTGCGTTTTCAACAACAATGGGAATGGATACAAAATCTTTCCTTTTCAAGAATTTGTAATCCATTTAGTTTGTATCCACAAAACCTTGGATTTCAAATCGAAAACATTTACGATAAATATAGCAACATCGATTTGAAAACAAGAGAATATTTAGGAAATGAGTTACTTTTCCCAGAATTTGCGCAAAAATCAAATACTTTTTGGTGTGAATTGCCTATTGTTTCCCTAGAAACCCCCGCACCAAAAAATAGAAAAGAGTGGAATTTTCAAAAGAAACAACAATATTTTCAAAAGAACCGACAATCGTGGGGAACAAATATTTTTAGCTTTTTACATTTAAATTCGATAATATTGTCGTATCTTGTAACACCGATTGCAATTTTGCTATTTCCTCAATATATTATCGAAATTGCGAGTTGTTTTGTAGCATTTTGGGCAATCAGATGGATGTATTTTTCCATATATTTCAACAAAATTAATCAAAAAGATTTAAAAATATGGTATCCTTTTTTTGAAATTTCTTGGTTGATAGGCAATATCAAATGGTTTCCTTATACATTAAAGAAATAAGCAAGAATGAAAAACAATATTTTACATTTAATTTCAGATGCTCTAAAAGGAGATCAAACAGCATACACCAAAATTCACGAATTATACTATAAAGAGGTCTATCTTTATATTCTAAAAAAATCCATGAATGAGGAGGAAGCTCACGATATTTCTATGCTGGCTTTTGAAAAAGCTTTTGAAAAACTGAACACCTACAAGTCTGAATATAAGTTTAGTACTTGGTTGATTACCATTGCCAAAAATTTCTACATTGACAGTTTGAAGCGAAAAGAAAAAGAATCATTTATCGAAATTGAAAACGAAGACAATGTTTTGATAAATTTTGCTGAATCTGATGATTGTATCGAAGACGAATTGATTTACGAACAAAAATTAGCAGAATTAAAGCAGCATATCAAAGAATTAAAACCACAATATCAGCAAATTATCGAATTGAGGTATTTTCACGAAAAATCATATCAAGAAATTGCCGACATCATCGACGAACCGCTCAACAATGTAAAAGTAAAATTACTTAGGGCTAAAAAGCTCTGACACAAAGGATATTGAAAGAATAAAAAATCATTTAACTGTTGTTAAATGATTTTTTTTATAACACGCAATTTGTGAGTATGTCTTCCCGAATCTACATTCAATATTCCTAAATGATCCAAACGGTCTATTCTTACTTTTCCATGTGCATGAATAATATGATTGTCTTGCATAATCATTCCCACGTGGACAATTCTACCTTCTTCATTGTCAAAAAAGGCTAAATCCCCCACTTCACTTTCTTCGATAAAACTCAACGGCTCACCTATTTTTGCTTGATCACAAGCATCACGAGGAATAAAATATCCAGACAAGCGATACACCATTTGAGTAAAACCAGAACAATCGATACCAAAAGGGGTTTTTCCTCCCCACAAATAAGGTGCTTCCAAATACATAAAAGCTGTTTGCAACAATTGTTCTCTCGTTTTTATACCAGTTGTAGGTTCGCCTTCAAAAATAAATTGTTCAGGATTTAAGTCTTTGTTTTGCATAAAAGACAATTCTGCTCCTAAAGGAACACTCAAGGCTCTTTTGTTATTGGAAACATATTCAATAAAACCTGAATTGAAAATTTTAGGTAAATGACTAATGCTATAAAAATTATGTTCAGAAATTTCTAAATACTGCTTATTATCGATCCAACCATGATATTGATCGGTTTGCAAACGAATATACGACCATTTTTCGCGTTTTTCTATAATTTCAAAAACTTCTCCAAACAAAACTTGAGAAATCATTTCGCTTTTGTCAGAGGCTTCTGCTCTCAAGGCTACAATTGATAAATTACAAATGGCATACATAGTTTCTACTAAAGACTTTTTTGCAAATTTACATTTTTATTTTTATTTTGAAATCATCAGATTTTTAGATAATTTCGCGTATTAGCACAAAATAAATAGTATGTTGAAAAAATTATGTATGCTTTCAATGTTGATAGTTTCTTCATTGACTGCTTTTGCACAAGAAAAAAGTCAATTGACTGAAAATGCAATTGGTATAAAAATCAGTATGTTAGGATATATTCCAGAAATTTCATATCAAAGAGTTTTATCCAACGAAAATAGATTGGATGTAAATGTGGCATTTATGAAAATAGATGAAAACAAATATGTAAATATATATGGTACCTACCAATGGTATTGGAGTTTGGACAACAATTTTTATTGGTATGCAGGTGCTGGAGGAGGATTGACTTCTGGAAATACAATTGAAAATGAATCAAAAGTTTATCCAAGTATTCACGGTATTGTAGGAGTTGAACACAATTTTAAAGCTCCTTTGCAAATTTTTGGAGAGTTTAGACCAGAAACATACTTGGGAAGCGAGCATTTTTTTCCACATATAAACATAGGTGCTCGTTATAGATTTTAATTTTTATAAGAAATATTTTATGATATCAGGAGAAAAAGTAGATTGGGCAGATGTTGGTATTATCGCAGCTGTTTTATTGTTGATTGTGGTTTTGTTTTATTTGATGAATCGCAAGCAAATTGCTAAAGACCAATGGATGGAAAAACAAAGACAACAAGGCTTTCCTTTGCAAAATGCCCCACAAAAAAAAGCAAATACTACCGTGTTGAATGCTTATGAAAGAATGATGGTATTTTTAGATAGAATTGAGGTAAACAAATTGGCTCAAAGAGTGCAACCTATTTCTTCTAAAAAAGGAGATTATGCCAATTTTTTGATACAGCATATCGATCAAGAATTTGATTTTAATTTGTCGCAACAGTTGTACATCAGCGAAGAGGCTTGGGCGTTGATACTCACAGCCAAAAACACCTCTATTCAGCTGATTTTAAAGAATAGTTTACCAACAACAGTTGAAACTGCTTTTGATTTACAAAGAAATTTACTTCAACACAAAGACAATTCCTCTGTAATTCAAATTGCAAAAAATCGTTTGAAACAAGAGATTTCATTGATGTTGTAGATTTTTCAGGTTTCAAGTTTTAGGATACAAGTTTAACTTCGTTCAGTCGGCTTTGCCTCGTGTCAGGTTTCTGGTTTTGAAACTTGAAACAAAAAAGAAATGAAACAAATCAAACTTGAAACGCCCGATGGGCATTAAACAAAAAATTCTATGCAAACACGAGATATTTTACATACTCCGATTGAGTTTTTGAAAGGCGTGGCACAAAGGGCTGACTTGCTCAAGAAAGAATTGCAAATTTTTACCTTTCAAGATTTACTCAATTTTTATCCGTACAAATATCTCGACCGCACCAAATACTACACTATCAAAGAATTATCTCCTTCCATTACTTCCGAAGTGCAAATCATCGGGAAAATCATTCACATAAAAACTGTGGAACAAAAAAGAGGCAAACGACTCGTTGCTACATTTTCAGATGGCGAACGAACTATGGAACTCGTTTGGTTTCAAGGTTTTAAATGGGTAAAAGAGAAACTACAAATCAATATGCCGTATGTGATTTTTGGTAAATTGAACTATTTCAATGGCGTTTATTCGATGCCTCATCCCGAAATGGAATTTCTTGAAGATCACAAAGCTCAACAAAAATTGGCTTTACAACCTGTGTATTCTTCAAGTGAAAAACTTTCCCAAAGGGGAATTACCAACCGTACCATTCAAAAAATGATGGAACAAGTGTTGCAAGAAACTCATGCTTTTTTTGTGGAAATATTTCCTGAATATCTAATTGATAAACTAAAACTTTTACCTAAAAAAGAATCTTTTATCAATGTGCATTTTCCTAAAAATAACGAATTACTTAGCAAGGCTCAATTTCGATTGAAATTTGAAGAATTGTTTCTTTTACAACTACAATTACTTTCAAAAAACATTGATAATAAAAAGAAAATCAAAGGAATGCCTTTTGAAAAAATAGGTCCTTTGTTTAATGATTTTTATCAAAATCACTTACAATTTCCCTTGACCAATGCACAAAAACGCGTGTTGAGAGAAATTCGTTCGGACTTGGCAAAACCAGTGCAGATGAATCGTTTGCTACAAGGTGATGTAGGTGCTGGAAAAACCATCGTAGCGTTTATGACGATGCTTATGGCAATCGACAATGGTTTTCAGGCGTGTTTGATGGCTCCAACCGAAATTTTAGCAGCTCAGCATTACGCAGGATTGAAAGAATACGGCGATAAAATCAATGTAAAAATTGCCCTTTTAATGGGATCGACCAAGGCAAAAGAACGCCGAGAAATCCACAATCAGTTGGAAGATGGAAGTTTGCAAATTTTAATTGGAACTCACGCTCTTTTAGAAGATAAAGTGGTTTTCAATAAATTAGGATTGGCAATTATTGACGAGCAGCATCGTTTTGGGGTAGAACAACGCTCAAAATTATGGCGAAAAAACCACATTCCACCACATATTTTGGTGATGACCGCAACACCTATTCCTCGTACATTGGCAATGAGTTTGTACGGAGATTTGGATATTTCAATTATTGACGAATTACCACCTGGTAGAAAACCTATCGACACACGACATTTTTTTGAGGAAAAAAGAGCATTGGTTTGGAGATTTATCCGAGATGAAATTGCCAAAGGTAGACAGGCCTATATTGTATATCCGCTCATCAAAGAAAGCGAAAAACTGGATTATCAAAATCTAATGGAAGGTTTTGACATCATTTCTCAGGCTTTTCCATTGCCAGAATATGCGATAAGTATCGTACACGGACAGATGACTCCGCAGGAAAAAGAGTTTGAAATGCAACGATTTGTACGCAACGAAACTCAAATTATGGTAGCAACAACCGTGATAGAAGTTGGGGTAAATGTACCGAACGCTTCGATAATGGTTATTGAAAGTGCCGAACGATTTGGTTTGTCGCAATTGCATCAGCTGAGAGGTCGTGTGGGGCGTGGTGCCGAGCAGAGTTATTGCATTTTGATGACGGGGAGTAAGTTGAGTAACGACACCAAAGTTCGTATGGAAACGATGGTTCGCACCAACGATGGTTTTGAAATTTCGGAAGTAGATTTAAAACTCAGAGGTCAAGGCGATTTGATGGGAAAACAACAAAGTGGTACAATGAATTTACGCATAGCCGACTTAGTAAAAGATCAAGAAATTCTAAAACTTGCCCGAGCCGTTGCTATCGAAATTTTGAAAAAAGATTTAACACTTCAAGACCCAAATCACGCTTCATTGAATTGGGCTTTACAACAAATGAATGCTAAAAACAACATTTGGAATCATATAAGTTAAAAAATTAGGGAATTTGATTATCCTTCAAATTCCCTTTACACTTTATTGTTATTTTTTATCTTCCCAATACACTCCTCTATGAGGTTTCAATACATCACGTAATTGTCGCATTTGTTCGGCTGTTACTACTATATATGTAATGGCATGAACGTCATTGATTGCTTGAAAACCAGTAGTTTTAATATCCAATTTTTCAATTTGGATGTACTCTTTCAAATGAATTTCTTGATGTTCAGCAGTTTTCAGAGCATCCATTCCTCTAAAATCCCAAATCAATTGAATTAATTTTTCCATAATTTATAATTTAAAAACTAAACACCATACCTACTCCCAATAACTGTTTGATTTGTGGTTTTGGTCCTTCGGTTATCTGTTCTTCACCTATTGTTCGTTTATTTTTAATGTCATCGTCGTAAATCAATTGACCAGATAGTGTAGCTTTGATAAAATTATTTACTTTCATCTCTATAGACAAATGCCAATCGATATCGATATTTCCGAAATTGTGTAAATAATCGGTATATAAAGTACACTTAGTATCAAGTAAAACATTTTTCATCAACGGCGTTTTATATTGCGAAGTCAATAAAATACCTAATTCGTTTTTACTTCTTTTTCCTTTGGAAAGCAACGCTCCTTCTTCGTTATAAACGGCTCCTTTTACCCCAAATGCTCCACTATTTGCCAAGGTTTGATCCAGAACGAAAGTAGATTTTAAAGTTGCAGGTGAAGTATATAATTGCAATTTATTATTCTTTGATGCGTACTCAGCTCCTATCCCCAAAAACAAATAAGCAGGTGCAAAAAAAGTTGAAATTTTATCCGTAATATTTGGATAGGCATATCCATTGGCTACCTGAGAGTTAAAAGTCATTTTACTAGAATAATACCATCGTGAATTGACTGAAGTTCGGTAACCAAAAGTAGAGTTTAAAGCGATAACATCCTCCGTTTTACGCATTTCTCGTTCTTCTTGTTTATTGACTCCATAATTGATTTTCAGATCGTTTTGCCATATTATTCGTCCTTTTTCGTGCAAAGCTTGAAAATGTCCTTTCATAATACCCGAAATCGAATTGTATCCACCGGCACTCCAATTGACAAATGATCCTTGATTCATATCGATTCCTATCGTGTTTTTGTATTTCCAATAACTAGTAAAAGATCGCTCCTCACTCCAATAGTCAAAAGGAACATCTTCTGTAGGCATTGGACGATTGTCATAAACCAAAGGTAAAATCTTAGGAGTCTGAAAATAAGACAACTTATTGCTTTTCCCTTTGACAACTACTTGATATTCATTGAGCGTAACTTTATTATAACCACCACTTTGATTGGAAGTAATTTCTGTATTAGTTAAAAAAGTTTTTCTTTCAACGACTATAGGACGAACAAATAAAGTGTCATTATGCACTTTTAAAGTATCAAATACAGAAAAATGATTGCGATAAAATTCGTCAATCGAAAGTTGCTTTCGAGGTATTTCAAGAGAATCATTTTTGATTTCTTGAGCAAAATTTTGATTGAAAACAAGTATCAATAAGAAATAAAACAATGATTTTATTTTCATAAATATCTTTCAATTTCGATTGCAATGGATTTTGCATCGAGTTTACATTCTTCCAATTGTTCTTGCACCGTTGCATGTTCAATAAAAATATCTGGGACTCCTAAATGAATCCATTTTTTTTCAGGAGAAATTTTTGACAAACTATGCCCCATTCCTCCTATCAAAACGCCTTCTTCAACAGTGACAATTGTCTGAAAGGGTGAAAAAATTTCTTTTAATTTTCGTTCATTAAACGGTTTGATTTGATTGATATGCAAATGAGCAATTGATCCATTGATGATTTGCTTGGCTTTTTCTACTTCTTGAAAAATCGTTCCAGTAGAAATGATTAATATTTTTTCACCTGATGAAATCCATTGATACGGAGGAAAATCATAGTTTTCATTGGGAATATTTTTCCATTGATTTTCATTGCATTCTCCTCTTGGGTATCGTATGGCTATCGGTGATTCATTATAATATTGCGATGCAAACAAGGCTTTTCGCAAATCACTTGCATCTTTAGGTGCCCAAATTGTCATATTGGGCAAAGCATTGAGATACGAAATGTCAAATACTCCTTGATGCGTGGATCCGTCCTCACCCACCAATCCCGCACGGTCGATACAAAAAACAACAGGTATATTTTGTAAAGCTATATCGTGTACAATTTGGTCGTATGCTCGTTGCAAAAATGTGGAATAAATACAGCAATACGCTTTCATCCCTCTCAATGCCAATCCTGCTGAAAGAGTTACCGCATGTTGCTCGGCAATCCCCACATCTATTGCTCTTTTAGGAAATTCTTTCATCATATCCACCAACGAACTTCCAGTAGGCATCGCTGGTGTAATGGCATAAATAGCTGGATTGGTTCTTGCCATTTCCACCATCGTTTGACCAAATACTTGCTGATATTTTGCAAATTCGGATGTCTTTATGATAATATCTCCAGTTTGTTTGTCAAATTTTCCTGGTGCGTGATACAATACTTGATTATCTTCGGCGGATTTCAATCCCTTTCCTTTAGTGGTTACTACATGCAAAAAACGCAATCCTTTTTGTTGTCTTAATTGAGATAATACAGTTGTCAATTGCTCCAAATCATGACCTTTTTCAAGAAAAGTATAGGAGAAATTAAACATTTTTGCCAACGATGGAATGTCTTTTTTCTGTTGATGATTTTGTCTATGTAGTGCAAAATTTTTTTTCAATGCTCCTACACTTGCATCGATTCCTATGTCGTTGTCATTCAATATTATCAATAAATTGGCATCGGTTGCTCCTGCGTGATTCAAAGCCTCAAATGCCATTCCCGATACAATGGAAGCATCACCAATTACCGCTACAAAATCACTTTCATTATCGCCTTGTAACTTTGCAGCCAATGCCATTCCTAATGCAGCCGATATCGAAGTGGATGAATGCCCTACGCCAAATACGTCATAAACACTCTCAGAAATTTTAGGAAATCCACTTATTCCTCCTTTTTGACGATTGGTGTGAAATTGTTCTCTTCTTCCTGTCAATAATTTATGACCATACGCTTGATGTCCCACATCCCATACTATGGCATCTTTGGGTGCATCAAATATTTTGTGCAAAGCTATGGTCAACTCCACTACTCCCAAACTCGCTCCTAAATGTCCTTCTTTGGTTGCTACCAAATCAATGATTTCTTCACGCATCTCTGTAGCCAATTGTTGCAATTGGTCAATACTAAAATGCTTTATATCATCTGGACTTTGTATGTTTGACAATAATTGGCTCATGGGTAATATTAACTTTCGAAATTTTTCAGACAAATTGCTATTTGCCCCTACTGTTCGCCTTCCTCTTCATTGCGTTCTTGGTATTTTAAAAATTCTACACCGTAATCGTCATCCGAATCTGGCGTGTGTGTTTGATTTTGATTTTGTTGTTCGGCTTCTTTTTTTCTTGCTCGTTTTTCGGCATCATAAAAGATTTTTTGCATCAATTCTTTGAATGTATCAAAATCTACTTCGTAGGTAAAACCTGCTCCTTGCGTATATCCTACACCTTCTCCAAGGTAGTACATATTGTTTTCTCTGTTGAACACACGAGCTTTTAATGTTCCGTCTTCATTCAGCAACAATTGTACTTCGACATCCCCTACAATAGCATTTTCTTCTGCACCTCCTACTGGTACTCCCAATTTACCATTGATTAAGATTCGATCGGTAATATTGGTAGAAAGGGTCAATCCTACTCGACCTGTATTGTTCTCTGAATACTGGCTTACATCTCGCTGAGAATAGGTCATACCAATTTTGAATTTGCTATCGGCATCTGAAAACAAATCTTCAAACAAACTTCCTGCTCTTTCAAACAAACTTCCGTACATCGCTGTCGAAGCATTGTGTCCTGTAAGGAAACTACCAGTAGCCAACAACGCCATTGCCTGCATTTCACGAGTGTCTTTATCTGCCAATTTATAGTCGATTTCGGATTTGATCACCGAATTTACATTTGGAAATTTAATATCAAAATTGATTTCTGGATTACTCAAACTTCCGTTCAGAGAAATGGTAACTTCTGTATCAATTTTTCTATTAATCGCCGAATTTTCTAAAATAACACTCGGATTGGCTTGTGTTTTATACACCGCCTCCAAGTCTAATATAGCTCCCAAAGGATCTCCATCCCAACGAATGGTTCCGTAACGACCTACTTCAAATTTTTTGTTGATGATGTTTTCATACTTAAAGTTGTACTCTCCTTCGTACACCATAAAATCCCCCCACATATTGAAACTACCCAAAGTATTGATAGCCATTGTGATAAACCCTGCTCCTTTTCCTTTCATACCGTGGTCGGTATGGCGATCGAGCAAAATCTCAATCACAGCATCTGGCGTAACATACATCTCAAAATCCAATTGCATACCGCTGAAACGATTATTTACCACAGTAGTCGTGATACCTTTCAGTCGTCGCTCTTTTTCCTCTTTGGTCAAGAAATGTACATAATTGTTATCGCCCAATCCACCTGCATCGTCCAAAGGAATTTTGATATGCGTACCCGGATTTGAAGTTACATCTACTTTGATATTCAGGGCTTCGATGGCACCTTTTATAGACGCACTACCATTGATAAAGGCAGTACCATAATACGGCGTTCCTTCTACATAATCTGAATCTAATGCCAATAAATTTGACGAAGAAAGACTCACATCCAATGCCCAATTTTTGAACATATTATGTGAAATCATACCGTTCACCACACCCTGCGTATTGTGCTTGGTATCGGTTATTTTCATGCGGTTTAAAAAGAATTTGTTTTCTGTCAAATCCAATACGGCATTTTCTTCAAACGCATAATCTACTCCAGTAAATACAGGACGCATTCCCGCTTCTTTTAGGTGTAAACGACCATTGATTTTTGGATCTTTTGCCGTACCCAATACGGTTACCCTTCCTGAGGCATTTCCTCTAATGTCTTTAAAAACAGAAGATAAAAACGGTGTCAATGGTGCCAATGTAAAATTGTCTAAACCTGCATCCAAATTGAGTTTTGTAGCATTTTGTTCGATTGCGATGTCTCCTCTTACATAAAATCTTTCGACAAAATCGTTGACAATACTTGCATTGACATCAAATTTTTTCAATCGATCATCTCCTTTGATATTCAAGTCAAAATCTCCTAACAAAATATTATTGAACGCAAAATCCTTGATGGTAATATTTGACAATGGATGATAAATATCTTTGTTTTGCTTGAACGATGCCGACCCATTGATAAAACCATTCAATGCCATAGATTCTCCCATATCTGGGGTAACTTTCCCAAGTTCTACTTCTTTGAAATTAAGTCGTAAATCTTTAAAATCATCTCCTTTGATATCCCCTTCCAATGTCAATTCTTGTCCGTTGTGTGAAAGTGTAATCGGCTGAATGTGAAAATCGTCAAATTTTTTGTTGAACAATATACGATTGGCATCCGAACGATTTTCCTCATTGATGTACCACACATAATCTTTAAAAACGATTTCTGAGCGTTGAATACCCAATACAGAAGCATTTCCTTCTTCGATGGTATGATAAAAATTCAAATTGAAATGATCTTTCATTTCGTTTCCTCCCTTAAATTCGGTATAAACAAACAAGGAATCATTTCTAGTATTATTAATCAAATGAAAATCACTGATATCGTAATCTTTCAATTTTATCGTGTCGATTTTTATAAAAGCATTTTGCAACGAATCTTTGTTATCAACATGTAAGTCAATTGATTTAAAATGATTACCTGAAACAGTAATTAAAGGCGAATTTAATTGCAATTTAAAATCTCCTTCGTCTGTATTGATATGCCCTTTGATGTACGATTGATTGCTTACATAAATATTTGGAGATAAAATTTCGACAATTTTATCACTAATTGTAAAATCAAAATCTACAAATTGCCCTGGAGCTAATGGATTAGGACTGTAATGTGTATAAAGCGAACCTAAAGCGTTTTCTACTATTTTACTAATTTGATCAAATTTGAAATTTCCTTTGATATATCCATCTACAATATCTGGTGAATTGATTATAAAATGTTTTTCTACTCCATTTTTCACCGAAATGATTTCAAAATTTTCAAACGAATATGATTTACCATCGGTTTCGTAGGCTGCATTTTCTACATACAATGTTCCCAAGAAATCTTCCAATGAGTTTCCTGTCCCTTCCAATCGAAATATTCCTTGAAAATCTCCGATAGAATCTTTGATAAATCCAAGTTTATTTAAGGCTAAATGTTTAATATCTGCTGTAAAATTAAACGCAGGTGTTTTTTTTGTAAAATCGACAATTCCATCAAAGTCAAACCTTGCATTTGGATCATTTGAATGAACAAATCCTTTATAGTAAGGTACTTTTAAATCGCCATTTAGCGTTATGTCTCGATAGGTATATCCATTGAAATGAAACGAATCTACTACTCCTTCGACTTCGGTTTGTAAACTCTCAGAAGTAAATCCTTTACCATTAATTTTTAAGTTTAAGTTAGCCTCTCCAAATTGTTGATTATCTATGAGTTTACCCAAATGAAAACCATCCAATCTCACCGTAGCAATATAGGTTGCTTGTGTAGGTTGAGCCACTTTATTGATATCAAAATCTGCAACGGCATTACCCAATCCCGATTGCATATTCAGGTTTCCAATTACTTGTTCGTTACCATACGAAACATTTCCAAAAGCATTAATTGTTTCTAATTTGTCAAGGTCTATCGGAAGTGCATTTCCCAACACATTAGGCAACAACTGCACAGCTTGATTTCTCGATGCAATCAATTTGTCAAACTCTGTATGTACGAATAAGATATGCTCTTTGTCCATCAAATTTTCAAAGGCAATACGACCTGCGTACTCCATTCCGTTTTGTGTACGAAGATCTAAATCATTGATTGCAAAAGTATTGAGCGTACCGTTGGCCTTTCCTTTTACATAAAACATTTGATTGGGAGTAAATTCGCCGTAAAATTTATTGATGTCGTTGGTAGAAATTTTAGCATTTTTAAAATCTACATTCAAAACAACTGCGTGAACAAAATCCTTTAAACCACCTTCTTCATAATCCATAAAAATATCTCCGACAATATGACTTTCTTTGGTTTTTAAGTCTAAACCTTGAAGGTTCATCGAAGTTTGATTCATGAAAAACGCACCTTTCATTTTCTTTACATCGATTCCCCAATGCGTTTTCATTGCTAAAGATGTAACATCACCTTTGATTTTTGAACCTTTTATGAGAAAGTTTTCCAATTCGCCGTTGATATCATTAAGAGCCACAGAAACAGGTTGAGCATTATTGTCGTCAACGATTGTAAAATCAAGGTTTTTAGCTTGTAATTTTTTTATAGACATATAAAATTTACCAGAACCTTCTTTCCCATCGTCAAATGTTGCAACAAATTTATCCAAATTGGAAGTCGTATCGTTTTTATAAGTACGAATGTTAAATTCTACATTTTCTAGAGAAGTCTCACCAAAATACAAGCTCCCATCCATCATTTTCTTAAAATCAATAATGAAAGTATTGAGTCTATCTACACGAACAAACGTATTGTCTCTATCATCCCAAACGTTTACATTTTTGAGCACCACTGTCCCATCGACAAAGATGGCTACTTTGTTGATTTGGATGTTGATTCCATAGCGTTCATTGATTTTTTTCGTAACAAATTGAGCAATATCCGACTGAATAGCCGGTGTAGTAAGCACCACTGTCAAGAGAATAAGAAACAGTGAAAAACCTACAAACAAACCGAATAATATTCTAAAAAACTTTTTGATAACTTACTTTTTTTGTGATTATTAATCATATATTTTCAACACATTTCACTTGAAATGCACACACTTTTTTTATCAAAAGTGTACAATGTACAAAGATAAAAAATAGCTGATAAAAATCTACTTTTTTTACCACCTATTATCAATATTTTTACAATTATTCCTGATTTTTTAACTCTTGATAATTTTTGTCTAAACGCTTTAAAAAGAATCCATAAATCAATTTGTAAAACAGCCAAATAATCAATATCATAATAGTCATGAATATGAGCACAAAGGCTAACACAAACAACATTTCATTTGAATTATCAGGAAAATCTGAACTTTCATTAACACCGATATACACACCAAATAAGGCAGAGAAAATCATCAACGAGATATTAACGATGATGTATTGATTTAGTAATTTTCTGGTTTTCAATATATTTTTCATCAATTCACACACAGCATGTGTTACATTTATTTTTCGTATCAATACGATATAATTGTAGATAAAATACACAGGTATTGTATATGAAATAGCCGACAAGATGGTAACAAAAAATGGATAATGCAAGTCAATATTGTCCTGAGGAACCACAAAAGACAAGCTTAAAAAGAAAGCAAATTCCAATATATTGATTCCTATAATCCATTTCAATAAATTTGAAGAACGCCTTTGTATGATTTTCTGCAATTCTTCTTTTGATTTCTTTGGAAAATTTGTTGTTTTTTTCCAATGATCTTTCAATATATCCAATTCATTCATAACTCTCTCACTAAGGATTTAATATTTTTTTCAATTTTGTTTTTATTCTATTTATTTTCACTCGCACATTAATCTCACTTATCCCTAAAGTTTCGGCAATTTCCATATAAGATTTATCTTCTAAATACATAAATACCAATGCTTTATCCACATTACTAAAAGTATGAATTGCCTGATACATTAATTTTAAATGTTCTTCGGTTTCATAATCATAATCGTCTTGAGAAACATAGATAAAAGACAAATCTGCATCGGTAGTAGAAACATTATTTTGTGTCTTTCTGTGAAGTGAAATAGCCGTATTCAAAGCAACTCTATACGCCCAAGTAGTAAATTTTGACTCTCCTCTATATTGAGGAAAAGATTTCCACAACTGAATAGAAATTTCTTGAAACAAATCATCGTGATCTGTCATATTGTTTGTATAAATACGACAAATCTTATGAATGAGATTTTGATGTTCATTCAGCAATTCAATAAAATTTGTTTGCAATTCTTTATTTACCATACCCCATTAGTAGCAAACTTCTACTTTTTGTTACAGTTTTTTCCATATTTTTTTGCTAAAATATTCTAAAACCGATTATAAAGAAAAAAAACTTGGTTTATTTTTGTAAAAAACTATTTTATTATGATGAATATTCCAGACTCTAAACACCCAAGAGTCGTAATTATAGGTGCGGGTTTTGCTGGTCTTTCTTTGGCTAGAAACCTCAAATACAAAAACTTTCAAGTTGTATTGCTCGACAAACACAACTATCACAACTTTCAACCTTTGATGTATCAGGTAGCAACGGGTGGTTTGGAAGAAGGTTCGATTGCCTATCCTATCAGAAAAATTTTACAAAACCACAAAGAATCGTTTTTCCGTATGTCGGAAGTGCTTTCTGTAGATACCACCAACAAAAAAGTACACACAGATATTGGTACGATTTACTACGACTATTTGGTTGTGGCTACTGGATCGACCAACAACTTTTTTGGCAATGAAAACATTGAAAAACACAGTTTTGTAATGAAAACAATACCTGAAGCCTTGCAAATCAGAAATGTTATCATTCAAAACTTAGAATTGGCTCTACAAACCAACAATCAAAAAATTCGCAAAAAACTGATGACCTTTGTGATTGTAGGAGGAGGTCCTACAGGGGTAGAATTGGCGGGGGCTTTGGCTGAAATGAAAAAGGCATTTTTGCCTAAAGATTACCCCGATTTGGATTTTTCTATGATGGACATTCACTTGATTCAAGGGGGAAAACGCATATTGGACGCTATGAGCGATAAATCTACCAAAGCTGCTCTCGAATTTTTACAACGCTTAGGTGTAACGGTTCATTTAGGTCAAATCGTGTCTGACTATGATGGAAATGTGGTTACTACAAAAGATGGTATGCAAATCGAAACCAAAGGAATGATATGGTCTGCCGGTGTAAAAGGAAATGTGGTAAAAGGAGTTGATGACAAAACCAATCGATCATCTCGTATCATTACGAATGAATTTAATCAAGTCGAAGGTTTTACGGACGTGTTTGCCATCGGAGATATTGCTGCCATACAAACCGAAAAAACACCGAACGGACACCCAATGATGGCTCAGCCTGCTATTCAACAAGGAAAATTGTTGGCAAAAAACATCGAAGCCTTAGAAAAAGGATTTCCATTAGAGGCTTTTGTCTATAACGACAAAGGTTCGATGGCTACAATAGGTAGAAACAAAGCCGTTGTAGATTTGCCTAACCTACATTTCAGCGGCATTTTTGCATGGTTTGTATGGATGTTTATCCATTTGATTTCACTCATTGGATTCAAAAACAAAGCCTTGGTATTCTGGAGTTGGGTGTATAATTACTTTGTATTTGACAGAGAATCAAGGGTATTGATTCATCCTTTGAAACGCAAACTATCCGAAGAAATTGATTCGTAGTTTATAAGTAAATCGATTACTTTGTTGTAGGAACGAATCCCCTCTTTTTGATTGTTTGATTTTAGAAACCAACCATATATTTTTTTTGCAATTGGTGATGAAAAGTTTTTGTTTTTTTTCCAGAACATAACTGATTCGTAGAAGTTATCCATTACACCTTCGCGTAATTCTATAGACAATTCAATAAATTTTTCATCATCAATTCTATATATTTCATTCAAAGCATATTTTACAACAAACAATTCTGCTGCATACCTTATTTTCATATTATCTGATTGATACAAAGCACAATAGGTAATAAAATTGGTTTCTGCTTCACTCGAATACCCCAATTGATGAATCAATTCATGAGTATATGTTGTAGGTTTACTTGTATGAGGAATTTTATAATTTATCTGATTTTCGTGAGTAAAAGGATTAAAATATCCGCTAAATCCCATTTTGGTTTGAAAATAACTATACATCGACGGTTTGGCTTTCTTGAGTTGAGCAATCGATTTGTGATTGATAAAATCTACTTTTTCTAAATTTTTCAAAGTTTCATCATAAAACAAATCATAATCTTCTTCTATTTTTACACCAATAAAATCGTTTTTCGTAGGAATTTGATCATATAAACTATTTATATTTTCTATTTTTTTTAGAGTAAAATCAATTAATTGCTCGTAGGTATAGCCTTTTTTCAATTGTAATTGTTGGTCTAAAGGTGTTTTAAAATTGTTGATTCCCCACAATAATTGAAAAGCAATCAACAAACTAAACGAAGTTTGCAGAGTAAAAATCAACATGTTTTGCCATTGCTTTTTACTGAAATAAAAAATTAGTTTATACAAACAAAAAATCACTAAAATTCCATATAAAATATCTCCTATAGAAAAGCTACTCCAACCGAAAATTGCACTTAAAAAAGCGTCAATCAATGGATAAATTTCAGTATGATAAACATCTGCCCACGATGTAGGAATATTTATTATTGCAATATATATGAGTATGAGTATGGCTGAAAATTTAAAATTTTTCATGTGATGGAATAAAAAAATGTTGACCAAATATAGTCAACATTTTTATTGTATTCAAAATTATCTTTTTGCTTTAAACAACAATTCGGTTTTGAAATTGAGATTTTTATCTTCCAAAAGCAATTCTCTTTTAGCATTAAATCGTTGAAAATTGTAATCTGTAATTTGTTCTTCAGCTTTCATTTCTTTGATTACCAATTTATTTTGAGTATTTAATTCAAACAAAATACTCACTTTTTCTTTGGTGTATTTCCAATTTTTGGTAAACATCTTTTTACCGTTTTTGGTTTGAGAATGATCTATTGGATAGGGGTGTAAAAGATAAAAAGACACTTCTTTTAGGTTGTAATTCTTGTCAAAAGTAAAATAACCTTCGTACATATCATCCGAATAAAAATCTATGCGAACCAAATCTTTTTCATAACTTCTTTGAAATTGATATTCTCCAAAATTATTTAAAAAATCCAAATCAGGAACATTTACATATTTGCGAATGACAAATTCTGTCAACCAATACATCGGAGAATCATTAAATGAATAACGTTCAAAAAATGCTCGATTGATTTCGTTTTTATTGTTTGGATGAGATTTTATTGATTTGTTTATCTTTTTATTGGCAAAAAATATCGCCACTTCGTACAATTCTTTAGAATCTACCAAAGTAAGTGTGTCATTGAGAACCGCTTTGTGCGTTACCTCATAATCATGAGTGTTATTTACATAATTTTTGTAGGTTTTGTTTCGTACATTGGTAATCACTTGTTCGATTTGCGAACGACTCAGCTTGTCAATATAGATTACTTCCAATTCTTCTTCATCAAATTGTGCATTTGCGATTGTACAAATACACAAAAAAAACAATGTCCAAAAATTTTTCATTTTATAGTTTTTACAGTCACATCTGAGGATTATTTTATAACAAAATAAAACCTCTATAGTTTCTTCTACTTAATATCCTGTCCCGAGAAATTCGGATTTTGTACATACTTAATACTTTGTACTTAATTCTTCACCTTAAAAATCCCCTTGTCTGTTATTTTTATTTTCTTTTCTTTATAAAGCGTTCCAATGGTTTGCTTAAACGCTTTTTTACTCATTCCCAAAATATCTTTAATTTCTTCTGGATGACTTTTGTCGTGCAAACCAAGATAACCATCATTTTCATCTAAAATCTCTAAGATAATTTGACTCAATTTACCGGCTTTTTGAGTAAAATTTATAGGTGTACGCGACACATCGATTTTGCCATCTTTTCTGATTTCTTTGATGTAACCGATGATGCGATCGCCTGTGCGTAAATCTTCAAACACTTGATTTTTGTACATCAAACCTTTAAATTTTTCATTGATTATCACATTGATACCCATTTCGGTAATATGCGAAACAATTAAATCCACTTCTTGCCCCACTTCTACATCGGGTTCTGTGAGATTGAGAAATTGATTCAATTTTGACGAACCCACCAATCGATTGGATTTTGGGTCTAAATACATGTAAATCAAATATCTTTTATTGACTTTCATTTTTCTTGCCTGTTCCTTGAAAGGTACAAATAAATCTTTTTCCAATCCCATATCTAAAAACGCCCCAAATTCGTTGATGTAATTTACTTTGAGTAAAGCAAATTCATCACGGTAAATTTTGGGTTCGAGTGTGGTTGCAACTGGTCGTTCTTCGTGGTCGAGGTAAACGAAAACTTCTACTTCGTCTTCTGGTTGCATCTCACGAGTTGTATATTTTTTTGGCAACAAAACCTCATGTTCTCCATCAGTAAGAAAAGCTCCTACTGAGGTAAAACGAACGATTTTGAGCAAATTGTCTTTTCCTATTTCCATTGTTTGTATTTTTCGTTTTTTTCTTTTATTACCACATAGATATTTTTAGAACCGAGAATCAAAGACGCTTCGCTTTAAGAGAAACCATAGTCTATTGCGAGTAATTTTAACTTTGAAGTCATCTTGACTTTTTTTTCTCACACTTTCCCCTCTAAAAAGGAGGGGTGCTCGAAGAGCGGAGTGTGTTTAACGCAGATTTACACATATATATTTTTGAAATGATTTAAGAAAACAACACTTAAAAACGATTAAACCTACGATTTAAAGCAGATTACCGCAGATTTTGTTTTTTTTGATAAATTAAAAAACATCAGCGAAAATAAAATTAACAGAAAAAAATATAAAAATCTATCTTCATCAGCGTGAAATAAAACTAATATTTAAAAGTTGAGATAACTTCATTTTCAAATTTTCAAATTATCTTTTTACCTAAAAAACTCATTCTTTTTCAACAAATCTTTCAATTTATCTGTTTCTTTGATTACCAAAGGATTGTCAAAAGCATTTACATGTTTTCCATGGTGCATATCCGAACCCGAAAAATCATACATTCCTTCTTTCAACAACATATTGGCAGTTTTTGCTACGCTTTCACCATAATATCCCACCGTTGAAAGCAAATTTAATTGCAATTTGCATCCCATGCGTTTTAGGTGTTCAAAAGCAGATTTTTCTCCTTTATAAAAATTGTATCGTTCAGGGTGAGCCATCACAGGAGTATAACCCTTTGACACCAACAAAAACAATACATCGTCCAAAAAAATCGGCGGATTAATATACGACATTTCTACCAAAACGAATTTATCTTTCAATGTCAATAAATCATCAGCTTTTACACGAGCTTCAAATTGGTCGTCTAACATATATTCCGAAGCAGCATGATAACTCAATTGTTGCGTTTCTTTGGGCAATTCTCTGACAACTTTTTCATGAGTAGCTTGTATGATTTGTGTTGTATTTGGGTGAATATCTGTTATGGTATGCGGAGTTGTAATTACTTTTCCGAAACCTAAATCTTGCATAGCATTGAGCAAAAATTTCGTATCCTGAATATTTTGAGCTCCATCGTCTATACCACAAAGTGTATGAGAATGTATATCTACATACCCCACAGGTATGCAATCTCTTAAATGTATTTTCTTTTTAAAAAATCCGAACATTATTTAGTGAATTTTATTTTTTATTTTTATTTGTTAATAGGATTTCCCACAATAAAATCACAAAATGTAAGAATAATAATGGTAAAATAATTGTGATTTTTTCCATTGAAAGCAAACTTAGAGCCAAAATCGAAAGTACCAATTGACCGATAGCAATTTTTCTTCTTAATGGATTTTTGATAAACAACATTATTATCATTAATGGATTGAAAATCAAAAATGTCCAATTGTTCAACACTTCTTCATGCATCGAATACGGTTGAATGCACAAAATCAACCCTCCTAATAATGTGGCTATAATATAATACACATTTCGGATGGCTTTATACTTTCCAAAAAAAGCAAAAATTGCCAAAAACGCCCAAAATGCATATTTTTCTGGTTGTTTTTTCTCTTGTGGTTTATGTGTCGAAGTATGCCAAATTTTCACATCTTTTTGCAATCGATCTGTCAAATGAATTCCTTCTAAAAATTGTTCGGGTAAAAACAACAATTCATTCGGTTGATCGACATTACTTCCAAATACCAAATTGATTCCCAACTGCGGAAAATATTGCAATTTCAGATAATCATTCAATATTTGTCTATATGTTTTTTGATTGGATGGAAAATCTTTTTTTATCTGATAATGTGCAGTTTGATCTATCAAATCGTGAACTCTGGTGGTACAATTATCAAAAATAAATTTGTACAAATAGTAGCGTTCGTCCGATTCGTATTGCTTCCACAAAGTTGACCAAATCTTTTGTATTTCTTCAGCTGAAAGTTCTAAAATTTGTTCGGTAATCGTACGGTCAGCGTATGTATAAGCATAAATAAAATCTTTTTGAGAATCAATCCCTATGCTGTACAACAAATCTCCTTTGATAAATTTTCCATAAAAATTTGGTGTATCAAAATCAAACATCCCATAATTAAAAACTAAATCAATATTTTGCTCTACATCTTTCACTCTCAAGGCTGTATGTCCAAACAAAGAATACAACTCCTCTCCCACTCCGCAGGTGTAAACACTGATTTGAGCCGATTCGGAAAGCGTTTTATCTTTCAACGATACTTGAGCTGAACTACTGAAAATCGAAATAAAAAATCCAATAAAGATTAACAACAACTTTTTCAAAACTCACTAATTATCTAAATGTTAGAAAATCTACACGAATCGAAAATATATTTGAATACAAAGCTGCACTTTGATTTCCTATATCTGTCAAAGCATAATCAACGGCAATTCCTTTGTATTTAAATCCTAAACCAATATTAGGTTGAAAAGTCATTTTTTCTTTGCCGTCGATTTGCATTTCGTTTTGAAAATTACCCAAACCTCCTCGCAAAAATACCATATCATTGTAATCTGCTTGAAAACCTACGGCAGGTTGAATACTATATCCTTTTCCAGAGATAATTCCATTGGTTTGGAAAAATTGAGTGTTTAACTGACCAGAAGCCAACACATTGATTTTATTATTGATAGCAAACGATTTTGCTGCTCCTAACTGCAACACTGGCAAAGAGCGTTCGTTTTTATCGGGCATCGTTTGGTTGTGTCCGTCGATAGCATCTTTAATTTTATCAATCTCCGACTGATTGAAACTCCATACGGTTTCGGTAGTCGTAGCATCACGGAGCATTGCTCCTAATTTCCAATTGCTTTTTGACTGATATTGCACCCCAAAATCCAATCCGTACCCCCAAGCATCGGCAAAACTTCCGATGATACGACGCAATATTTTAGCGTTTCCTCCAAGGGTAAGTCCTTCGATTTGAGTCTGTTTTGCAAATGAAACCGTAAACGCATAATCAGCGGTAGAAAATTTTGAAATACGCGAGTAATCCACATTTCCATTTTGGTCTATCAACTGAGTAGTATTCAAAATATCATCTACTCCAAAACGCATCAAAGAAAATCCCAATGCCGTTTTGTAGGTCAATGGCATGGCAAAAGTTGCATAATCATATTGAGCAATATTGGCAAAATAACTGGCGTGCATCAATCCCGCTTGTTTGTCATCTAATTGAGTAAGACCCGCTGGATTCCAATATGTTGAATAGACATTGTCGGTATGTCCAACCACAGAATTTGCCATCGACATTGCGGCTGCATCTACTCCAATATGCAGAAATTCATTGGCATAACTTTTTACCTGCTGTCCTTGCATCTGAGCGATGACAAATAGAGCGATTATTGAGGATATTTTTTTCACTATTATATAATTTTGTTTTTTTGATCTGTCATTCAGAACAAGTTCGTTTCGATAGCAATCGGAACAAACGAAGTGAAGCTCCGAGGGATTGTCCCGAACTGACGAAGCAATCTTTTATTGTTTGATGTTTTATAAGATTCCTCCTATCGTCGGTCACGAGAGCTTAGCTCGAACTGGCGAAGCAATGACAAGACTGAAAAGTCAAGTTTACTTCTATTCTACAAATATAATCAAGCCAAATTTAATCAGATTTGCATAATAATCAAATTTTTGACATAATATTTAGTAGTTATTGATTACTTTTGTTTTTTAATTCTGTACAAAGTTATGATAAAAAAGCACATACCAAACGCTATTACCTTATTGAATTTATTTTCTGGATTAATTGCCTTGAAATTTGCCTTTGAAAATCAAGTAGAATGGGCATTTTTCTTTGTTTGTTTGGGAATTTTCTTCGACTTTTTTGACGGATTTTTTTCCCGTATGCTAAAAGTTTCCAGTCCGTTGGGATTACAATTGGATTCTTTGGCAGATATGGTAACTTCGGGAGTTGTTCCGGCAGTGGTGATGTACAAACTCATCGAACAGCAATCGTTGATGTGCGGAGAAAATTGCACGATTTATAGCGGAACTTTCGGACAAATTGCCCCATATTTTGGGTTTATAATTGCAATTGGTGCTTGTTTACGATTGGCAAAATTCAATATTGACACGCGTCAAACCGATAGTTTTATAGGATTACCAACACCTGCAAACGCTTTGTTTATCATAAGTTTACCTTTAGTTATTACCAATGGAGGCATCGATTGGTTGAGTAATTTTTTATCACAACCTAATATATTGATGGCGATTTCTTTTTTGAGTGCTTGGATTATGAATGAAGATTTACCTTTGTTTTCGCTTAAAATCAAAAAAAAATCGTTTAAAGGCAATCAACTAAAAATTCTCTTTTTATTGCTTTCGGTAGGTTTGCTATTGATATTCAAAATCATTGGCGTACCTATGATCATTTTGTTTTATATTTTATTGTCGTTTGTAAAAAATTTGAGGAAAACACCTACAGTGTAGGAAGATTAGCACAATTTCTATTAAAAAAACACCTGTGGTGTTAGAGACAGCCACAAATTACACCGAAGGTGTAAAAGAAAAGTTATTCGTGGCTAAAAAAGAAAAAATATGAAAAAAATAATCATTATCAACGGCCCTAATTTGAATTTATTAGGCAAAAGAGAACAAACAATATACGGAAATCAAAGTTTTGAGGAATATTTTGAACAACTAAAAGAAAAATTCCCTCAATACGAATTACATTATTTCCAAAGTAATCACGAAGGCGAAATCATCGATTGTTTACATACTCACGGATTTGATTCGCACAAAATTATTTTAAACGCAGGAGCCTACACCCATACTTCTATTGCGATTGCCGATGCTATTAGAAGTATAAAAACTCGTGTAATCGAAGTGCATATTTCCAATACATTTACCAGAGAATCGTTTAGGCACCATTCCTATCTTTCGCCTGTTTGCGAAGGTATTATCATAGGTTTTGGATTGAAAAGCTATGAATTGGCATTAAAAAGTTTAGAGTAAAAAAATAACAGTAATATTCGTTTGAATATTGCTGTTTTATTTATTTCCAGATAAATCCTAATTTCATTCTGTGAAGCATTTTCTTTACAAAAGCTGAAAAAAACGCATATTGACCAAAAATACTACCAATTAGTACCAATAAAACTTTATATACAGGTAAGATCAACAATAGTGATAAAAGGTAATAAAAAACCAAAGGCATGCTGTCTTTTGTTATTCCTAACCAACTCATAATCGGCTTGGTTATATACGCCGAAGTACTTCCTGTAATTGCAAAAACTATCAAAATTATAGCAAATTGAAAATTAGAAGTTACTCCCCATTTTTCTTTCAATCGTTTCATATGTTTGAATTTGTTCTCGGCAAATATACATTTTATTTCTAAATAAAAATTATCAAACTTTATATTCAAAAAAATAGGTTTCATCAATTAAGAAAAATTATTTTCGATAATTATTAAAAGAGATGATATTTTGTCTTTTTGTACTTAAAACATTATTCAGTATATTTGCCGTTTAAACAAAATAAACATAAAAAATGTGTAAGTCAGACAATTTTCACGACGAAATAGGAAACAACCACATCGCTACTTGCGATCATACACCTTTAAGAGTCGACGCTTTTGACATGAGCGACGAAGACAAAATAGAATCGATTAAAGGAGATGTAGAAAAAATATTGACCACTTTGGGTATGGACTTGACAGACGATAGTTTGAAAGGTACGCCCAATCGTGTAGCAAAAATGTTTGTAAAAGAGATTTTTGGCGGATTGAACCCTGCTAAAAAACCTTCTTCCTCAACATTTGAAAACAAATACAAATACGGCGAAATGTTGGTAGAAAAAAACATTGTGGTTTATTCTACTTGTGAACACCACTTGTTGCCTATCGTAGGTAGAGCTCATGTGGCGTATATTTCTTCAGGTAAAGTAGTCGGTTTGTCAAAAATGAACCGCATTGTGGATTATTATGCAAAACGACCACAGGTACAAGAGCGTTTGACGATTCAGATTGTTGAAGAATTAAAACGCGTATTGAATACAGAAGATGTAGCTTGTGTAATCGATGCCAAACACTTATGTGTAAATTCTCGTGGAATTAGAGATATTGAAAGCAGTACAGTTACAGCTGAATTTGGAGGTGCTTTCAAAAATTTGGAAACTCGTAGAGAGTTTTTGGATTACATCAAATTGGAGACGAAATTTTAATTTTTAGTAAATTATGCAACTAAAAATATACAATTCGCTTTCAGGCGAAAAAGAATTGTTTCAACCGATAAAAGAAGGTTATGTCGGAATGTATGTATGTGGGCCTACAGTGTATAGCAATGTACACTTGGGGAATGTGCGTACTTTTATGTCGTTTGACTTTATTTTCCGTACCCTTCAATATTTGGGTTACAAAGTGCGTTATGTTCGTAATATCACCGATGCTGGACACCTTACCGACGACGGCGATGTAAACAACGACCGCTTTGTGAAACAATCGCGTTTGGAAAAACTCGAACCTATGGAAATCGTACAGAAATATACCGTTGATTTTCATAAAGTGTTGGAACTTTTCAACCTGCAACCTCCTACAATCGAGCCAACGGCTACGGGACATATCTTGGAGCAAATCCAACTGACAGAAAAACTCATCAAAGATGGTTTTGCTTACGAAAGCAATGGTTCGGTCTATTTTGATGTGTTGGAATACAACCGTCGTGGATTGAACTATGGTGAACTTTCTCGAAGAAACATCGAAGAACTTTTTGCTAATACCCGCGATTTGGACGGACAAGGCGAAAAACGCAATCCGCAAGATTTTGCCTTGTGGAAAAAGGCTTCACCAGCTCACATTATGCGTTGGGCATCGCCTTGGGGAGACGGTTTTCCAGGGTGGCACTTAGAATGTACCGTAATGAGTACCAAATATTTAGGAGAAGAGTTTGATATTCACGGTGGAGGAATGGATTTGAAATTTCCACACCACGAATGTGAAATCGCACAAGGAAAAGCTGGACACGGACATTCGCCTGTACGCTATTGGATGCACGCCAATATGCTCACGATGAACGGTGCTAGAATGAGTAAATCTACTGGAAATTATATTTTGCCAATGCAATTGATTTTTGGGGATAACAATTTCTTTGAAAAAGCCTTTTCGCCAAGTGTGGTTCGTTTTTGTTTTATGCAGGCACATTACCGCTCGGTGTTGGACATCTCAAACGATGCGATGCTCGCAGCCGAAAAAGGTTTTTTAAGATTGATGGACGCCGTGAAAATTTTACCGACATTGGCAACTTCTGAAAAATCTTCATTCGATTTACAAGCGTGGAAAAATGCATGTATCGAAGCTTTGACAGACGATTTCAATTCGCCAATTTTAATTGCACAATTATTTGAAATTGTAAAATTTATCAATTTGGTAAAAGACGAAAAAGCAACGATTTCAACAACTGACAAAGAAAAATTAATAGCTGCCTTAAACGCTTTTGTTTTTGATGTGTTAGGATTGGAAGTCAATCAACAAAACGCTCAAAACAACGATAAATTGGACGGTGTATTACAAATGCTAATCAATATACGATTGGAGGCCAGAGCCAACAAAGATTGGACGTTGTCAGACAAAATCCGTGATGAATTGAAAGTCTTAGGTATCCAACTAAAAGACGGTAAAGACGGAACATCATATAGTTTGGAATAATTTTTATATCTTCATAGCTGCCTTTTGGGGCAGTTATTTTTTTATCTGTAATGTTTCTTATTTGTGGATTGATTTATGGATATGTCAAACACAATTTCATCAAGAAAATAAAATTGACAAACAATAAAATATTTTAAAGTTTATATCATATTTTTGTACTATGCAAAAAAACGATGTAATCATAGGATTGTTTGACTCTGGTTTGGGAGGAATTACTGTATGGAAGGAAATAAATAACAAACTTCCACAGCTCTCTACTATCTATCTTGCTGATAGTAAAAATGCTCCTTATGGACCAAAAAGTAAAGACGAAATCATTACTCTTTGCAAAAAAAACATCGACTTTTTACTCACCAAAAATGTTTCGTCAATTGTAGTTGCTTGTAACACAGCTACCACTAACGCTATCAACGAATTAAGAACTGAATACAACCTACCTATTATCGGTGTAGAACCTGCTATAAAACCCGCAGTTTTAGCTTCCAAAAGTAAAAAAATTGGCGTTTTGGCTACTTTGGCTACTTTGCAAAGTGAAAAATATATCGAAGCAAAAAAATCTTTTCCAAAAGTCGAATTTGTTGAACAAGCAGGGCATCATTTAGTACAACTTATCGAAAGTGGAAAATTATATTCAGAAGAATTAAAAAAACTTCTGATTCAATATGTTACACCTATGAGAGATGCTCAAGTTGACCATATTGTTTTAGGGTGTACACACTATCCCTTTTTCAAATCTATTTTGAAAGAAATCACTGATTCATCCATCCAAATCATCGACTCTGGAGCTGCAATAGCCAATAGAGTACATCAAATTTTGGAAAGTAATGATTTACCAACCGATTCTTCTACTCTTTTTCATAAATTTTATATCAACAAATCATCGGATGTAATGAAATCTTTGCTAAAAAACGATAAAGTTTCTATAATAGAATTTGATTTTTAGACATAGAAACACTTTAATAGATAATTTGTTTTGAAATTTTTCGTATTTTATTTATTTTTGACAGAATTTATAACATAATAAATACAATGCTAAAGCAAAATTTACAATTAAAATTATCTCAAAAACTTTCTCCTCAACAAATTCAATTGATGAAATTGATTCAATTGCCAACGCTCGCATTTGAACAAAGATTGAAAGAAGAAATGGAGGAAAATCCGGCTTTAGAATCAGGTAAGGAAGACAACGCAGAATTAGATAATTTTGAAAACAATCAAGAAGATTACGACAATTTTGAAGAAAATCGCATCGATGCAGATGATATCAATATTGACGAATACTTGAGTGATGACGAAATCCCTTCATACAAACTCAATGCAAACAATTACAGCGATGACGACGAAAAACATTCTACGCCAATCATCGCTCAAGAAGGTTTCCATCAAAGTCTATTGTCACAATTAGACACTTTTATACTTAGCGAAGAAGAACGTATCATAGCCGAATTTATCATTGGAAGTATAGATGATACAGGGTATTTGAGAAGAGAAAATCAAGATTTGGTAGATGATATGGCATTTACGCAAGGTATTTATACCACTGAAGAAAAAGTAGAAAAAATCATCGCAACTGTAATCCATTTATTAGATCCGATTGGCGTTGGTGCTCGTAGTCTTCAAGAATGTTTGTTGCTACAATTAAAAAACAAAATCCCTACAGAAACAGTAGATTTGGCTAAAGACATTATTGAAAATCAATTTGATGCTTTTACTAAAAAACATTACGACAAATTGTTGCAAAAATACAATTTGAAGCAATCCGAATTGAGAAATGTAATCGATGTAATTGAAAAATTAAATCCTAAACCTGGAAGTAGTTTTTCTTCAAATTCGTTTAAAATCATCGAACATATCATACCTGATTTTATTGTAAACGTTGAAGATGGAGAAATAGAATTGCAACTCAATTCGAGAAACGCACCAGAATTGCATATATCAAACGATTATAGAGAAATGCTACAAACCTACAAGGAGAGTACGCAAAAAAGCAATGCTCAAAAAGAAGCCGTGCAGTTCATCAAACAAAAATTAGATGGTGCTAAATGGTTTATAGATGCCATCAAACAAAGACAAGAAACTTTATTTGTGACTATGAGTGCCATCATCGATTATCAAAAAGATTATTTTTTGGAAGGTGATGAAAAATTGCTCAAGCCTATGATTTTGAAAGATATTGCAGACAAAATAGGTTTAGATATTTCTACAGTTTCGCGTGTAGCAAATAATAAATACATTGACACTCCTTATGGTACAAAATTGATTAAAGAATTTTTCTCAGAAGCAATAGTAAACGAAGAAGGAGAAGAAATTTCTACCATTGAAATTAAGAAAACACTACAACAAGTCATCGAAGAGGAAAATAAATCAAAGCCATATCCAGATGATAAATTAGCTGAAATTTTAAAATCAAAAGGATATCCTATCGCACGTAGAACCATTGCAAAATACAGAGAACAATTGGACATCCCTGTAGCAAGAATGCGTAAGAAAATCTAATCGAAACCAAAATCATTTAATAAAAAAGGTTGCTCAATTGAGCAACCTTTTTCTTACTTTATGTTTGATTAGAATTTAAATCCTACTCCAGCTTGAATCACTGATGATTTTACTGCATCACCTGTTGTATCAGACTCACGCAAGTCGTTCAATCCGATCATGTAACGAGCATTGAAAAACAATCCGCTTGGTGTGTCGTAAGCCAAACCTGCAGACACTCCGTAGTCTAATTTCTTAGCCTCGAATGGTTTTTGATTTGAACCTCCAACACCTAAATTACCAGCTTTCACCTCATAGCTTTCTTTAGCCAAGAATGATACATGAGGACCTGCCTCGATTGATAAACCATCAACTACATAAAATTTAGCAACTACTGGCACATTTACATAATCCAATTGATGTTTAGCAGAGAATTTTGTTCCCAAAATTTCACGTTCAACTTTAGAACCTTGTGTAGAGTATTGAACCTCAGGTTGGATTGAGAATTTTTCACCCAATTTGATTTCAGCTACAGCTCCTACATGGAATCCTGTATGAGCTTTTGCATCATTGTGATTTTGTTTTGAAAAATTCACACCCGCTTTCGGTCCAAATTTAACTTCCTGTGCTACTGCTGTACCTCCTAAGGCAAACATAGCAGCTAATGCAAAAATTGTCTGTTTCATATTTTAAAAAGTTTAATTATTCGGTTAAAATATTTCAAAGACCGTACCAAACTAATTTACAAATTACATTTAATTTATTTTTTTTACATTTTTCAATAAAAAAATTCCCAAAACTGCAATTTGTTTTGGGAATTAATCAATAAAATAAAATTTAACCAATGTATATATGAAAAAATGAATTTATATCCATTATGACTTCATCCATTCCAACAAAGAATCTCTGTTCATTTTGATATAATCTAAATTATTTGCTTGTTCAGCTTTTTCTAAAGACAATTTAGCAGTTTCTATTGCTCCTTGCTTGTCGCCCAAACGATGCTGAATCAACGATTTTGTACGCAACATATAAAAAGGTGCATCGTTTTGCATCTCTATAGATTTGTTTACATACTCCAATGCTTTTTCATTTTCTTGGTTGATGCTGTACAAATATTGTCCTGCGGCATAAAAATCAGAGGCTTTAGACTCTTCGTTCAACAAAGCAATACTTTCCATAGTCTTTTTATGAGTTGGTACTTCAAACGGAATTCTTACTCTTGTTTTTTCCCAAGACATCACCAAATCTCCTTTATCAGTAGTAATTGGTGTAACTTCGATTGTAAAAAATTCTTCGTTGGTATCCAACATTTCTGAATTTGCCACTGTAGTCAATGCGATTTTTTCTTCGCTGTATTCTTTTGGCAATCCCCAATTGTTGAAATCTTTGTAGAACACCACTTCCCAACGGGTTGGCGAAGGCACTGTGTAAATGGCATATTTCCCTTTTTCCAATACCTTTCCATCGATTTGTACATCATCTGTAAATTCAACAACCGTGTTTTCATTGGCTCCCGTACGCCACAATCTTCCATATGGTACCAAATCTCCAAATACCGAACGACCTTTGGTTGCTGGTCTTGAATAGTTTACTTCTACTTTTGTCAAGCCCACCACTTGCTCTACTTCAGCACTCGGACTTGCTTTTGGTGTTACTACTTGTGCATTGGCAAATGTTGTCACCACTAATGCACATATCGTTATAGCTATTTTTTTCATATTCTTTTTTTTATTCTCTCGCTGATTTCACAGATAAACACTTTTTGTGCTTCTAATAAAATATTTATTTCCACATAGACACATAGTTTATTTTTACCACTGAGAAACAAAGACGCTTCGCTTTAAGAGAACGCATAGACTTTTGCGAATCTATGTGTTCTATTTTATCTATGTGTTTAAAATATTAAAACTTAGAAATTCCACTTTCTAACCATTGCATATATTCATCAACATTTGGAGTATAACCAACTGGTGTGTTTAGGCTATTTCCTTCGTGGTCTAAAATGATATAATAAGGTTGTGCATTGGCTTGGTATTTTTCAATTTGGAAATCACTCCATTTGTTACCCACAGTTTTGATTTTCTTTCCTGTAGTTTCAGAAACATATTGCTCAGATTCTGGCAAGTCTTTTTTGTCATCTACATACAGCGAAATCAAAACAATATCATTTTTCAATGTTGGCAATATTTTGTTGTCAATCCACACATGGTCTTCCATTTTTCTACAGTTTACACAAGCATATCCTGTAAAATCCAACAACACAGGTTTGTTTACTTCTTTGGCATACGCCATTCCTTTTTCGTAATCTGTAAAAGTTACGATTCCGTGTGAACCTTCTTTTGCTCCTTGAGGCAATTCTACATCAGCAGATGCAGCTCCTCCTCCACCAAATCCTTTCGGACTTTCTGAATAGGTCTGAGGTGGTGTCATTCCCGACAACAATTTCAGAGGTGCTCCCCACAATCCTGGAACCATATATATGGTAAATGTCGTAACTACTATGGCCAAAAATGTTCTACCCACTGACAATTTTGCTACTGGCGAATCGTGTGGCAATTGAATTTTTCCAAACAAATAAATTGCCCATGTTCCGAAAATTGCAATCCACAATGCGATAAATACTTCTCTTTGCAACAATCCCAATTGCAATACCAAATCTGCATTTGACAAGAATTTCAATGCCAATGCCAATTCTAAAAATCCTAATGATACTTTTACAGTATTCATCCAACCTCCCGAACGAGGCATAGAGTTTAACCATCCTGGGAACATGGCAAACAACATAAATGGCAATGCCAACGCTGATGAGAATCCCAACATTCCAATCAATGGAGCGGTTCCTCCTTTAGAAGCAGCTTCTACCAACAAAGTTCCTACAATCGGACCTGTACAAGAGAATGAAACAATCGCCAATGCCAATGCCATAAAGAAAATTCCGATCATACCTCCTCTATCGGCTTGACGGTCGATTTTATTTGCCCAAGAGTTTGGCAACATGATTTCGAATGCACCTAAGAATGATGCGGCAAACACAATCAAAATCACGAAAAAAACCACATTAAACCACACATTTGTTGATAATGCGTTCAATGAATCTGCTCCAAACAAACGAGTAACCAACAATCCCAAAAACACATAAATTACAATGATAGAAATACCGTAAATAATAGCATTTTTGATACCTTTTGCTTTTGATTTACTTTGTTTTGTAAAGAAACTCACCGTCATCGGAATCATTGGGAATACACACGGCGTAAGCAATGCGGCAAATCCTCCTACAAACGATAAGAAGAAAATACTCCAAATACCTTTCTGTTCTTCTTTTTTACCTGATTCTGAAACATCTGCTGGTTTTTCTGAATCCTCTGATTTTTTAGTTGTTGATGATTGTACATCTTCAAAATTCAACACTGCTTTTGAAGTTAAATCCTTTAAATCAAACACAAAAAACTTGTCAAATTGAATACATTCGATCGTACATGCTTGATAAAACAATTGTAAATTGATGGTTTCAACTGCTGGATTTGTAATTTTGATTACATGCGAAAATTGAGCAGATTTTTCAAAGTAATATTCATCTACTTCAAAAATATCATTGTATTTTTTAATATACTCACTTTCAGTAGCTTTTCCTTGAGGTTCGTAATTTCCTTCGGCGTTGTCATAAATAAATTCCATTGGCAACGCTCCCCCTTCAGGAGTAAATTGCGAGTACATATGCCATTCATCTTCAATCGTTGCATGCAACATCACTTTGTACTCTGTGTCTGAGATTTTCTCAATTTTCGAAGTCCATTTTACTGGATCTTTCACCTGTGCATAAGCTCCAATCGAAAGGAAACTTACCAACAATAAAAACCAAATCTTTTTAATCATTGTACTGTAATCTTTAAAATTTTAGTTGTGTTTTTGTTTAGTTTAAATCTATTATCTATCTGAAAACCAATCACCCACAAAATTTCATCTTTTGCATCGACCAAAACTCGCACGGCTTCTTTTTCAAAGATAGACAACTTTTTATCTTTCAAATATTTGCTAATTTTCTTCCTGCCATTCATACCTAAAGGTTGAAACAATTCTCCCTCTTTTGGAACACGAATATGCAATGGAAATTGTATATTTTCTGCATCAAATTCCGCCACAAACTGAAAATCAGCTCTATTTTTTAGAAAAAAGTTTTCAAATATAAGAGTAATATTTTCTTCTTGCTCGTTTTTTTTGATAAAAAAATGCAATTCTTTGTTAAAATTTAGATTGATTTCACGTAAATGTAATTCTCCTCTATTTTTCAACAATTGATAGTCAGCATTTTGAATATATTTTCCCGAAATAGATTGCAACATTTTTTCTAATTCATTTTCGTCCGAAAATCCATAAGGCAAAAGGATTTGCTTCAATTTGATAAATCCATTTTCCTCTTGGAATAATTTTTCAAAATCGATGATTAAAACATCTTGTTCCTTTCGGGTAAATCTTTGTTTTATTTGGGTTAAAAATTCATCTTTCAACAAATAATCTTCTTTTACATTGGAAAATAATTGTTGAAAATTTTGATATAAATCAGGGGAAATTTCCTCTAAAATGGGGATTATTTCTTTTCTGATTTTATTGCGAATGTACTTGGTTGATTGATTGCTCGAATCTTCTTTCCATTCCAGTTGATTGTCCGTTGCATATTGTTCAATTTCTGTACGAGAAAACGACAACAACGGTCGGATGATTTGTTCATTTTTCGCAGGAATTCCTATCAAACCTTTGGTTCCCGTTGCTCGTAAACTATTAATAAAATAAGTTTCGATTTGGTCGTTGAGATGATGAGCCGTAACCAAATAATCTAATTGATTTTCAATCAATAACTCTTGAAACCAAGCATATCTCAATTCCCTCGCTGCCATTTGAATTGATTGTTTATATTGAACAGCGTAATTTTTTGTATCAAAATATTTTATATGTAAAATTATTTGCCTTTTTTGACAAAATTCATTCAAAAATTGCGTTTCATCTTCGCTTTCTTCGCCTCTCAACTGAAAATTGCAATGAGCCACTTGAAATTTCAACCCCAATTTTTGAAACAAATCTAACAACACCATACTATCCACCCCACCGCTTACGGCAAGGAGAAAAGTAGTATGTTGCATATCGACAACAAACTGTTGTAGTTGAAATTCAAATATTTCTTTCATTATCATTTAGTTTTCCAACAACTCTCTTATCGACTGAGCTTTGAGTAAACATTCGGTGTATTCGTCATGTGCATTGGCTACAAAAGTTACAGCACTTCCCACACTCAACGATACGTATTTATTTGATTGATTGTACAATAACGAGCGAATTACCACATTGAAATCAGCATCTCCATTGGGTGAAATATAGCCAATCGTACCACTATACAATCCGCGTTTGTGAGCTTCCAATTCGGCGATGATTTCCATGGTGCGTTGTTTTGGTGCTCCCGTCATACTCCCCATCGGAAACGAGGCTTGAAATACATCGAGTAGGGTTGCCTGTTGAGGAATTTCACACACAACCGTCGAAATCATCTGATGCACCGTCGGAAATGAATAAATGCCACATAATTCCTCGACTTTTACCGTATCTTTTTCGGCTATTTTCGATAAATCATTGCGAACCAAATCTACAATCATCAGATTTTCAGATTGTTCTTTGGGGTTGGTTTGCAAATATTTGATATTGTTTTTATCCTCTTCTTCGGTTTTTCCTCTTTTTGCTGTTCCTTTGATAGGTTGAGAAATCACTTTAGTTCCAATTTTTTTCACATAGCGTTCGGGCGATGCACACAAGGCAAATTTATCTCGCCATTTTACAAAAGATGCAAACGAACTTTTGGCTTTTTCGTTCAATTTACAAAAGAAATATTCAGGGTGAATAATCGCATTTTCAGCAAAAAACTCGATACAATAATTCAATTCATACGAATCTCCTCGATGAATATATTGTTTAGCTTTGTTGAAATTTTTAATGTATTCTTCTTGTGAAACTTTTGCTTGTAAAGAAATTTTATCATGCGAAAAATCAGTAATTTCAACCAATTGAATGTTTTGAAAATCATTGTCAATTTCGTCATCACAACAAGCCAAATAAGAAAATTTCACCTGTTGATTATCCAAAATTTCAATCAATCGTTTGGGTTGAAAAAAAGCAATATCAGGAAATTGTAATACATCTGTTTTTTCATTAGGAAATTGTTCGGTAGAAATTTGGGCATCATACGAAACAAAGCCAAAACACCAATCTTTCAGATGTGAAACAAACTCTTCAAACTGTTCGAAATCGTCTGTTTGAATAGAAGTCATCGCATCACAAGCCAAAATTTTTGTCACAGAATGATACTTCAAATTATGGTCATTGGAATCCAAAAAGACCACTTCTTGAAATTGTTTTGACCAGTAAATCAACTGTTTCCAAAAAATATCCATAGAAGAAACAGCAAATATCTTTTGCGTTCGTTTCATAAGGATTATTCTTCTTCTTGATGTTTACCAAATTCTGAGTAAGTTCGCCATTTTTCGATAGCCTGTACCATATCCTGCGGAATCGGCGTTTCAAATCGCATAAATTCCTTTTTCACAGGATGATAAAAACCTAAAGTTCGTGCATGAAGTGCCTGTCTCGGCAATACTTTCATGGTATTTTCTACAAATTGTTTGTATTTTGTAAAAGTAGTTCCTTTCAAAATTTTATCACCTCCGTAGCGTTCGTCGTTAAACAAAGTATGTCCTACCGATTTCATGTGTACACGGATTTGGTGTGTACGACCCGTTTCCAATTTACAAGAAATCAAAGTTACATAACCCAAACGCTCAATTACTTGATAATGAGTAACTGCGTGTTTAGCTCCATTGCTATCATCTGGAAAACTTGCCATTTGCATTCGATCTACACGATGTCTGCCAATGAAGCTTTCGATAGTACCTTTGTCCTCTTCCACATTGCCCCAAACCAAGGCGATATACTCTCTTTCGGTAGATTTTTCGGCAAATTGTTTTTGCAATTCGTTCATGACAAATTCGGTTTTGGCAATCACCAAAAGTCCTGTTGTATCTTTGTCGATACGATGCACCAAACCAGGTCTTTCTGAGCTATTCAACGGCAATTGATCAAAGTGAAAAGCTAAGGCATTAACCAAAGTACCAGTGTAATTTCCGTGACCAGGATGCACAACCAATCCTGCTTGTTTGTTTACCACAAGCAAGTCATCGTCTTCATACACAATATCTAACGGAATATCTTCTGGAATAATAATATGCTCAAAAGGAGGTTGTTCCATCAACACCTGCACCACATCATTTGCCTTTACTTTGTGATTGGATTTTACAGGTTCGCCATTGACGAAGATATTGCCATTTTCGGCAGCTTTTTGGATTCTATTACGAGTGGCATTTTCGATGAGATTCATCAAAAATTTATCTACACGCAAAGGAGCTTGACCTTTACCTGCCTCAAAACGAAAATGTTCGTGTAAATCTTCTTCAGTAAATGCTGGAGTTATCATAGTGTTTTAAAAAATAGAGTCTATAGTTGGTGCTACAGCTTCGATGATTTCGCTGATAGTGTCTTGTTTTTGAGGAGTGTATCCCAAAGAACCATCTCCCAAAACCAAATTGATTTTAGAGTTTTTCAATACCTTATCGCCTTCTCTCAAGATGCGTCCATCTTGCTCTATACGCAAAATCACATCTTTAGCAAAGTCTGGTTCGTAAATCAACTCACCTTGTTGTAAACCTACCATTTCCAATGTAGCCAAGGCATGACGCAACGAACGATTTTCCAATTTTGGCAATCGTATCGATGCGTAATTTTTCGCATTGATTTTTACATATACCTTTCTTCCCTCTTTTACAAAAGCACCAGCAGTTGGTTCTTGCCAAGCAATGGTCAAAGGTGGAACTTTGGTTGTAAAATCAACAGTATCAATTACAACGATTTCTAAACCGATGTCATCTAAGCGAATTTCTGCCTCTTCGGTACTCATTTTCGCTAAATTTGGAATTTCTATTTCTTCACCATGTCGTGTATAAACATTCAAAAATTTCAAAGTCCCAAAAATCAACAAAACCAGAATTATCAATGCGGTAACTATTGAAAATATAAATGATTTACTTTTAAAATAGCTGATTAAACTCATTTCTTATTCAATTTATTTTTACAAATATACACAAGTAAAATATATTACGGTGCCATTCGTTCGATTTTCCAATCCATTTCTTCCAATGTATATCGAATACGGTCGTGCAAACGGTTGGGTCTCCCTTGCCAAAATTCGATACTTACTGGTCGCACCAAAATTCCTCCCCAATGCTTTGGTCTTGGTATTTCTGTTTGGTTTTCATATTGTTTTTCCAATATTTCCAATCGATTTTCTAAAAAATCATACGACGGAATTACCTCACTCTGTGGTGAAACCACTGCTCCCAGCTGACTTCCTTTTGGACGACTTTGAAAATAATTATCCGATTGATTTTCGGATACTTTCTCTGCGACTCCTTTGATAATTACTTGTCGCTCGGCTTTTGCCCAAAAAAATGACAAACAAACTTGTGGATTTTCCAACAAGGCTCTCCCCTTTTCTGATTGATAATTGGTATAAAATACAAATCCTTCTTCGTTGTAGCTTTTCAACAATACCACACGCGTTTTGGGAAATCCGTCCAATCCGATGGTCGATACAGAAACAGCGTTGGTTTCGTCTGCCCAATTGTTTTCATCTACCTCACAAAACCACTTGCGAAATTGCATCATTGGGTTTTCATCGATTTCTGATTCTAACAGTCGATGTTTGTCGTAGGTCTTTCTATAATGTGATAAATCTTCCATTTTTTGTTTTGCTTCTATACTTTAGCCACGAAATATTTTCTTTTTTTACACCTAAGGTGTTTTTTTTAGCCACGAATTACACAAATTAATTATTACACACTCAAAACTTTATCAACAATAACACGAAATAAAATTTTATATGCTGATATTTTTTGATTTACGTAACACTTTATTTCTTTAGTCACAATTCGAGACAACGTTATACTACATTAAGGTTAATTTCCATTAATTAAAAAATAATTAATGGAAATTCGTATAATTAGCGGCTATCTCTAACACCGTAGGTGTGTATTCTAAAACTTAAAAACTTTACCGTCTTCAGCTAATTCGGTAGGTTCAAAAATTTCTTGTGCTTCGGTTTTAAACAAACTCAAATCGTGATAACGAGTGGAATAATGTCCTAAAATCAAATGATTTACCTCTGCCATTTGTGCGATTTTTGCTGCTTGTTTCGCGGTACTATGTTTGGTATGTTCACAACGATCTGCATCTTCTTCTAAAAAAGTACTTTCGTGATACAAAACCGTAGCGTTTTTGATAATAGGCACAATGGTTTCTGTATAAACTGTATCCGAACAAAAGGCATACGATTTTGCAGGGTCTGCATCAAAAGTCAGTTCGCTATTGTGAATCACTTCGCCTTGTTCTGTTACAAAATCTCCGCCTTCTTTGATTTTGTTGAAATAACAAGTGTCAACTTTATATTTATCACAAGCAGTGAGATTGAGTTTTCGTTTTCCTGGTTTTTCTGTAAACAAATACCCGTTAGTATAAACTCGATGAATCAAAGGAATCGTACGAACTGTGATTTTGTCGTTTTCTAAAATAATTTCGCTTTCCTCTGATTCCAATTCGTGGAAAAAGAGATTATAACTGGTATATGTTTTAGACAATTTTAACTGTAATAAAATGATTTCTTTTATTCCTTTTGGCCCATATATATGCAAATCATTCACACGATTGAGCAAGGTAAATGTAGAAATCAACCCTATCAACCCAAAAAAGTGATCACCATGCAAATGCGAAATAAAAATGTGATTGATACGAGCAAATTTTATCTTATGCTTTCTCAATGCTACTTGTGAACCTTCGCCGCAATCTATCAATACCATTTCATTGTTGATTTCCAAAACCTGTGAAGTCGTACGACCAAAACCACGAGGCGTAGCTGAAAAACAACCTAATATGTGTAACTTCATTTGATACTAGAATTTATGACAAAAGGGACTTAAAATCCTAAATCCCTTTCAATTTCTTCCATTTGAATAAAATCCAAAGCTTCTTGTACTGTTGGTACAATAGCAATGGATTGTTCTTCTTCGCCTATAGTTGTTGGTGCCACGATGACGATTGATTGGTTGTTTTGTTTGATTTTTGAAGCAAATGATTCAAATACTGAAACATTATTTTCATCAATAGATTCATTCACAACCAAAACTACATTTTTATCTAATGCAATCGATTGATTGTTTACTTTTGAAATAAATTCTGAAAATGAATCCGCTTGTTTTTCAAAAATCAAAACACCTTGTTCTTCTCTTAATTCCATTGCAAATTATTTGATTTTTGATGCCAATAAATAGATAACTGCCATACGCACAGCTACTCCATTTTCTACCTGCTCCAAAATTACCGATTGTTGAGAATCTGCTACATCCGAAGTAATCTCTACTCCGCGATTGATTGGTCCAGGGTGCATTACTATGATTTCTTTGTTTAACGAATCAAGCAAGGTTTTGTCCACTCCATATTGTTGTGAATATTCGCGAGTTGACGGAAAATAATTAACATCCAATCGTTCGTTTTGAACACGTAACATATTGGCTACATCACACCATTCCAATGCTTTACGCAAGTTTGGTTCGTATTTTACGCCCAATTCTGTAATATATTTTGGAATCAATGTTTTTGGTCCACAAACCATCACTTCTGCTCCTTGCATTTGCAAAGCAAAAATATTGGAAAGTGCCACACGCGAATGTAATATATCTCCTACAATCACTACTTTTTTTCCTGCTACTTCGCCCAATTTTTCACGAATGGTAAAACTATCCAACAAAGCTTGAGTTGGGTGTTCATGAGCTCCATCTCCAGCGTTTACGATACTTGCATTTACATTTTGCGACAAAAAGTAAGCAGCCCCCGGATTGCTATGACGCATCACCACCATATCTACTTTCATAGACAAAATGTTGTTTACCGTATCAATCAGCGTTTCCCCTTTTTTTACTGAAGATTGTGCTGCTGAAAAACTAATCACATCTGCCGAAAGTCGTTTTTGAGCCAATTCAAACGACAATTTTGTACGGGTACTATTTTCAAAAAAGATATTCGCAATGGTAATATCTCTCAACGATGGAACTTTTTTTATCGGACGATTGATGACTTCTTTGAAATGATCTGCCGTTTCAAAAATGAGGTCAATATCGTTTTTATTGATGTATTTTATTCCTAATAAATGATTTACGCTTAATTCTTTCATCGAATTAAATTTTATAATTATTTGATTATCAATTGTACTTGATCTTCTGTTGCTCCTTCAATTCCTGCCCATTGTACGATGACTTTTTCATCGTTGAACGCATCTACTTGGCGTCCGCGATAGTCGGGTTGAATCGGTAAATGACGACTAAAACGACGGTCTATCAACACCATCAATTCTATTTCTTTTGGGCGTCCAAACGATTGAATGGCAGTCAATGCCGAGCGAATACTTCTACCTGTGTATAGTACATCGTCAATAAAAATCACTTTTTTATCCTCTACCAAAAAGTCAATTTGAGTTTTGTTGGCTTCTAATGTCTTTTCCGAACGACGAAAATCGTCTCTAAAAAAGGTAATATCCAAAAATCCCAATGGAATGTTTTCTATTTTGTATTCTTTTTCCAACAAATCTTTTATCCTTTGGGCTAAATAAATCCCTCTGGGTTGTATTCCTATCAACACCGTATTGGAAAAATCAATGTGTTTGTCTATCAACTGACACGCCAATCGATGTAAAATGATAGAAACCTCTTTTGAATTTAATAATGTTTTTGTACTCATATATTTTTATATTTTAACCAAAAGTTGGACGAATTATCATTCGCCCCTACGGTTTTCGGGCAAATTGCGATTATTTCAAATGGGCGAAATGCGATTTGTTTCAAACAAGCGAATATTGTTTTTCGTAATATTTTTGATAATCTCCATTGGTTACATTATCCAACCATTCTTGATTGTTTAAATACCAATCGATGGTGATTGCCAATCCTTGTTCGAATGTAACACTTGGTTCCCAACCTAATTCTTCTTTGATTTTGGTTGCATCGATGGCATAACGCAAATCGTGTCCTGGGCGGTCTTTTACAAAGGTAATCAATTGTGCCGATGTTCCCTCTGCTCTACCCAATTTTTCGTCCATTTGTTTGCACAATTCTTTTACCAAATCAATATTTTGCCATTCGTTAAATCCACCTATATTATAGGTAGCATGATTGGCTGCTTTGTGATAAACATCATCTATTGCTCGTGCATGATCTACTACAAACAACCAATCTCTCGTGTATTTTCCATCACCATAAATTGGTAACGGCTTATTGTTGATAATATTGTGAATACACAACGGAATCAATTTTTCAGGAAAGTGATTAGGTCCATAATTGTTTGAACAATTGGTTATAACTACAGGCATTCCATAGGTATCTCCATAGGCTCTTACAAAGTGATCAGACGATGCTTTTGATGCCGAATACGGCGAATGTGGGTCGTACTTGGTCGTTTCTGTAAAAAATCCTGTATCGCCCAAAGCTCCGTAAACTTCGTCGGTGGAAATATGATGAAATCTTTTCCCTTCATAATTTCCGTTCCAGATGGTTTTGGCTGCGTTTAACAAATTTACCGTACCGATTACATTGGTCATTACAAATTCCAATGGATTGCTAATCGAACGATCCACATGAGATTCTGCAGCTAAGTGAATGATTCCCTCTGGTTTATATTTATCAAACAAGGTTTGAACAGCAGATAAATCTGTAATATCAACTTTTTCAAACGAATAATTTTCCTTGTTTTCAATGTCTTTTATATTTTCCAAATTTCCTGCATAAGTCAAAGCATCTACATTGACAATGTGATAATTAGGATAATTTGTTACAAATCTTCTTACAACATGCGAACCGATAAATCCGGCACCGCCTGTGATTAGAATTGTTTTTTTCATGTATAATTTTATTTAATCTTCAACAAAAATAGTGTCTGTATGTAATTTCAAATCTGGAAATAAAAGTGAATCTACAAATCCATCGGTTACTGGTTTTAAACCGATGTATTTTCCATCTACCAATTGGTAAATAAAAATCGTTTCATTGAGTGAATCAACAATCCAATATTCTTTTACACTAGATTCTTCGTATAGTTCAAATTTATTTTTCATCTCCTTTTTAGAATTTCCAGGAGAAATAATTTCAACAACCAAATCTGGAGGACCAATACATCCCTTGTCGTCCAATTTTGATTTATCACAAATGATACAAATATCTGGTTGAACTACCGTAAAAATTTATTCATCATTTTTTCCTTTTCTCGGTATGCGAACATCAAATGGAGCTGAATAAAGATTGTAACTGTTCGCACGAAACGATTGAAAAAACACCCAAAAATATTCCTAAAAACTCCTTGATGTTTTCTACTTGGAGAAGGAGACATTTTAAAAATTTTTCCCTTTATCAATTCCAATCACTCTTCGAATTTCCATAACAGATAATCTGCACACGAATAGTTTTTTCTAAAATCTAACTGGTTTATATTTACAATTTCCAAATTATTTTATATTTTAAGGTTATACAGCAATATATTGAAAAACAATAAGTTTTTTACCACATAGACACATAATTTATATTTACCCCTGAGAAACAGAGACACTTCGCTTTAAGAGAAAAGATAAACCATTGTGTGTAAATTGTAGATGATTAATGTTTATATAAACACAAAAAAATCTATATTACCCCGATACTTTTAGGCTCCTCTATTTAGAGGAAAAATCTGAAAGAATCCTCACCTCCCTATTCCAAAATATCTAAATCCAATTGAATTTAAATCATTGTTTTTCAACAAATTCCTTCCATCAAAAACGAAAGATGGCTGCTCCATTTGTTGATAAATCGACTTCCAATCATACGAAACAAATTCGTCCCATTCTGTTAATATCACAACAGCATGAGCATCGTCAAACAACTGATTAATTGATGTATAAACTTTTATTTTACCTAAAATTTCTTCTTGCAAAAAATTGGTTTTCATCATCAAATCTTGCACTATTTGTTTTTCGTTGACTTTTGGGTCAAAAATATGTAATTGAGCTTGTTCTTCGATCAACAATTTGGCTATATCAATCGCAGCTGATTCACGAGTATCATTTGTATTCTTTTTAAATGCCCAACCCAATAGCACAATTTTCTTCTCAGAAACCGTTCCGTGCATTTGTTTCATGATATTTTGAAAAAATCGAACTTTCTGATAATCATTCAACAAAATCACTTGTTCCCAATAATCGGCTACTTCGTGTAAATTGTAACTACGAGCGATATAAACTAAATTGAGAATATCTTTTTGAAAGCAAGAACCGCCAAAGCCTACAGATGATTTCAGAAACTTTTCACCTATTCTTTGATCTTTTCCAATAGCAAAAGCAACCTCTTCCACATCTGCTTCAGTTGCTTCACAAAGTGCTGAAATAGAATTGATAGACGAAATTCTTTGTGCCAAAAACGCATTTGCTACCAATTTTGACAATTCCGAAGACCAAATATTGGTGGAAATGATTTTGTCTTTTGGCACCCATTTTTCATAGATTTCACTCAAAGATTGAATTGCTGCTCGACCTTCGGCTGTGTGAATATCTCCTCCAATCAACACGCGATCTGGATTTAGTAAATCAGTAATCGCAGTTCCTTCTGCCAAAAACTCAGGATTTGACAAAATCTGAAATTGGCAAGAAGATTCTTTATAATGTAAAATTTCCTTAATCGTTGAAGCAGTACGCACAGGTAAAGTTGATTTTTCAACAATGATTTTATCATCAGTAGCTACTTCGGCAATTTTTCTTGTGCAAGCTTCAATATATTTTAAATCAGCAGCATATCCCTTTCCGATTCCGTACGATTTGGTGGGAGTATTTACCGAGATAAAAATAATTTGAGCTTCTTTTATCGCTTGATCAATTTCTGTAGAAAAAAACAAATTTTTATTTCTCGTTTGAGTGAGTATTTCTGCCAAACCGGGTTCATATACTGGTAAATTATCCAAATCTTCACTATTCCATTGATCGATTCGCTGTTGATTTACATCAACAATAGTAAACTGAATATCAGTATTTTTCAACGCTAATACAGCCATAGTAGGTCCACCTACATAGCCCGCACCGATACAACATATTTTGGAAATTTTTGTCATCGTAATTTTCTAAAAACATTTCACAAATATACGCAAAAAGAGACGGTTTTACCGCCTCTTTTTTCAATAAAATTTGTTATTTCAACTTATATGAAACTCCTATTGATGGAATTAACATCATTCCCGTTTTTATTCCACCAATATATGCTCGATCATACGTTAGATGTTGTGAAATTTGAAAAACTTGTGTTAAATCCAAAAAAACTGAAAACTGTTTATCAATTTTATATGACGGAGTAATACCTAATGTAACAATTCCTACTCTATCACTGAATTTATTTTTTGTATTTGGTAACACCCCTACTCCTAAACCGGCACGAGCTGTCAATTGAAAAGGATTATTGTTTTTCAAAATTTTATATGTAGCCTCTGCTACCAATTTATGAACTTTAGAATCTACATCAGAAAATTTATTGTGTTTTACTGAAGTACTTGCAAAATAAGCTCTTACTCCCCATTGTTTGTCAATTTGATAATGCCCACCCAATTGAAATGTACCAAAACTACTAAAATCAGATGCTTTTACTGCTCCAACTTCTGGAGACATTACTATATTGTACCCATAAGCTGTTTCAATTGACACATTGTTAATAAAACTTTTTTGTTGTGCATTCATTGTCGTAGAGGCAATCAATACAATTGATAAAAACATTTTCTTCATAATATAAATACATTTAAGAATTTTTTTCCATATCTACTAAATTTTCTTCAGCTATTTTTTTGTATGTACCATCAACTAATTTGCTTCGAATTGCTTCGAAAGCGTTTAATGTTTGGTCGATATCTTCAAATGAATGAGACGCTGTTGGGATCACTCTCAACAAAATGATTCCTTTTGGAATTACTGGATAAACTACAATTGACAAGAAAATTCCGTAATTTTCTCTCAAATCATTTACCATAATCATTGCTTCTGGAATCGATCCTTCCAAATATACAGGCGTTACACAAGTATTGGTATCTCCAATGTTGAACCCTCTTTCTTTCAATCCTCCTTGCAAACGATTTACATTTTCCCACAATTTGTCTTTCAATCCTGGGTTGTTTCTCAACAATTCCAATCGTTTCAAAACTCCTTTTACCAAAATCATCGGCAGTGCTTTTGCAAACATTTGAGAACGCAAGTTGTATTTCAAATATTCGATAATGTCTTTATCTCCTGCAATAAATGCACCAATAGATGCCATCGATTTTGCAAATGTAGAGAAATACACATCGATTCCGTCTTGGCATCCTTGCTCTTCTCCTGCTCCTGCTCCTGTTTTTCCCAATGTACCAAAACCATGTGCATCGTCAACCAACAAACGGAAATTGTATTTTTCTTTCAAAGCAACAATTTCTTTCAATTTTCCTTGTTGACCTCTCATTCCAAATACTCCTTCTGTGATTACTAAGATTCCTCCGTTTTGCTCTTCTGCCATCTTAGTTGCTCTTTGCAAGTTTTTTTCCAAAGACTCGATATCGTTGTGCTTGTATGTAAAGCGTTTACCCATGTGCAAGCGAACTCCGTCGATGATACACGCATGAGAATCTACATCATATACAATCACGTCGTTTTTTGTTACCAACGCATCGATTGTTGACACCATTCCTTGGTACCCAAAGTTCAACAAATATGCTGCTTCTTTATTTACAAACGTCGCCAATTCTTCTTGCAATTTCTCATGCCAATCTGTGTGACCAGACATCATACGAGCTCCCATTGGATATGCTGCACCAAATTCAGCTGCTGCTTCTGCATCTGTTTTCATTACCTCTGGATGTGTAGCCAATCCCAAGTAATCATTGATAGACCAGTTCAAAACTTCTTTTCCTTGAAATTTCATTCTTGGCCCTAATTTTCCTTCCAATTTTGGGAATACAAAATATCCCTCTGCTTGTGATGCCCATTTTCCTAGTGGTCCTTTATTTACATGAATTCTTTCGAATAAATCTTTTACCATATTCTATATTTTGTTAAAACCCTACAAATGTATAATATTTTTGTGATATTTTCAATTATTTCGTATAAAACTCTATAATTCCTTGAATTGCTGAACTGCAAACAGGACAAAATCCTTTGGGTTCGTTTGATTTCATTCGACAATCTTGTACAGGACTGTAAATACCTTTGTCTGAGTATCCTCCTCCTTCAAAAACACCTACCTCATCTTTGTATTTTTTTGTTCGTGGTGTGGGAATTGGCGTTCCTTTTTTTACCTTAGATTTCCATTTTGCATCAAAGTTTATCAAAGTGGTAATATTAGGTTCCCAAGGTTCGATGTCCAAACTGTAAATCATCTCTTCCGCAGGTACCGAACTCGTATAATATTCGTCTGCCAAACCTGCAAATCCATGTCCGAATTCGTGTACAAAAACCTTGTCTGACAAGGCGTGATCTGAAGTAGCGATATTTAATACATTATAAAATCCGCCACCTCCATATCGAGGCGTATTTACCAAAACATATACATGGTCATAGGGTACATTTGCCGCAATATCCGCTATTTTATAAATCGATGGTACCGTCAAATATCGTGGTTCGTCGAATGTATAAAATCGAGAATCAACAGCAGTATTTTTATAAATTCCTTCTCCAGGAATATCGGTTCCCGAATCTATCGACGGCGAAAGAATCGCATATACATTGAATTGATTTTTATATTGATCAAACGGAGGAATTGTAAAAGTATAATCCATCATACGACGAGCATCTGAAACAAATTTATCCATTTCGTCGGCTGTATATCCTTCGGCTATGATTGCCAAATCAATGGCTTTTTCGCTTGGAAGATTTCCTGCAATTTGTTGTACAGGATACTTTACTATCGATTCTTTGAGAATATTGTAGTTATTTGGCGAAATTTCTTGTGAATAAATTTTTTCAAATTGTCCTTTTTTAGCTCGTTTTGAAATTTCTATGACAATATCTTTTTTAGGAAAAGGCAATTGCAATGTATTTTCAAATGTACGAGTTATTTTTTTAGCTTCGGCAGTATGTTGCCATTCTTCAAAAAGTGGATTAAATCCTTTAGAAAAAAGCAATTCTTCTGTTGTAGCATCTTTGATTTCAATACGATAATTTCCAAAAGCAGGATAAATCAATTGATGAGAAGAAGCCGCCGCATAAAATGGTTCTTTTTTCATTTGATGTAAAATCACTTGCTCGGATTGATGAGTTCCTGAAAGAAAAAAATCTAAACGCAAACTTTCTTTTTCAAAGTTTTGTTCATAATTAGGTAATTGAGCATTTGCTATCAATCCTAAAAATATTACTGTAGTATAAATGAGTTTTTTCATTGATTTACTTTAAAACATCGACAAAGATAGAAATTTATTATATTATCTATAATGAAATTTTATATACGAGGAGGAATAAAATGTGTAATAATTACTATTGTGGGATACCAATGCGACAATTGAATTGATATGCTATTTTGAGCAGCGTTTCAACAGAGAAACAAAAAATCATTTTGTATTTTTTACATCACTCCTCTCCTTCACCTTCCTCATCCTCCCATTCCAATTCAAAGAATGAGAAAATAGACGAACCGTATTTTCTTTTTTCTCTAAAATGTTCAAGGTGTTCGAGGTTTGTTTGTGCTGAATGTTCGATAACTATCATACCTGTTTCTTCCAACAATTCGTTTTCAAAAACCAATTGAACGATTTTTTCAAATTGCTTTTGTGAAAAATCATACGGTGGGTCGGCAAAAACAACATCATACGAACTTTTATGTTTTTCTAAAAATTTGTAAACATCAGATTTTACAGGTGTAATATCCATTTCAAACGATCTTGCCGTTTGCTTTATAAAATTGACACAACCGTAATCAGCATCTACTGCTACAACAGATTCTGCTCCTCGAGAACAAAATTCATAACTGATATTCCCTGTTCCTGCAAACAAATCCAATATCCTCAATTGAGAAAAATTGAAATGATGATTGAGTATATTAAACAATGATTCTTTGCTCAAATCGGTAGTGGGTCTCACGGGAAGATTTTTAGGTGCTACAATGCGTCTTCCCTTATATTTTCCAGAAATTATTCTCATAATGCCAGCATAAAATGTTGATGCAATTGCTCAGCTGAAAGTTGAATTTTCTTTGCCAGCAATTGTGTTTCAATGATTTGTATTTGATTAATGTATTTTTTCAATAGTAAAATATAGTCGTTTTCATTTTCAAAATCCCCTAAAAGAATTAAAGTTTGTTCTTCAAATGAAATGTATAATTGTTCGGCAACAAACAAAATATAGTACAACAAATCTTCTTTTGAAAGGATTTCGTACGCATTGAAAAACAACAATTTACCTTCTTTAAAAACAATAATCGCTGATTGATTTTCTGATTTATATACCCAAAATTTCAAATCATCTGTAAGAGATTCTTTTTGAGTATATTCGATCAATGGGGTGTAAATATGTTGATAGGTAAAGGCTCCGAATTTTTCCAATAAATAATTGTTAAAAACCACAAAAGGCACATATACATTATGAGCTTGAATATTTGAAAGTTCGTCCGAAGAAAAATAATCGGTTGGATACACTTTGATCGTGTATTGTAAAAAATCTCCTAAACGATCTTCGCTAAAAAATTCATTGGGAACAATCGTCTGCAAGTGATTGTTGTGCAGTACTTCCACCTCATCAAAAGAGGCATTGAGGAGTTCATCTTTGTCAAATAGTAAGTCTAATTCGGATTCAACGGGTTTCAATGGGTCGATTTCAACAGATTTGAAATGTAAAACCTCGCCAGAAAACAACTGACAAACAGCATACGAAACCTTGGTTGGGCTGACTTGAAATATGATTTTCTTTTGCACTATTGAAAAATATTTTATAATCTACAAAGATATAATTTTTAGAATGAAAAATATAAGAAACAGAAAAGGCTATTCAAAAAAATATGAATAGCCTTTTATTAAATTTATTTGATAGGATTAAATCGTTTGATCTGGTTGCTGTTGTGGAAAGTTTTTGATGTCATTGTCAAACAAGTACAATCCACCTTTATCATCTCCAATCAAGTTGATTTTGTCTAAAATTGCACGAGCTGTTGCTTCTTCTTCGATTTGCTCTGCTACATACCATTGCAAGAAATTGTGCGTTGCATAATCTCTTTCTTGTAAAGAAATATCTACCAAATTGTTGATACTTTGAGATACAAATACTTCATGTTCAAACAATTGTTTAAACAAAGTTTTGAAAGATGAATGGTCTAATGTTGGTCGCTCTACTTGAGGAATCAAAGCCTCTCCACCACGTTGGTTGATATATTTTATCAATTTCAACATGTGCATACGCTCCTCGTCTGATTGTGCATACATAAAAGTAGCAATTCCTTCAAATCCTTGGTTTTCAGCCCAAGAAGCCATAGCTAAATATATTTGAGACGAATCTCCTTCGATTTTTACTTGCTCATTTAATGCAGCTTGCAATTTTTCAGATAACATACTTATTATAATTTAGATTGATTTACAAAATTTTTAAGTCTATTAGATAATTCTTCATTTACAGGAACCAATGGTAAACGCAAATGATTTTCGCACAATCCCAAATGTTGGAACAATTCTTTCACACCTGCAGGATTTCCTTGTTCGAATATCATATTGATAGCATCGGTCAAAGCGTAGTGGATTTCAAAAGCCTCGTCTACTTTGCGTTGCAATCCCAAACGAACCATTTCTGAAAATTGTTTTGGATACGCCTCACCAATCACAGAAATTACTCCTGCACCACCTGCCAAAACCATCGGTAAAGTGATGATATCATCTCCTGAAATCACCAAGAAATCTTTAGGTGCTTTACGAATCAATTCCATCGCTTGTACGATATCTCCTGCCGCTTCTTTGATTCCAATGATATTTGAAAACTCGCTTGCCAAACGCACCACAGTTGACGGAGCAACATTACTTGAAGTTCGCCCAGGTACATTGTACAAAATTACAGGCAATGGAGATTTTTCGGCAATGGCTTTAAAATGTTGGTAAATACCTTCTTGAGTTGGTTTGTTGTAATAAGGAGATACTGACAATATCGCTGAAAATCCTTTTAAGTTTTCCTCGTTTAAAGCAGCTAAAACATTGGCTGTATTATTACCACCAACTCCCAAAACCAAAGGTACACGATTGCTGTTGGCTTCTATGATGGTTTGTTTTACCAAGTCTTGCTCTTCTTTGGTTAGTGTAGCTGTTTCGGCAGTTGTCCCCAACACTACCAAATATTCTACACCACCTTCTATATTATAGTTTACAATTCGTTTCAAAGCTGCCACATCTACTTGTTTGTCAGCTGTGAATGGAGTAATCAATGCTACTCCTGTTCCTATAAATTGTTTCATTTTTATTCTGATAATTTGTACTACAAAGGTACGTATTATTTGTTATGATTCTAATTTTTTGAAATCTATTTAATTCAAATATTTTTCCTAACTCAAACCTGTGATATTTCCGTTTTCGTCAATGTGCATTCCTTCGGCAGCTGGTACTGCTGGTAGCCCTGGCATACGCATCATATCTCCTAAAATTGGAATGATAAATCCAGCTCCTGAAGCAAACTCAAATTCTCTTACGGTAACTTCAAAATCGGTTGGTCTTCCAATTTTCTTTTCGTCATCACTCAATGATTTTTGAGTTTTTGCCATACAAATTGGCAAGGAATCAAATCCCAATTCTTTGATGATTTTCAAGTCGGATTTGGCTTTTTGTGCGTAATTTACACTTGTTGCTCCGTAAACTTTCTTGGCAATGGTTTCAATTTTTTCCTCAATACTCATTTCCAACGGATATAAAAATTGAAAATCATCTCTTTGTGATTCGGTACTTGCTACTACTTCAGCCGCCAATTCTTTCATTCCTTCTCCTCCCATTGTAAATTCGTCTGCCAAAATGGCTTTTACTCCCAATTTTGCACATTCATCTTTGATGTATTGGATTTCTTCTTCCGAATCTGTTGCAAAATGATTGATGGCAACTATGGGTTGTAAGTTGTAATTTCCTGCATTTTCGATGTGTTTTTGCAAATTACCAAAACCTTTTTTCAAATATTCTAAATTTGGACTTCCGTATTCATCTTTTTTTGCTCCTCCGTGATAACGCAAGGCTCTCACCGTAGCCACAATCACATAAGCATCGGGCTGTAAATTTCCGTAACGACACTTGATGTCGATGAATTTTTCTGCTCCCAAATCACCTCCAAATCCTGCTTCGGTTACGACATAATCTCCTAACGACAATCCCATTTTAGTAGCGATAATCGTGTTGGTTCCTTGAGCAATATTAGCAAATGGTCCTCCGTGCAAAATCGCTGCGTTGCCTTCCAAAGTCTGAACTAAATTGGGCTTTATCGCATCTCTCAACAATATAGCCATTGCGTTTTCGGCTTTCAAATCACGAGTATAGACTGGCTTTTTGTCATAAGTATAACCAACGAAAATATTTCCTAATCGCTCTTTCAAGTCATTGAAATCTTTGCTCAAACACAAAATCGCCATTACTTCCGATGCAGGTGTAATATTGAATCCGTCTTCGCGAGTCGTTCCGTTTTTGTCGCCAATACCGATGATGATATTACGCAACGCACGATCGTTCATATCCATTACGCGTTTCCACACAATGGTTTTTGGGTCAATGTTTAGGCTGTGTTTTTTATTTTGTAGATTGTTGTCAATCAATGCAGAAAGCAAATTGTTAGCTTTTTCAACTGCTGCAAAATCGCCTGTAAAATGCAAGTTGATATCCACCATCGGAATCACTTGAGCATATCCACCACCAGCAGCTCCTCCTTTGATTCCGAAAACAGGTCCAAGTGAAGGTTCACGAAGTACAGCGATGGCTTTTTTACCGATTTTGTTCAATCCGTCGCACAATCCCACCGAAACGGTTGTTTTCCCTTCTCCAGCAGGTGTTGGATTGATAGCTGTAACCAATATTAATTTTGATTTTTTGATTTTTTCCTCGTCGATGTAGTTCAATGGAATTTTAGCTTTGTATTTACCATATTGTTCCAAATCATCTGAGTTGATGCCGATTTTCTCAGCAATATTTTTTATTGGTTGTATGTCTGCACTTTGTGCAATTTCAATATCTGTAGGAAAAGCTCATAGTATATGTATTTTAGTGAAAAGTAAAGTTTATAAATACCGCTCTGGTTCTCAATGCATCCACATTTCCTGTAAAAATAGAATTGATATTACCATCGCGAATCATTTCGTCTTGCATTCCAAATACTCCTCGGATAGAAGGAGAAAATTTAAATGTTGAAAAATACAAATCCACACCAAATCCCAATTCGTAGTTTGATGTCCATTTTTTCATTCGAAATGTTCCTGTGTAATTGTCTTCTTTTGAATTTTGTCTTGCACTCAAATTCAAACTTTCAGAAAATCCTCCTACCAAATACGGACGAATATTCCCTGTACGCATAGTAGAAACCTTCAACAACAAAGGCATGTGAATATAGGTGCTCGACAAATGCTTTACCTTATGAATAGGATTGTTGATATGAGGATAGGTTATAGTTCGTTTTGCATAATACAAACCTGGTTCGAATCTCAAATCTAAATATTCCATTATGCGAAGATTTCCCACCAATCCAACATTAAATCCTGTGTCGCCTTCTACTTGAATTTGATTGCTTCCGTATTTGTCATAAAAAGATTGTGGATATTCGTATTTGAAATCATAGCGATTAAACCCTAAGAAATATCCATAATGCATTTGTTGTTCATCCCAATCTTGAAGATTTTTGTAAGGATTTTTACCAAACATATTTTGTGCTTGCATCGAGCAAAAAACACCAACCGTCAAAATGAGTGTCCATATAGTTTTTTTCATAGTTATTTTTTTGATATATATATCGTTGCTACTCCCATTGTTTGAGGTAAATGTTGTACATTGTTAAAACCTACATTTCTCAAAATAGCGTTTAATTTTTCTCCAAATGGAAATTTTTTCATCGATTCAGACAAGTATTCATAAGCTTCTTGATCTTTAGAAAACAATTTTCCCATGAGAGGAACAATTGATTTTGTATAAAGATTATAACCTTGTTTAAACGGAAATTTTGTTGGAACAGAAGATTCTAAAATCACAAATATTCCTCCAGGTTTCAAAACTCGTAAGATTTCTCCTAATCCTTTTTCTAAATTTTCAAAATTTCTCACTCCAAATGCTACCGTAATGGCATCAAACGTATCATTTTCAAAAGGTAAATTTTCAGAATCTCCTTGAATCATTTCTATTTTATGACTCAATTTTAGCTCTTCGACCTTTTTTCTTCCTACTGCAAGCATTCCTTCTGACAAATCTAAACCTACAATTTTTTCTGCTTGAGTTTCTGCCAACATGATAGCCAAATCTCCAGTCCCTGTGGCAATATCCAATACTTTTTTAGGTTGAATTTCGCCAACAAGTTTCACCACATTTTTTCTCCAACCGATGTCAGTTCCAAAGGTCATCATACGATTGAGGTAGTCATAATTGTCTGAAATATTGTCAAACATTTGTTTTACCTGAGTTTTTTTACCCAATTGAGAATCTTTATATGGTTTTACTTCTTGTTTCATTTGTAAATTTTTTTGTCAAAGATAAAAATTTGTTTTCTATTTTCATTAAATGAACAGGTCAAATATTTTACTAAAATCTCGCTTTATAGCCTATGTGAAAAATGGCATTTTGAAAGGAAAATTTTTCTTCTGGACGTTTTCCTATAGCATAGGACAAATCAAATATTCCTCCGTTGGTTTCCAAACCTATTCCCAATCCTGTCGAAAAGGCTCCTTTCCAAGTGTCATCATAGTTGAATACGGCTCCATCTAATATCAAAAAAGAATACATCGTACTACTCAACAATTGCCTGATTTCTTGATAACTACCCACTATTTTTTGGGCATACATACTATTTTGAGCAAATCCCCTTAGTGAATTTTGTCCTCCAAAACGATACATTTCGTTGTACAATGGTTGTTTCGTTTGCAAAATAAATGTTTCTACCGATTGATGTATAAAATGTTTGGGATGCAATTGCCAAAGTTTTTCTATTTTCCATTTCACAAACCATTGACTTACTGTAGGAGAAATCTCATTAGTTCGTTTTCCATAACCCAATTTAAAAGAAGAAGAAAACTGCACAGGAAATAATTCTAAATCTGAATTTTGACTTGAAAAATGAGAAAGTGTATAAAATAAATTTGAATAATCTTCTGTTACCCAAGAATTAGTAGTTGAGGTAGTAGATTTTTGACTCTGAATTCCCAACCCTACATAGTTTTTAGTCGATAAACTATAAAGTACCTCCAGTCCTAACTGAGTATTTTGCATCAAACTATCTTGTTTGAAAATATGAATTTGCGAACTCACCCCCAAAGCAGTAGATGCAATATTAGGAAAAATTGTTTCCACTTGAAGAGAGGATTGCTGATTTCCATCGTTTTTCCAATGCAATTTTAATGTTTCACCTGCATTCAACGTATTTGCCAATTGAATATTGATGTAGCCATTAAAAACGAGTTTTTTACTTTCTTCGCTATTTGCAAAACCAATCAAACCATCAAATTGATTGGCATTTTTCTTTTCGCTATACAGATATAAAACGGTAGTATTTTCTGTAAAAAGGACTTCGGATTCTCTATTTTTTTTGACATAAGAAAGTTGAAAAATATCTTGTTCAACCTGATGAATACTCAACGAAGAAACCAATTTGTTTTTATGTCGTCTTTCTACAAATTTCTTTACATTTTTGGGGAATTCGGTATAGGGAGTGGTATAAAGTTGATTAATTTTTCGTTGAACATCTTGTTTTACATTTAATTGTACTTCGACATACGGAAAGTTAATCGTTTGATTTTCGATGGAAATTTCCGTCATTGGATACCCTTCTTTATCAAACTGTTGTAATGTATTTGTAAGAAAACCCTCAAAATCATTAGTTGCTATTATCAAAGTATCAGCTTTCCAATTTGCTATTTTTTTTATTGATGGGTCAACTTTGTCTATATAAATTTTTGTCTTTTCAAAACATTGCCCCAAATGTATAGTTCCCACCAACAAAGTATCATTTTTTTGTTCTAATTTTTGGGATTTTAAATGCAAATACCCTTTTTTTATCAACTGATTTTGTATAGAAATGTAGGATTTATTAGCGTCTTCAATCGAAGGAAAAATGTCAATAGTTTGAAAAGGAGTAATCGTACTTTGCTCTGAAGAAATTTCGCTTTTTACATGCAAAAAATATTGCTGAGCCACCATACTATCGGTACTCAGCAATAAGAATATAGCAAATAAAAATTGAAAAAATTTTTTCATCTTTCAACTAAAATTAATAGACATTGGAAGATAAAACGTGAAATTCTGTAGGACGTTCAGCATGGTATTGATAATTTAATAAGAGTTCCCCCACTTCCACAGGATTTCCAGTTTCGTCTTTCACATAATAATCCAAAATTATCCATTTGTTGTTTAATACAGCGGCTTTGTTAATAAAAATTCGCTCATCGGCAGAACGACCAATTTTTAAAAAACCATCGGATTTGTTGCTTTCTTGTGCCAAATCAAAACGAACTTTATCCATAGCATTTTCTACCTGAGTATCAGTAAACATTGCTCGAGCATTCTCGTTGTCTTCTATCGAAAAATAATTGGCCGCTTTATAAGCTTGTTTAAAATATTGGAGCGAATCTTTTTGTTTGAAATAATCCTCTACCGAAACTTCTTTTTTACATGAAATAAAAGAAAAAGCCAAACCAAAAATGACAACTAAAGTATTATTTTTCATAAGCGAGAAGTTGATTTTTCAATTGAATAATACTATCATTTTGTCGTTCGATTTTCTTTTCCAAACGCTCAATTTCACTTTCTTTTTCTTTCATAATATTTGTACTACTTACATACAAAAACACATTGATTGCCAGTGAAAAAACAAATAGATATAGGTAAATTCTTTTCATAAAATTATTAAATTTCTAAAATTAATCCGTCATACGCCAAAAACACATGTTCAGGCAATTCTTTTTGTACCTCTTCATGCAAGCCCAATTGAAAACCAATATGTGTCAAATAGGCTTTTTTGGGAGCAATTTTTTTAATATGCTCCAATGCCAATTCTAAGTGATTGTGCGAAGGATGTGGTTCTTTTCGCAAACAATTGATGACCAACACCTCTACTCCATTGAGTAATTCATACACCTCATCTTTTAGGAAAGTACTATCGGTTATGTATGCAAAATTATCAAATTTATAGCCCAAAATAGGAAGTTTTCCGTGAGTAACAGGAAAAGATTGAATTTCTTTACCTTTTACATCAAATTTTTGAAAGTCTTCAATCGGATTCAACAATACATTGGGAGCACCTGGATATCTATCCACAGTACAAAAAAAGTAATCAAACCTTTTGATAATGCTATCCAACACCCTTTGTTGAGCAAAAAAAGGCATAATCTTTCCTTCCGCAAAACAATACGGACGAATATCGTCCAAACCAGCTGTATGGTCGCTATGTTCGTGGGTAAATACGATGGCGTCGATATTTCTATTTTTTGCTCTCAACATTTGATAGCGAAAATCAGGACCACAATCGATAACAATATCCACACCGTCCCACTCTACCCACACAGAAGTACGCAAACGATTGTCCCTCGGGTCATCACTCTGACATACAGGATCATCAACCCCAATAATAGGTACACCTTGAGAAGTTCCAGTTCCTAAAAAATGTATTATCACGGTATTACTTTTTTGATTTTAAAATATTTGCAAACAAACTTACACAAAAAAGTTGGATTTATTGAAAATGTGAGGGGAATTATTTGACAAAATAGTACAATTATTCATAAAAATTGTTTTCAGATTAAAGTATAAATTATAAAGTTGTGGTAGGCAAAAATCAAATATCTCCTTTTTTTCACACGTTTTTTTCAAAAATAATAGTAATTTTACAAATTGAACATTCAACAAAAAATCATCAATGGATACTGAATTGATATTGCCTGGAGATAGAGTGCTAAAACATCAGCATTCAATCCGAGATAAAGCGTTAAAAATCAACTTAAACAAAAATATTTACGGTTCGTTTTCAGAAATTGGTGCTGGTCAAGAAACGGCTCGACACTTTTTCCGTGCTGGGGCGGCTTCGCGTACCATTGCAAAAACCATGTCTGCCTACGACAAGCAGTTTAGCGACGCTATTTATACTACCGAAGCTGATGGTCGCTATGTAACCGAAACGCGTTTGCGTAAAATGCTCGATTATGAATTTAACCTCCTACTCGACCGCATCGACCCTACAATCAACCCTGAACGCTACTATTTTAGCTTTGCCAATACAGTGGCGACTATCGATTTTGCGAAAAAATTTAAAGGTCATGGTTGGCTTGGGGTAAAGTTTCAAACTTGTCCTGGGGAAAAAGTCAACGAAATCGTTGTACATGTACAGTTCAAAGAAAACGATGCCAATCTACAACAGCAAACTCTTGGGATACTTGGTGTAAACCTTATTTACGGTGCGTTTTATTACAATCACTCTCCCAAGAAACTCATCGACCAATTGTACGACCACCTCGACACAGACCAAATTGAGATAGATACCATCAATTTTAGTGGGCCGTGTTTTGAAAAAGTTGACAACCGTTTGATGAGTTTGTATTTGGTAAAAAGCCACATGACCGAAGCGGTAATGTTTTCTCCTGACGCAAAAAATGTACTTCCTGCCAATGTGCTTTTCAAGAAAAATGTATTGATTCTTAGGGGAAGTTTCCGTCCTGTGACAACGGTAAACATTAATATGTATAAAAAATCCTTGGATTTGTTTTTGAAAGAAAATAATCTTTCAGAGGAAAACACTCAAGTGATTTTTGAAATTACATTGTACAATCTTTTGAAACAAGGAGATTTGGATGAAAACGATTTCCTTTCTCGTGCCGAATTATTATGTGCATTAGGCTACACGGTGATGGTTTCAAATTTCAAGGAATATTTCAAAGTGATTGATTATTGTTCGCAGTATTCTCAAGAATTTAAGGCATTGACGATTGGAGTAAATTCGTTGTATGAAATTTTCAATGAAAGACATTACCACGATTTGAGCGGTGGGGTTTTGGAAGGATTGGGACGCTTGTTTAAAGACAATTTAAAAATCTATTTGTATCCGATTATCGACAAAAAAACAGAAGAAATCACTTCGTCGAAAAATTTAAAATTGACTTGTCAAGACATGCAACCATTTTACGAATATTTTGTTAACAAAAAACAAATCATAGACATTGAAAATTACGAATTTAAAAACTTGAAAATTTTCTCTCAAGATGTATTAGACCGATTGAAAAATAACGACGAAAGTTGGAAAACAATGGTGCCTGACGAAGTTGCCGAAATCATCGAAAAACGCAATTTATTTAGAGAATAATCATGGAAAAATTTGGAATAGAAATCAAATGGGCAGCGATTTTTACGCTATTTTCATGTGTTTGGGCGTTTGGCGAAAAACAATTAGGCATACACCAAGATTTTAGCAATATTGTTTTCAGTACATTAGCTTTGTTTTTGGCACAAATCATATTGATTTTGATATTTTTTATAGACAAAAAGAAAAATTTCTTTGCCAATGAAGCAACATTTAGCCAATTGTTCAAATCAGGATTGTTTTATACAGGAATAATTACCTTGTTGAGTCCATTGGCTATTTACATTATTTATCAATCGATTAGCCCAGAGTATTTCGACAATCTCATCAACTATCAATTAGCAAAAGGAAGATTTACCAAAGAAAGTTTACTCGAAACTCACAACATCGATGTAAAAATCCGTGAAGGAGTAACCTATACCCTTTCTATGGGGGTAATTTTTTCTGCATTATTTGCAACGGTTTTTAAAAAAAAATAAAAAAAATGAACCTATCAAACATACCAAATATCAAACATTTAGACTCAAAAAACTTTTTTGTTTTAGCGGGTCCTTGTGCCATAGAAGGCGAAGAAATGGCATTTAAAATTGCCGAAAGATTGCTGACCATTACAGACAAACTCAACATTCCATTGGTGTTTAAGGGAAGTTTCAAAAAGGCAAATCGCAGTAGAATCGACTCATTTACAGGAATCGGCGATGAAAAAGCCTTGAAAATCCTCGAAAAAGTTGGAAGAGAATTTCAAGTGCCTACCGTTACCGATATACACGAAAGCAGCGATGCCGCATTGGCAGCCGAATATGTAGATATTCTGCAAATTCCAGCATTTTTGGTTCGTCAGACCGATTTGGTAATAGCAGCGGCAAATACTGGAAAAACGGTAAATTTGAAAAAAGGACAATTTATGAGTCCAGAAAGTATGAAACACGCCGTGCAGAAAGTATTAGATTCGCACAACGAAAATGTGATGGTTACCGACCGTGGGACGATGTTTGGCTATCAGGATATGATTGTAGATTTTAGAGGAATTCCGACGATGCAACAATACGCAACTACAGTTTTGGATATTACACATTCATTGCAACAACCCAATCAGATGAGTGGTGTAACAGGTGGAAGACCCGATTTGATTGAAACCATTGCCAAAGCAGGAATCGCTGTAGGAGTGGATGGAATTTTTATCGAAACACACCACGATCCAGCCAATGCAAAAAGCGACGGAGCCAATATGCTACATTTGGATTATTTTGAAAATCTGATGAAAAAATTGGTAGCTATTCGTCAAGTAGTTGTGGAATAATTAGAAAAAAACAACAAAAAAGTAATATTCTATAAGATTTTTTTTATATTGCACCATATTTATTTCAATCAAAAAATGAAAAAGTACTTTTTCGCCATAATAACTTTGCTATCAATCAACGCTTGTAAAGACACAAAAACTCAAGAAACAAGCGAAACGCATACAACCGGATCTACAACGATTTGGGTGGATGAATCCATTGCACCCTTAGCTGAAGACATTACAACAGTATTTGAAAGATATTATGACAGAGCTTCGATTGAAATAAAAACGTCCAATGCAACCTCTATCACCAATAGTTTGCTAAAAAATGATATTTCTTTAGCAATGATTTCTCGTGATTTGACAGAAAAAGAAATCAAACACATTTCTCAACGCATTGCACCCACAATTATTCCTGTGGCAAAAGAAGCTGTAGTATTCATCACTCATAAAACGAATAAGGACAGTTTGCTGAACTTTCAAAAGTTTTTACTCGAGTTAAAAGAACCCAATTCAGATAAAATCATCGTGTTTGACAATGCTAATTCGACGATTACAAAAATGATTCAGGAACAAGGTGAAATAGACTTCAATCAAAAAAACATGTATTATATGAACAATACAAAAGAAGTCATCGAATATATTTCACAAAATCCCAAAGCCATAGGAATCGTTGGTAGTAATTGGATGCTAAACATGTATGACAATAATGAAGAAAACATAGCACATTTGCGAACAATGAAATTGTGGAATGAAACTCAAAAACAATATATAAAACCCTCACAATCTACCCTGGCTGACAATACCTATCCATTGGTACGTACCATCAACATAGTAGATATCAAAGGAGCAGCAGGATTAGGCAGAGGATTGGCGAGTTTTGCAGCCAGTGACAAAGGACAACGCATCGTACTAAAATCAGGTTTGATGCCTATAGAAATACCACCAAGAGAAATTGTTGTAAAATAGTTATAAACATACAAAAACATAATTTATGAATAAAAAAATTACATTGACATTCGCTTTAATTTCAGCGACACTTTCTGCACAAAATCCTATGATGGATGCAGAAAAAGTAATTGCATATGGACATTTTGATGTTGCAAAAAAATATTACAAAGAAGAGTTAGAAAAAGACGCTTCGAGAGGAGATTTCTACTACAACTTAGGAAGAATTCATTTGGCACAAAACCAAAAAGATTCGGCTGAATTGTACTTTAAAGAAGGACTAAGAGCAGCTCGAAATGCTGATATTAATAATTTAGGTATTGCATTTTTGTCTTTAGAAAACGGAAAAGACAAAGAAGCATTGTCTAAGATGAAGGCTTATGTTTTGGCTGATAAAAAAATCAATCCAGAAAAAATCTTACAATCTGCAAAAATCTATTTAGAAAGTTCAAAACCAAATGCAGAAAGAGCATTGGAATTTGCTTTAGAAGCACAAACTCATGACAAGAAAAGTGTTAATGCCAAATTAATTGAGGCTGATGCACACTTGGCAGATGGAGTAAAGAAAATTGCTGAATTGAGATACAAACAAATATTGAGAGACCAGCCAAAAAATGTAGAAGCTATGTTGCGTTTGGCTAAAATTCACTTGATTGAAAACAATTATCCAGAGGCAATTGCTTTGTACAAACAAGCAGCTGAAATCGAACCAGGAAATCCACAAATACACAAAGATGCTGCCTTTGCTTATAGAGATTATGCAAAATTTTCAAATAATAATGCCTACAAAAAAGAAGCAGCAGCAAGTTATAAAGAATTTTATAAATTAGTACCTGAAAGTTTTGATATAGATAACCAATACGGAGAGTTTATCGTAGGTTTGAGAGACTTTAATGCTGTGACTGAATTGGTGGAAAACCGTTGGGAAACAAGAGGAGACAATTTCCAAATGTACCGTTTTGCAGCTGTATCAGCATTTGAAAATGAAAATTCTGAAAGTTCGCTTTTGTATTCTGAAAAATATTTTGACGTTCAAGACAAAGTACAAAAATTAACAGCTGTTGATTATTTCTACTTAGGATTAGGTCAAGTGATGCAAGCGACGAAACATAAAAACACAGACGAAAAATTGTTTTCTAAAGGAATCGAAAACATGAAAATAGGTATTCAAAACGACGCTTCATTAGCAAATTATATTTATGACAAAGGATTGACTTTGTTCCAAAAAAATCTTTACAAAGAGGCATATCAAGTTTTTGATTTAGGTACAAAAAATGAAAATGTAGAGCATTTTATTTCAAACTTGTACTACAAAGGAGCGTGTTTGTTTATGACTCAAGACGACCCAATCACATCAGATCCGCTATCAAAAGCAAATGATTGTTTTGAAAAAGTGCTTTCATTGGCTCCTAATACACACGAAGCGTATATTATGAATGCACGTACATACGACAGAAAGGGAGATAAATTCCATCAAAAATCTATTGACAATTACAAAAAATTCATTGAGGCTATAAACAGTAAAGATTATGGTACTACAAATGAAATCAATGAGATGAAGGTAGAAGCATATACAAACATTGGCGATTTTTATAGATACTCTGACAGAGGAAGAGCGAGAGCTAATTTCCAAAAAGTTTTATCTATTGACCCTAATAATCAATATGCTAAAAAAGCTTTGAACTCTTTATAACAAGTGTACTAAAATGCAACTATTAAAAATAGTTGCATTTTTTTTATACTTACTTCAAATTTCATTTTGTTTATATTCACATTTACCCTACATTTGTTAACGCAAATGTTAATCTCTTAAACAAACATAATATGAAAAAATTATTTCTAACCGCACTATTTTCAATAGGAAGTTTTAGTGCAAATGCTCAATACTTTGTACAAGTAGTTGAAAAAATTGATTACAAAACTCATTTTGGATACATCAACGTAGGAGGTATCTCAGGTGTAGAATTTGAAACGAGTGCAAGATATGAAAACAAACCAATCGTTGTAGGTTCAGAAATTCAATACTTATTTTTACCGAAACTACCATCATCAGTTACAGTAGGCGACATGACTTTTGATGTAACTTATGACAAAGTAAAACGCTTTATGCAAGGATTTAATGCTGGTGTATATTTTAGAGGTCATTTAGGTAGTCTTTGGGATTTGAACAAAGATATTCTTGACCCTTATATAGGATTAAACGTTGGTACAAATGCAATTGGAGGACATATCGGTGCTCGATACATGGTTACTCCATATATTGGTTTTTATGCAAAAGCTCAGTATAACTTTTCTGGATCTTTGGGAGGATTTTTAGATTCTGAAGAAGGATGGGGAAATCCATACAAAAATCAGTTTTTAGGTGCAGCTGGTATTGTACTTGACTTGTTTTAATTGAAAATATAAAATAAAATAGGCTGTCCGAAATCCAACTGACAGCCTATTTTATAAAATTACTCCGCTTTCAAACTTGTATCAAAAGGTACGCGATTTATCAAACTGCGACCAAGCGTTACCTCATCTGCATACTGCAATTCGTCTCCTACTGCTATACCTCTTGCAATAATGGAAGTTTTGATACCGTATTGTTCAATTTGTTTGTAAATATAAAAATTGGTGGTATCTCCTTCGATAGTAGAACTCAAAGCAAAAATCAATTCTTTCACTTGATCGTTTTTCACTTTTTCTACCAAAGGTGCAATGTGTAACTGACTTGGACCAATTCCATCGATTGGAGAAATTTTCCCTCCCAACACATGATAAATTCCCTTGTATAATTGCGTATTTTCAATAGCCATTACATCGCGTATATCTTCTACCACACACACCAATTGATGATCTCTACTGACATTGCTACAAATATGACAATATTCCGTATCTGAAAGCGTAAAACATTCTTTGCAATACTGCACCTGCTCTCTCAAATTGCTCAATGCGGTAGTCAGCGACTGTGTCATAGAAGATGGTTGTCGCAACAAATGCAACACCAATCGCAAGGCAGTACGCTTACCTATTCCAGGTAATTGAGCCATTTCTTCAACAGCTTTTTCTAATAATTTTGAAGGAAAATCCATTTTGTTTTAATTTATTTTTAAACACATCTAAACTTAGGACACATAGTCACCAGTTTTCGTGTCATGATGTAAACATCAATTTAGTTTTTTGTTTATTGAGGGTTATTGCATATACATCAATAAAAATCTACATTGATCACCACTCGTACGCTTTTAAACTGTGAAATATTCTCAAATGACTGCAAACTTCTCTGTATGTGTTTTTTGGTATCCAAAAGCGAAGCATTGGCTGGTACTTTTATCATTACATTTCGCAAATACAGATTCTTTATTCGGTTGATAGTAGGTTCTTCCGGTCCTAAAATCGGAATTTGCAATTTTTGTTTTAAATGTTCTACCATCCATTGCGAAGCCTCTTTTACTCGTTGAAAATCGACATGACGAAATTGCAAATGTATCAATCGAAAATACGGTGGATAATGAAAATTATGACGGTCAAACATCTGTTCTTTAAACATTTGCTCGTAATCATAATTGACTATCTGTTGCACCACATTGTGAAAAGGATTGTAGGTTTGTAAATAAACTTTTCCTTGTTGCTTACGCCCTGCTCTACCTGCTACTTGCACTATGGTTTGAAAGGCTCGTTCGTGGGCTCGAAAATCTGGAAAATACAATGAATTGTCTACATTCAACACGCCCACCAATCCTACATTGTCAAAATCCAATCCTTTGGTAATCATCTGTGTACCTACAATAATATCGATTGCTCCGTTTTTGTATTTTTCAATAATCTCTGCCAAAGCATATTTTCGTTTGGTCGTATCTTGGTCTATTCGAGCAATGGAATACTGTGGAAATAATTTCAGCATCTCTTCCTCTATTTGCTCGGTTCCTACACCTTTGGTAGAAATATCAACCGTTTTGCACACCATACAATTTTTGGGGTATGCCATACTAAAACCGCAGTAATGACATTTGAGTTTATGTTGTGATTTATAATAAGTTAAACTCACATCACATTGCGTACATTGAGGTACATATCCACAAGTTCCACATTCTAAAACTGGGGAAAATCCACGACGATTTTGATAAATTACCACTTGTTTTCCTTCCGAAAGCGTTTGATTGATTGCATCGATTAATTCGGTAGAAAAATGCCCCACCATGGCTTTTTGTTTGTAGGCTTCCTTTATATCGATAAGGTGCATTTTTGGCAAAGGCACATCGTTGTATCGCTTGTTTAGCATAACTTTTCTGTATTTTCCCAACAGGCAATTGTAATACGATTCGATACTCGGAGTCGCTGATCCCATCAACAATTTTGCTTTGAATGATTTTGCCAACACCACCGCCATATCTCTGGCGTGATAACGAGGAGCTGGATCGTGCTGTTTGTACGAAGTATCGTGTTCTTCATCAACAATCACCAAACCCAAATCGGTAAACGGCAAAAACACAGACGAACGCGTACCGATGATGATTTTACTTTCCATTGGTTTTTCGAGCATACGCATCCATACCTCATAGCGTTCATTGGGCGAATATTTTGAGTGATACACCATCACCTCTTTTCTAAATTGCTGATTGAGTCGCTGTACCAACTGAGTGGTCAGTGTAATTTCTGGTACTAAAAACAAAATTTGTTGATTGTTTTTCAACGCATTTTCAATCAATTGGAAATAAATTTCCGTTTTACCCGAACCTGTTATCCCGTGTAATAAAACAGTATCTTTTTCTCTAAATTGCGTTTCAATTTCGTTTAAAGCCGTTTGTTGTTCAGTTGAAAGTTGATATTCATTGGCATAGGCATCTTCCATTTGCACGCGATAGACCGATTGCTCTGAAATTTCAAATATGCCTTTTTCGACCAAATTTTTAAAAACAGCCTGAGAGACCTCTGCTTTTTCCAACAAATCTTTCACTAAAATTCCCTTGGGAAAAGCAGGAACCATTTGAAAATAGGTAAACAACAGTTTTTTTTGTTTTTCCGTTCGTGCTACTTCATCAATCAAATTTCGCAAGGCATCATCCGACTGAAAATGAGCAGGAAGCACTACATATTTTTCAGTTTTAGGTTTGTATTTTTCCTCAGTTTCTTCATACAATCGCACAATACCTTTTTCAGACATTTTTTCAATGAGTGGATACACTCTGTTTTTTCCTAAAATCGCTTGTATTTCGTGAATTTTCAAAATAGGTTGTAATTCCAAGGCTTCGTAAATCACAAACTCTTCATCGGTCAATTGGCTAATATCCACCGTTTTATCTATATTGAGATACACAATGGTTTCATTTTCCAAAATAAACAACGAAGGAACAGCCGTAGAATAGACTTCTCCCAAATTGGACAAATAATAATCCGCTACAAATTGCCACAATTCCAATTGTTTTAAGGTAATTTTGGGCGTTTTGTCTATGATTTCGTAAACATTTTTAGCTTGATATAAAACGGGAGGATTTTGATGTTTATTGACCACAATGGCAGTGTAGTACTTGCTTTTCCCAAAAGGTACAATCACCCTACAACCGATTTGCAATTGCTGAAATTCCTCTAGCAAAACAGAATAGGTAAATATATTGGGCAAAGAAAGTGGTACGATAACATCAACAAAATAACTCATAAAATCTTTTATTTAATCCTTCTCCTTAAAAACTCTAAAACTAATGCAATAAGCATCGTTAATAGTGTTCCAAAAATTACTAACCATAAATAACTGATAACATTTAGACAAAACAAAACGATCACCGCTATTTGTGCAAATAATCCAGCATAAAACACTGAAAACGCTTGACAATATTTAACAAAAAATCCGATGAGAAACACTCCTAAAATAGATCCATAAAAAATAGAACCAATGATGTTTACCAACTGAATCAAATTTTCAAAATAATTGATTATACTTGCTGCCAAAATAGACAAACCTCCCCAAATCAATACAGAGAGTCTGGTCATTTTCAAATAGTGTTTTTTACTCTTGTTGGGTACATACGACTTGTACAAATCCAATGAAGAGGTATATGCCAAAGCATACACCCCTGCCGATGCCGACGACAACGCTGCACTAAAAACAATCGCTAATAACAAACCTACCAAACCTATTGGTAAGTAATTGATTACATAGTATATAAACACAAAATCTTTATCATTAGTTTCTGCTTGATGGTCAACAGTCTTAATTATTTTTTTAGCTTCTTCGCGTATATGTTTTTCTTCGTTATGTAGCATTTTCAACTTCATTTCCAGCATCGGATTATTAAATCCCTGATTGAGCTGTCCAGAATAAATAGTTGCAATTTCTTTTTTTTCATCTTGCAAATAACTCAATTGCATCTGCATATATTGATATTCATTTTGCAAAGGACTATTCAATACTTTTTGTGTATTTACAGGATTGAAATGTAAGGGAGCTTTTTCATAATGAAAAAAGATAAAAATCATAACACCTGTCAACAATATAAAAAACTGTACAGGTATTTTAAACAATCCATTGATAACTAAGCCTTTTTGTATATGTCCTAAGGATTTTCCAGAAAGATATCTACCTACCTGTGATTGATCAGTTCCAAAATATGCCAACATCATAAAAAATCCTCCTAATATCCCATTCCAAAGCGTATATCTTTCAGTAAAACTAAATGAAAAATCTAATAGGTTCAGCTTTCCTTCTACATTTGCCAATGCCAATGCATTGTTGAAATCTGTTTCATCAGACAAATTGAATACTATGTAAAAAAAGATGACAACCAACCCTAAAAACATAACAAAGGCTTGTTGCTTTTGCGTAATATTCAGTGCTTTAGTACCTCCGAAAAAAGTATAAACAGTGATAGCAACACCAATACATAACACCAATAATGAAAAATTCCATCCCAAGGTTGCGTGCAAAATTATTGCAGGTGCATAAATGGTAACTCCTGTTCCTATGCTTCGTTGAATGAGAAATCCAAGTGATGCAAGTGTACGAGTTTTTTTATCAAATCTTTTTTCAAGGTATTCATAAGCCGTATATACTTTCAATTTATGATAAACTGGCACAAAAAATACACAAATCACAATCACAGCCAGAGGCAAACCAAAATAAAACTGAATAAACCCCATTCCATCGTGATACGCCTGACCCGGTGTGGATAAAAATGTAATCGCACTCGCCTGAGTAGCCATGACAGACATTCCAATGGTAAACCAATCGGTTTGTCTATCGCCCATAACATAATCATTTATGGATTGATTTCTTAATGACTTTACTGTACCATAAATTATGGTAAAAAGTAAAGTAATCAACAAAATACTCCAGTCTATAATACTCATCTTTCCTTATTAATTATAAAATTGCATTAATAAATAAAAAAACATAATATATGCAAAATTGACTATAAAAATCAATGTATATGAATTTCTCCAACGTATTTTTTCAGGTGTTTTTTTTGTTGACATAACTTAAACGTTTTTTTGCAAAAATAAAGATTTTGAGGTTGATATAAAATAAAAAGTAGGACTGCTGTCCTACTCTTCTTTAACTTCTACAGATTTTTGCAAAAACAAATTGTTGGGATAGCAAATTCGCTCGCCATTATCTGTGATTAATATCGTGTGAAAAGTTTTGATGTCATCGATAATTGCTTCAAAGGGAAAATCTTTGTCATGTATCAATATTCTGTCTCCAATTTTATAGGGAAACGAAAAAAACATAATGATTCCTGCTGTAAAATTACTCAATACAGACCATTGTGCAAACAAGGCTACTCCCACAAAAGCAATAATCGAACTCAAAAAAGTAAATGCTTTCAAGGGCTCAATACCCCATACCAACAAAACCGCAGTTGAGGCAAAAAACATCACCATTCCATTGATATACTTAAAAATCATCTTACTGCGTTTGTCTGTACGATGATAAGAAGTAGCAAATTTGTCAATAATTTTCTTTGTCAAAAATCGGATGATGTAATAAATTACAATCACTATCGCCGTGATGATGAATTGTTCTGTATGTTTTATAAAAAATTCTTTCATTTATCCCAATTTATCAAATGTTTGTATAATTTTTCCATCGGCATTCCTACTACATTGGTATAACTCCCATTAATTTTTTCGATTCCAATCAATCCTATCCATTCTTGGATACCGTATGCTCCTGCTTTGTCAAACGGACGATAAGTTTCAATATAGTATCGAATATCTTCATCTGTCAATTGGCTAAACGACACTTCTGTACTTTCGTGAAATACTACGATTTTTTCCTTAGATTTCATACAAACCGAACTCACCACACTGTGTGTTTTGCCAGACATAGATGAAATAATCTCAAAAGCCTCATCGGCATTTTTTGGTTTTCCCAAGGCTTTGCCATCGTGCCAAACAATGGTATCACAAGTAATAATCACATCGTTTTCATTAGTAAAATCGGCATGTTCGGCTTTCAACTGACATAAAAAATCGGTGATTTCTTCTTTTTGTAAATGAGAAGGATAGTTTTCCTCTATATCTATTTTTACCAATTGAAAATCCACCCCCAAATCACGCAAAAACTGCTGTCTTCGTGGAGATTGAGACGCCAATTTCACTGTATATTTTTGATTAATTTCTTTTAGCTTCATAAAGATATTACCATTTTCCTTGCACTTTCATCACTTGTTCTATCACATCACGAACAGCACCTTTTCCACCTTCTTTGTGCGAAATATACTGAGCCACCGCTTTTACTTCGGCTACGGCATCTTGCGGACATGAAGGCAACGCACACTCGTTCATTGGCTCGATATCTGGAATATCGTCGCCCATATACAGCATTTCGTCAAAAGAAATCTTGTATTTTTCAGCTATTTCGTTCAAAACCTTGATTTTGTCTTTAACGCCAAGATGTACTTCTTGCACCCCCAATTTATTTAAGCGTACACGCACACCCTCGTTGGTTCCACCCGAAATAATCACAACGGTATATCCTTTATCGATCGCCGTTTTTATTGCAAAACCGTCTTTGATATTCATCGAGCGCAACAACTGTCCTTCTTCTGTAACCAAAATACTGCCGTCGGTCAATACGCCATCGACATCAAATATAAAAGTGGAAATATTATTTAGTGTATGTTTATAACTCATGTGTTTGAATAATAGAATTTGTCAATAGTTTATATATTTCTTTATACGATTCGTTTTCAATCGTTTGTAAATGTTTTTCTATCACTGTCAAATCTTTTCTCACCGCAGGACCAGTCTGTGCTTGTTTGGGTGAAAGATATTGTATTTTATCTACCGTTTCCTTGATTAGAGGATGTAAAAACTGAAAAGGAATTTGGTTTTTAGAAGCAATATCTTCGCTAATCGTCCACAAATGATTGACAAAATTACAAGCAAAAACAGCGGTTATATGCAGTTGCTTTCTTTGTTGAGAATTGAGAAAACAATACGACGAACTAATCGATTTTGTAAAATGTTCGATAATCTGTCTATCTCTTTCATATTCAACTTCTAAAAAAAAAGAAATTTCTGCGTAATTTATTGTTTTTTCCTTTGAAAATGTCTGCAAAGGATACCAAACCCCTTTCCTATTTTTTGAAGATAAAATTTCCATAGGTTGAGAACCCGAAGTATGCACAACCAACGAATCTTTGTAGGGCAATTGTGTTGAAATCTCAGCAATTGCATCGTCTTTTACAGAGATAATCGTAAGATCTGCAAAAGGCATTTCATCTAATGAAAGAACATTTTCAAAAGGCAAATTTTCCTGTTCAATCGGTGTTCGAGTATAAACCGCTTGTAATTGAAAATCCGTGAGATGTGAAAACATATTTGCAATATGTTGTCCAACATTTCCATAGCCAACAAGATTGATTGTTTTCATATTAATCGAGTTGAATAGTTTCTTTTTGCATATTTACAAAACCTTTTTTTACTGTACCATCTTTGTCGATATAAATGGCACGATTGAGTTTTAATATCACCCAATCTTTTTTCAATTCGTTAAAATGTTTTGCCTGAATGTAACGAAAATCTTTTTGGAAAATCCCTTTGTATTTTTGCAATACATTAGGGTCGTTGTCCACATTGATAGCAACTACATCAAGGTTTAGGTGCCTTTTTTTCAACTCTTTGATTCGTTCGGTACTTGTATTCAAATGTCCCAACATATAGCTACTCCAGAAGAAAATGAGTGTAGGTTTTTGGATAGTTGGCAACAGGTAAAACGATTTACCTTCAACCGAGCGAAACTCAAAATCTTTTAGTTTTTCATGATTTTCAAACGACGCAATACATTTGTTGAGATTTTCAATTTCATCGATTTTCAACTGATCTTTTGCGATTGAAAGATAGTGTTTCATAAATTCATTATTTCTTTCCACATTCTGATCTTCCAACATATACATAAAAGCCAAATCACTCAAAATGCGTTCTTTTACCTTTTGATTGTCAATCATCGAATCCACAATTTGCAAACGCAACAATCCTTTTTCCAATGGCTCGGTTACATTTTTTTCGTAGGAAATCGAAGTCATCAACATGGTTAAATAATGGGTAAACGGCAGATAATTTGAAAATTTCTCTTCGTTGAAATTTACTTTTTTCCTAAAGTCGAAATAGTTTTTAGGCAAAGGGTCGTTTTCCAAATGTTTGTACCTTTTACGAATAAAAGAATAGGCTTCCAAACGAGTGAAATATACATAATCTATCAAGGCTTTTGCATATTGATCAAATTCATTATTCCATGAAATTTCACCTTTACGTTTCTGGTATAATTTTTCTTTTTCCAATTTTACAGAATCGACCGATTTCATAAAATTGTTATAATTTTCTTGAAAAATATCTTGATACGAATTGTTATTTTCGAAGGTTATCGCAAATAATTCAAACAAAAAATTGTTTTTTTCGTTGCCTCTACCGTGAAATGAAGTTAGATTATGAAAATCTTGAGCATTTGCATTTAAATAGATGCTATCGTTGTTTTCAAAATAAATGTATTTGATAAAGTTTTCGTATTTCATCACATACATTCCCTCTTGATAATCTGAAAAACATTTGTGAAACTGATTATTTTCGTTTAAAAACAAAGTATCCAGCACACTATCATCCTTTCCAAATAGCAAATATTTGGTTTTTGCATTAGAAATTTTTCCACCGAAATGAAAAGTTTTTTCCTCGCAAGCAGATTTTTTACAAGACGTAAATATGCTGACAATTGCAATAAATAACAATAAAGAATATGTAGAAAAATAGTAGTTTTTCATAAACAAATACAAAATAGATTTCAAGTAAAGGTAAAAAATAATACTATAAAAAAAGTAATAATGAAAAAGATTAACGATATTTTATAGATATTCACAATTTATTATTTAAAAATAGACTTTTTTTTCGTATATTGCATATTATTAAACATTCACATTATATAATTATGAATAGAATCAAAAAATCAATTTTAGGAATAGCTTTAGTAAGCTCGGCAATTGGATTTTCACAAAACAGTAAACCTTTGTCAATGAAAAACATGTTGAAATTAGGTGTAAACGCTGGTTATTCAGTACCGTCTACCAATGCCGGTATGTCAGTGGGAGCAGATATTACTTATCAATATTTAGTAACACCACATTTTGGATTGGGAGTTGCTACAGGACATACGTATTATTTTGGTAAAGAAAACACGGTAAATAATGTAAAGATTGAAAACAACGATTTTGGTATTGTTCCAGTTGCTGCATTGGTACGTTATTATCCTGCAAAGAAAGGTATTTACTTTGGTGCTGATTTAGGATATAGCTTTATTACTGGAAATAAATATGTTGCAGACAATTTTTCAGTAGAAAGACCAACAGGTGGAGCCTACATAAAACCAGAAATTGGCTATCACAACAGAAATTGGAACGTGGCTCTACAATACCAAAAAGTATTTACAGGAAATAGTGGCGAAATTCTTTCTCAAGATTACAACGTAGGTTCTCTTGGGTTGGGTGTGAACTACAATATTCCATTAGGTAAAAAAGTAAAAAAATAATCCAATAAAAATCAATCCGTTAGCACTAAAATAACGGATTGATTTATTTTAATGGATTCATTATCCTAATCGAAATTTTCTTCAACAATTCCTTTCCATCTCTGTTTTTCTTTGGTTGCTCTTTTACATTCCAAATTCCGTTTTCTTCATTCAACAAATACGAAAAAGCAAATTGATGATCTGATTCTTCATTTTTCAACAAACCAAATCTCATATCATTTACAACCAATCCTTGCGATGATTTTTCCACTGTATATTGTCCTTGTGTGATATTTTTCAATTGTTTTTTCAATGGCAAAGAAACTTCTTTTAAATATTCATGATTTTTATCAAACGACAAAAACGGTTCGATGGATTTATCAAAAATATGCACTTGCGTTAAATAAAACTTTTCATCTGTTTCTACTATCACATTCCACAAAATAGTATTCATAGCTGTAGGTTTTGCAACCATAGAAACAACTTTTTGATTTGTAAACTTATCATTTACTTTTATTTCAATATACTTCTGTATCAATAAAGTAGAAATCAAATAAGCCGTACTACTAATTAATCCTATCCTATTATAAGTCTGATTTGTTTTTTTTATAGACATCCACAATCCAAAGGTCAAAGGTAAACTGTATAACGGATCTATTACAAAAATAGAATGCAAACTCAATTTGTCTGCAAACGGCCAAAATAATTGTGTTCCCCAAGTAGTAAATATATCCAACAATGAATGGGTAAACAATATCACAAACAATGAATAGAATAGTGTTTTGAACGATATGTGATGAAAGATTACAATTTTCCGTAAAAAATAAGCAGAAAAAACACTCAAAAGTACAAAAAACACTATGGAATGACTAAACCCTCTGTGAATCATAACTTCTGTCAATGGGTCTGAGTAAAAAACACGAGCAATCCAAACGTCTAAATCGGGAATCGTACCAAACAATGCACCAATCCACAAGCGGTGTTTGCCCATTTGCTTAGGCAAAGTCAAATAGGCGACAGATGCTCCTAAAACTATTTGTGTAAATGAATCCATGGGAATTTTAGTCGATTTTTTTACAAAAGTAATGGGATTTTTTTCAATTTAATTATTTACCTTTCATGAAAATTTTATTATTCAACTCAATAAAAACGAAATTATGATTGATTACAAGCGTTTTAGAAAAAATAGAAATGTCAATATCCAATACGCTCTTTACGATGACGACGACCATGGTTATGCTACAGGTTTGGTGCTTCGTGAACTTTTAAAACCTGAACATACATTTACCGCTGAACAACTTACTGAAAATAATGAAGAAATATGGAGTTGAAAATCTTGACTCAATGACGAAACTATTTTTGAGGCATTGAGAAATAATCAATCACTAGTAAAACCTGAAAAAGAAGTGTATACTTCTTAGTTTACATTAATAAATTATTGATATTCAGTAGATTTGACAGAAGAGCTAAAAGAATGGGAACAAATTCCTTTTTTGTTTCCAAATAAAGAAATTTCTTTAGAAAACCTCAAAAGATTTTCGGATTCGGAATATTTCCCTCTAATGACAAATATCATAGACGATGATAAATTGCAATTGGAATACTGGCGAAACCATATTTTTGTACGCATTCACAAGTCCTTAAACGAAAAACTTTGGGCAGTTTGTTTCTAACAAAATCAAGATTTTGCAGTCGTTGCAGTCAATGAAAGCGAATTTATGATACAATTTCATAGATTAGGTTATGGAGGATGGTACGAGGTAACACCTAAAGGTTTTCCCAAGGCCTATGAGTTCTATCGTCAGCAATGGGAATATTTAATGTGGGAATATTCAAAAATGGTGCATTATAAGGAAGAAATATAACTTTAAATAAATACCAAGCGGTTTTTGAAATTCCTTTGGTAAAAAAATACGCCAGCGAATATGCTTATGAAAATTCTATCTTGTATTTTGGTGATTATTGCATACAAGCTCGACCTGGGACTGAGAAAAAATGCCTACGATTAACAGTCGCAGGAGGTGGAAAATACGATGAAAATAGAGAGTGGCAACCAACATCCTTCCATTTGGAATACGATGAATTATGAAGACAAAATAAAGCTCTTTACCCAAGATGGCAACGGCTATGAATTCCAGCTTATGAGGTGAGTTATAACGATACAAAAATGTATGCCGAAGCTGCGGAACTATTCGATAGGATAGAAATTTGATTTTCTAAATATGCCATAGAAACAGGCTCAGGTAAAATCATTTATCCAGAAAATTTGGACGAAAATGGAGAGGAAATAGAATAAACAATTGCTTTTTCACGTCCATCTAATAAAACAAAAAATATACCTAATTTTAGACAAAAACAATAGTATTCAATTTTTGAAAAACTATAAAAATAAGAATCATTCTGTTGAAAATAAAGACAAAATTGAATATATCATTAAAAAATAAAAACAAACAACTGTTGAAAAGAAATAATTTTCATTGATATAAAAACAAAAAATAATCACCAAAAAACACATTTCATTTCCAATAAATTAGTATTTTTGCATTTACGAAAAAAAAGAAATATCGTAAAAATCACGAGAAGTATATGAAAAAATGGTATGCAATAGTATTGTTTTCAGCGTATTTGGTTGGTTGTAATACCTATCAAAACGCTTTGAAAGTTGATGACTCTATGTATAAAAACGAAGTAGCGGATCAACTGTTTGAACAAAAAAAATATAAAAAAGCCATTAATCTCTATGCTCAAGTGTTTAGCAAAGAAAAATGGGATCAAAAATTGGCTTCTACTTATTACAAATACGGTAAATCTTTGTATTTAGTAGAAAGATATGAGCTGTCAAGTGCTTTTCTTAAAGGATACAACAACAATTTTCCTTTGAGTCCATTTAGAGAAGAAACCATGTATTTAGAGGCAATGTCTGATTATCACTTATCAGACGATTATTCGCAAGACCAATCCAATACAATCGGAGCTATTGCAAAATTTGAAAATTATTTAGCTCAATTTCCCGAAGGTGAAAATGCTGAAAAAGCAACACAAGCAATTAGCGAACTCAAAGGAAAAATAGAGAAAAAAGCCTACGAAGCAGCAAAGTTGTACAACCAAATTGGTGAATACACACGCGATTACAATGCCGCTATTGTCGCTTTGGACAATTTTCTTTTAGATTATCCAGGATCAAAATATAAAGAAGATGCCTTGTTTTACAAATTTGATTCTGGTTACCGTTTGGCAATGAATAGTGTACAACATAAAAAAGAAGAGCGATTGAAAAACGCAATTTCTTTGTATGAATCACTCATTTCATTCAACGAATCTACAAAATACAAGTCGCAAGCTGACGATATGATTAAAAGAGTACAAAACGAATTGAAACAATTTTCTAAATAGTCAACGAAAATGAATTTAAAAAAGAGTAAAGCACCAGTAAACACGGTAACTTACAACAGAGATGCTGTAGAAGAAGCTACAGGAAATATCTACGAAGCAATCACAATTATCGCAAAAAGAGCAAGCCAAATCAACACCGAAATTAAAAAAGAATTGGTGGACAAATTGGACGAATTTGCTACTTACAGCGATAGCTTGGAGGAAATTTTTGAAAATAAAGAGCAAATCGAAGTGTCTAAATACTACGAAAAATTGCCAAAACCTCAAGCATTGGCTGTTGAAGAATGGTTAAACGGCGAAATTGCTTACAGAGAAAACAAAAAACAATAAACTGATTTGAGATGGTTTTAAGCGGTAAAAAAATAGTACTGGGTATAACTGGTGGTATCGCCGCCTATAAAACCCCAATCTTGATTAGACAATTTATAAAAGCAGGTGCAGAAGTCAAAGTAATAATGACTTCTGCAGCTGCTTCTTTTGTTTCTCCTCTCGTGTTGGCTACACTTTCCAAAAACGATGTCATCACTGATTTTACTTCAGAAAACAACGATTGGAACAATCATGTTGAACTCGCTCTTTGGGCTGATGCTATCATTTTTGCTCCACTCACTCTCAACAATTTGGGCAAAATGGCTAATGGCTTGTGCGACGAATTTCTTCAAGCCGTTTACTTTTCTGCCAAATGTCCAGTGTTTTTTGCTCCTGCAATGGATTTGGATATGTACCAACATCCAACTACTGAGCAAAATATCAACTTGCTAAAATCTTTTGGAAATATCGAAATCGAAGCCGAAGAAGGCGAATTAGCCTCTGGATTGATTGGTAAAGGTCGAATGGCAGAACCTGAAACGATTTTTCAATCGGTGGTAGATTTTTTTACTCAAAAACAGACACTTACTGATAAACATTTCCTCATTACCGCTGGTCCAACCTACGAAGCTATAGACCCTGTGCGTTTTGTAGGTAATCATTCTACAGGAAAAATGGGCTATGATTTGGCATTAGAAGCTGCCAATCAAGGTGCAAAAGTTATCTTGGTTTCTGGCCCCTCTTACCTAAAAATCAATCATCCAAATGTGCAATTAATCAAAATTCAATCGGCTCAGCAAATGTTGGAAATATGTGAACAAAATTTCCCAACTACTGATGTATTTATTGCAGCTGCAGCTGTAGCTGATTATCGACCAAAAAATATTGCAACCCAAAAAATTAAGAAAAACAAAGATTCATTTATCATAGAATTAGAAAAAAATCCCGATGTTTTGGCTACCTTAGGCAATAAAAAAACACATCAATTTGTGGTGGGATTTGCCTTGGAAACCGAAAATGAAATCGAAAATGCCAAAGGAAAAATTCAAAGAAAAAATCTAGATCTGATTGTCCTCAATTCGCTCAACGACAAAGGAGCAGGTTTTGGACATCCTACTAATAAGGTAACTTTTATCGATAGGAAAATGAATATTTTTCCTCAGGAATTAAAATCAAAAAAAGAAGTTGCCAAAGATATTATCAACCAAATCATCAATTATTATGAAAAATAAATGGATTTTTAGTGTAATTGTTCTCATCTTTTCAGGAGTATCTTATGCTCAAGAATTGAATTGCAATGTAGTAATCAATCACGACAAATTAGCTCAGTCCAATACTCAAATTTTCAAGGCATTGGAATCTTCTGTGCGTGATTTTATGAACAATACAAAGTTTACTTCGTACGAGTTCGCTACAAATGAAAAAATCGACTGTCAATTGATTTTCAACATTGTAGGCTACGAAAACAATAGCTTTACAACCACATTGACGGTTGGTTCATCACGCCCTATCTACAATAGCAATTACAACTCTCCAGTGTTTTCGTATAGCGAAGAAGGTGTAGTATTTCGTTATATAGAATTTGAACCTATTGTGTATTCCGAAAATGCCTATACCTCTGAATTGGCTGCCCTCCTATCTTTTTATGCCAATCTTTTTATAGGTCTGGATGGAGATACATTTGCTGCTAATGGTGGAACAGAAAATCTGAACAAAGCACGAGCAATCATGCAATTTGCACAGGCAAACGGAGGATCAGGTTGGCAACAAGGTTCATCAACCAACAACAGATATTATTTAATAACTGATATATTATCAACGCAATTTTCGAGTTATCGTCAAGCCTTATATCAATATCATATCAACGGAATCGATTTGTTGGCAAGCGAACCAGAAAGAGCGAAAAAGAATATGAATAACGCATTCAAATTGCTAAACAACAATCACAACACCAGACCAAACAACCTTACTAACCAATTGTTTTTCAATGCAAAAGCAGATGAAATCATCAATATATATTCAGGAGGACCAGAATTTGATAAAAAAGAATTGGTAGAATTATTAAATAAAATCAACCCTGGTAACAGTATGAAATGGTACCGTTTGTAGTGACAAATCGCAATTTGCCCCTACCGTTATATTATCAATGAAATAAATTTTATGTTAACAAAATTAAACATCAAAAATTTCGCATTAATCAGCCATACTACGGTTGATTTTTTTTCCGATTTTTCAATTATTACAGGAGAAACAGGTGCAGGAAAATCTATTATATTGGATGCATTGGGATTGGTTTTAGGAAAAAGAGCCGATTTAAATGCCTTGCGTGACAAAAAAGAAAAATGTGTAATTGAGGCTGTTTTTTCGATTGAAAATTATCCTTTACAAGCATTTTTTAATGAGAATGATTTGGATTACGAAACAGAAACCGTGATTCGTAGAGAAATTTTACCTTCTGGAAAATCGCGTGCGTTTGTCAATGATACCCCTGTAGCATTGGCTACTTTGCAAGAATTAGGAAATTTTCTCATCGATATTCATTCCCAACATCAAACACAGGAATTATTTGACGAAAATTACCAATTACAATTGGTTGATGCATTTGCTAAAACTGATTCGTTGATAGAAAATTATAAAATCGAGGGAAAATCATATAAAAATTTGTTGAAAGAACTCGAACATCTAAAAGAAACACAAGACCAATTGACCAAAGAATTGGATTACAACAGTTTTCTTTTAGAGGAATTGTCACAGCTCAATTTGCAAAAAGACGAAGAAGAAGAATTGAAAGAAGAGGAAAATCTATTATCAAATGTAGAACGTATTCAAGAGGGTTTTTCGACAGTTTTACAATTGTTTTCGGAAGAAAATTATGGAATTTTAGAACAATTGAGAGAAATAAAAAATCAATTGAATAAATTGGACAATTTCTCAGATTTGTCGCAGCGAGTAGCTTCTGCTGAAATCGAATTGCAGGATATTTCACAAGAAATCCATCAAAAAACAGACGGATTGGTTGCCGATCCACAACGATTGGAGTTTATCCAAACTAGATTACAAACTATCGAGCAATTGTACCGTAAACACAAGGTACAAACCATCGCCGAATTGTTGGAAATACAAGAAGATTTGTCGGAAAAAGTTCAAAAAGGACATTTCATCGACCACGAAATCGAAGCAAAACAAAAAGAGTGTACAGCACAAAAAACAAAAGTAGATACAATAGCAAAAAAATTGCACGAAAAACGCTGTGAAGTATTGCAAACTTTGGAACAATCGATTCAAGAAAAATTACAACCGTTGGGAATGCCCAATGCCAAATTTCAATTTGAACTCACCTCAACAGATCAATATTTTTCCACAGGAAAAGACCAATTGCAACTGTTATTTTCTGCCAACAAAGGAATGGATTTTGGTTTGTTAAAAAAAACAGCCTCAGGCGGAGAATTGTCGAGAATTATGTTAGTAGTAAAATCTATTTTGGCGAGTAAAAGTCAGTTGCCAACCATTATTTTTGATGAGATAGACACAGGAGTTTCAGGCGAAGTAGCCGACAAAATGGGAAATATTATGAAAGAAATGGCGGGGTATATGCAGGTATTTGCCATTACACATTTACCACAAGTGGCAGCTAAAGGAACACAACATTACAAGGTTTACAAACACGACCAAAACGACAAAACCATATCAGAATTAATAGCTTTGGATACAAAAAATCGAGTAAAAGAAATCGCACAAATGCTTTCTGGAACATCGATTACCGATGCGGCACTGCAACAAGCGAGAGAGTTGTTGGGAAAAAATTAGTTGACTTATGAAAACTATCCTAATTACCTTTTTAGCGAGTTTATTTTTTATCAAATGTGAAAGAAAATCAAAGACAAATGAAAGTTCAGAATCATCCAACGATACTCTATTGGTAAAACATGAGATAGAAATAGACACAACAAAAAATTATTATCAAAAAAAGCAAACTGATTATTTTTGGATTTTAGCACAAGACACTATGGGTTTGCAACTAAATGTGAATAAATCATACGGCACAACAAACAATATTTGGATTGGGATACATCACGAAAAACCTTTGAATTTCACTTATGTTATAAAGAAAATAAACGAAGCCATACCAATGATTTTGGAAGATTTTGATTTAAATGAAATGAGTGCAATTTATTTTAAAACACCTATGTATTATCCAGATTTGTCATGGGAAATTTATGAAAAATATCAGCCATATTTTGGAGAAAAAGAAATAAGACAACACCAATTGACTGACTTTCTAAAAACAACAACTATTGATAATCAACTAAATAGCTTACTAACACCATTCAACAAAAAAGTTTTTTCATATAGCATTGAAAAATTACATAAATCTAAAAAAGAAAATTTTCAGAATTATGTTGAAGACTATGATCTTTCAGAATATCCAGATTTTGTCTTTTATGGTGGTGGATTGTATGTACAATTTAAAGAAAAATAACAAATAAAAGTGCTGATTTTCATCAACACACTTTATTTTATTTAAAAATCAAAATCATTCGTTCGGAAGTTTCTTTGTTGAATTTGTGCAGTTTGTAATCCGAGAAAACATCTAATAAATACATTTCGTTTTCTTCTAAAATTTGTTCAATATCGTTTAGAGATATTACAGGATATTCATCTTTTTTATCAATTAAAATAGCTCCTTCACTTTCAACTTTTAATGAATATTCCATCAAATCTCCCTTTCTCTTCACATTTGTCAAGGCTTTCACTCCTTCATTTTCAAATTCGCTTTCAATACCCTTTATATAATCTTCGCAATCTGGATTGTCCATTTCTAATACAATCAATCCAAATTCGGTAATCGAATTTTTAAACTTTTGAATCAATTCTACAAATTGCCCTTTCGATTCAAATCGTGAAATAATCGAAATATTAAAAATGGTATCGTATTTTTCATTGAATACTTTCTCATTGAATCTATCGTCTTCTCCATTGTCGTAAAGTACTACTTCACAACCAATGTCTTCTTTCAATAATTCCAAATAATTAGTCAATCGATTCATATTCAAAACCTTTGACTCTTCCGAAAGATTGACATATTGCAACAAAGGATCTATTTCACTGAGAAACTCTCTATACACTTCTATATTTTTTTCCATTTTGTAGTCTATAAATTTATTTACCCAACAAAATTACATTATTTTTGCAGTTTACAGAAATTAAAGACATAATATTGTGGGATATTTTTACACCTACGGTGTTTGAGATGGCACGAATTACATGAATTTCGATGAATTATTATTCATAATTAATTAGTGTAATTTGATTCTCAACATTCGAGAGAAATCCTCAGTTCTTGGCTTATAATAAACAATGTATGTAATTGTACTCCGTACTGTTAGGCAAAGTCTTGGGGGTGAAATAAAAAATTTGTGAAAATTAGTGTAATACGTGGCTAAAAAAAAATAACAAATGAAAAACTTTCAAATGGTAGCCAAAACCTTTTTTGGTTTTGAAGATATATTGGCGGAAGAACTCCTACAATTGGGAGCCCAAAAGATTGAAAAAGGTACGCGTATGGTGAGTTTTCAAGGAGACAAAGGTTTTATGTACAAAGCCAATCTTGCCTTACGTACAGCTTTGAAAATTTTGAAACCTATCAAACAATTCAAGGTCTATAACGAAAAAAGTTTGTATAACGGTATCAAAAGCATCGATTGGTCGAAATATTTGAAACTACACCAATCGTTTGTGATTGATGTCACGGTAAATTCAGAGCAGTTTACACATACACAATTTGTTGCCTTGAAATCTAAAGATGCGATTGTCGATCAATTTAAAGAAAATTTTGACGACAGACCTGACATCGACAAAGAATATCCCGATTTGCGTATTCATGTACATATTCAAAAAGACCAATGTACCGTATCTTTGGACAGTTCGGGCGAATCTTTGCACCACCGAGGCTACCGTACTGCAACCAATATCGCACCCATCAACGAGGTATTGGCTGCAGGAATTTTGCTATTGAGCGGATGGAGTGGTAACAGTGATTTCTTAGACCCAATGTGTGGTTCTGGAACATTTTTGGTCGAAGCGGCTATGATTGCTTGTAATATTCCACCCAATATCAACAGAAAGGAATTTGCTTTTGAAAAATGGAACGATTGGGATGCCGATTTGTTTGAAACCATCGAGGAAAGTTTATTAAAAAAAATCAAAGATTTCCCATACACATTGACAGGTTTTGACAAAGCACCATCGGCTGTAAAAAAAGCCATTGACAATATCGAAAATGCCAATTTGAGTGAATACATCGAGGTAAAACACGAGAATTTCTTTGAAACCAAAAAAGAAGAAAATCGTCCGTTGCACATCGTATTCAATCCGCCGTATGGAGAACGATTGAATATCGAATTGGAAAGATTTTACAAAGAAATTGGCGATACGCTAAAACAAGGTTATCCAGATACTCAAGCGTGGTTTATCACTGGAAATATCGAAGCCTTGAAATATGTAGGATTGAAACCCTCGAGAAAAATCAAACTCTTTAACGGAAAGTTGGAATCTCGTTTGGTAAAATATGAAATGTATGCAGGAAGTAAAAAACAAAAATATCAAAATCAATAAGTTATGAACAAAAAAACGAAATCCTATATCGTATCATTTCTTTGCTTTTTCGTAATTTTTATTGTCATTCGTACAATATTGAGCGAATTGCAATTAGCTGAAGGAATTTGGCTACCAATTGTAAGTGCTTTGATTACGAGTTTCATAGCACCCCAATTTAAAGTTTTTCGCATCGACGGAAAAGACATCATTTATGTTGCTTGGATTTTTTCAAAAAAAGGAAGAGCATTGCCTTGGTTGTAGAGCAAGGTACAGAATATTAAGTATCCCGAAAGACTCGGGACAGGCAATAAAGTATTAAGATTTAAGAATTTTCAATTTTAAAATAAAAAAACTATGTTTGATTTAATGGGAATGATGGGCAAATTGCAAGAAGCCCAAAGTAAAGTAGAAGAAACAAAAAAACGTTTAGACACCGTATGGGTGGACGAATCTTCGTCTGATGGATTACTAAAAGTAACGGTTACAGCCAATCGTCAAATCAAATCATTAACAATTTCACCAGAATTGTTGGAAGATGCTGAGCAATTAGAAGATTATTTAGTAATGGTATTAAACAAAGCCTTGACAAAGGCAGAACAAATCCACGAAACAGAAATCGCTGCTGTTGCAAAAAACAATATGCCGAATATTCCAGGAATGGATCTATTTAAATAAAATAAAATGAAAAAAAGAGCTATCTTTTCACTATTGTCGGCTACTGTTTTATCTTGCTCACAATCTCCTAAAGGAAATACAGTAGTAAAAGGCGAAATCGAAGGATTGAAACAAGGAACCCTGTACATACAGAAGTTGGCAAACAACCAATTGCAAACAGTAGATAGTGCTGTGGTTTCCAAAACCTCAACATTTGAAACTTCATTTGATTTAGATGAAGCTGAAGTGTTGTATTTGACCTTAGACAGAGGACAAACCATTTCAGAAGACAATCATATCTTATTTTTTGCAGAACCAGGAAAAATCACTATCAACACTACTTTGGAGCATTTTTCGTATGACGCAACTGTATCTGGGTCGAAAACTCATGAAGATTTGAAAAAATATTACATCTCTAAAAAACAATGGATAGACCGTAAAAATGAATTAATCAAAGAGCAATTGAATGCCGCTAAAAATAAAAATACTCAAAAATCTGATGAATTGCACAAAGCTATCATCAATAATGATCAAAGAATAATGCTCAATGCTGTTCAGTACTCTCTAAAAAATCCAGAAAGTATTGCTTCTGCATATATTACATTAACAGACGTATTACCATTGAGTGACAAATATTTAGACACCATCTACAATAGTTTACGTGCAGATGTTAAAAAACATAAATATGCTCAACTCATCAATGAATATCTGACTCATTCAAAGTCTGATGTAAATATCAGATAAAATAAAAAAAGAGGTTGTTCTTACGAGTAGAACAACCTCTTTTTACATTTGATTTGTTAGAATTTCTTTTAATAAAGAATAATCATGTTTTTCCAATTTCAATTATTGGATAAACATCCAATATCCCTCACCCCTATTCCACTATTAATTTTCTAAAAAAACTACCTCCGTTGTGTGTAGTAAATTTCAACAGATAGGTTCCTTTTTCCAAAAGCGAAATATCTATCAATGGAGATTCAACTACTTTGTTAAACATTTGTTTTCCTGCAATATCAAAAATTTGTACTACATGGATTTCCTCCCATTTTTCTACTATTATAAAATCTTTTGCAGGATTGGGATATATAGCAAAACCCTCAATTTCTACCGATTGTGTACTTAATGAAACTATTTGTACTTTTTTGGTTAGTGAATAGGTACAACCGTCTTTTGACAGCTGTAATTTTATTTCCTTTTCCCCTACCGAATCAAAGGTATGGGTATCATTGTCCAATGTTGTTTCTACTCCATCGATATGCCAACTAAAAGCATCGTATCCAATAGAATTGTTTTCTAAAGTTACGGTAGCATTGGTTACAGTTACCTGAAAATCAACATAGGTTTGCGATCCTATACGCCATTCACTTAAGGAATTGAATACGGTATCATCTGCTAAAGTTTGTAAATAATGAGCTAAAGTTTCGTCTGTGCCTACAAAAGTAGATGGATATACAGGCGCTGCAAACAAAGTAGTATAAACAGACGCAGCTACCAAATACGAACCGTAGTAATTGGGATGTACATCGTTGTACATCGGGTGCAACAAAAGATTTTGATTGTCGGTATAATGGGCTCTAAAAGCTTCGCCTGCTGGAATATACGGTACATTCAACGCAGTGGCAATAGTGGTAATGGTATTTTTTATAGCCGTTTGCGTTTGAAAATACAAATTGAAATTTGGTTGATTATTGGGAGCAGGTATTCCATTGGAAACCTCGTAAATAAAAATTCTTGCACATTCGTTTTGAGCTTTTACCAAATTGACAATCGTCTGTGCGTGTTGAATGGTCTGATTTACAGGTACTTGACCTCCAGATTCGGCTGTACCAGGTTGTATGATTACGATATCCCAATCCAACGAATTGATTTTGTTATGCAAGGCTGTCTGTGCTGAAAGATACGCCAAACCAGCTCCACCAATCGTAAAAGAATCGACATATACATCTTTGCCTTTACTCTCCGCCAATTGACGAAACAACTGTGGCATACCGTTGTAATAAGTCATGCTATTTCCGATAAATAATATGTTTTCCTGTGCAAGGATAAGTGATGTTTGCAATAAAAATGCAAAAAAGAATAATGTTTTTTTCATGATATTATTTTTACTTGGTAAAACTAAGGATATTTTTCAAAATAAAAAAATCGCCAAAGACATCATATTACTGATTTCTTTAGCAATTCGTATTTATTGTGAGCAAACTACTTGCTACTATTTAGTTGAACAAGAAGAAACACATGCTTGAGTTTCGATAGGCAATTGTGTAGTTTTGATTTGTCCAAAACCTCCGATTACATCGATCATATTGTGATACCCTCTTGCTTTCAAAATCGAAGCGGCAATCATTGAGCGATATCCTCCAGCACAGTGCAAATAAGTGGTCTCTTTTTCAGGAAAATCTGCAATGTGTTCATTGATATAATCCAAAGGGATATTTGGTACTTTAGTAACATGGGCTGAGTTGTATTCACCTGGTTTTCTTACATCGATGATTGGTTGTTTTCCTTCGTTGTAGATTTCTTCCAACTGTGCAGCTGTAATCCTCTGAATAGAATCTGTCTGCATTCCGTCTTTTTTCCATTGTTCAATTCCACCTTTTAGATATCCCAAAGTATTGTCATATCCTACACGAGCCAAACGCGTTATGGTTTCTTGTTCTCTTCCTTCTGGAGTTACTAACACGATATTTTGTTGAATATCTGGAATCAAAGCACCCACCCACGGAGCAAATCCACCGTCAATTCCGATGAAAATAGACCCCGGAATATGCTCTTTTGCAAAGCTATCTGCATCACGTACATCCAATATCAAGGCATCGTCTGCTGCTCTTTTAAACTCTTCTGAACTAAACGCTTGATTTTTATTTAGCACACTATCAATAGAAGGATAACCTTCTTTGTTTAAACGCACATTTTCTGGAAAATACGCCGGTGGAGGCAACAATCCGTCTGTTACTTCTTTTACAAATTCTACTTCAGTCATATCAGCACGCAACGCATAATTTGTTTTCTTTTGTTCTCCCAAAGTTCCTACAGTTTCTTTGCTCAAATTTTTTCCACAAGCCGAACCTGCACCGTGAGCTGGATATACGATTACCTCATCTTCCAACGGCATGATTTTATCTCTCAAACTGTGGAATAAAGTAGCTGCCAATTGCTCTTGCGTCATATTTGCAGCTTTTTGAGCCAAATCGGGTCTTCCTACATCACCCAAAAACAAAGTATCTCCACTGAAAATCGCATGATTTTTTCCTGTAGTATCTTTCAACAAATAAGTAGTACTCTCCATTGTATGCCCTGGAGTATGCAAAGCTACAATTTCAATATCCCCCAATTTAAAAACTTCGCCATCTGTTGCAATATGTGCGTCAAATTTTGGATTGGCTGTTGGTCCATAAACGATTTTAGCTCCTGTTTTTTCAGCCAGTGTAACATGTCCGCTTACAAAATCTGCATGAAAATGCGTTTCGAAGATGTATTTGATTTTTGCTCCTGCTTGATTGGCTTTATCAATATATGATTGTACCTCACGCAATGGATCGATAATAGCTACTTCGCCATTACTTTCGATATAATATGCTCCTTGAGCTAAACATCCTGTGTAAATTTGTTCTATTTTCATTAATTGTAATTATTATTAGTTATTGTTAAAAAATTTCTTTCCTTAATATAAAAATTGCCATTGCTAAAATAAACCAACCAAATATTTTTTTCAATTTGGCATCTACTATTTTCTTTGACCATCTGATTCCGACAAAAATACCGATAATTGAGCAGAAACAAAACATTAGTAAAAACGTCCAGTCGATAGTCAAGTGCTTTACATCACCTAAAAAACCAATCAATGATTGAATAGCAACGATAATTAGGGAAGTTCCCATTGCTTTTCGAATGGGCAATTTTGCAAACATCATCAAAGCTGGTACTATCAAAAATCCGCCACCTGCTCCTACCAATCCTGCTACCAATCCTACAATACCCCCCTGTAGTACAATCCAAAAATGATTGATTTCTTGGTTATCATCTTGAGTAACTCTCACTTTGTTTTGAATCATTTTCAAAGCCGAAAACAGCATCACTATAGCAAACAACACCATAATAAAGGTGTTTTTGGAAAAGGAAATCGTTTCGGACAATCGTATCGTTTCGGATATTGCAGGAACAATCACCGAGCGTGTCATAAATACTGTGAGCAACGATGGTATTCCGAAAAGCAATGCTGTATTAAAATCGATATTTTTATCTTTAGAATTGAGAACACTCCCTGTCAATGCGGTACTTCCGACGATAAAAAGTGAATAGGCTGTAGCTACAACAGGCTGAACCCCAACAATATATACCAAAATCGGTACAGTAAGTATAGAACCTCCACTCCCCATAAATCCCAAAGTAATACCAACAAAAAAAGACAGTAGCAATCCTATGGTAGTAGGTAAATCCATAATCTTTTATTCCGAAAACTGACTGATTAGATAATTGATCAAATCTGTGGTAGTAATCATTCCTACAATTTGCTCTTCTTGTACTACAGGCAATGCTCTAAAATCATGAGAGTTCAAAATTTCCGCTGCTTCTTTGATTGTTGTATAGTGAGGAATCGAAATTACATCTTTGGTCATTACTTGTTCAATAGAAAACATATTGAAAACCGTCGTTTCTACACATTCATCGTCATCGCTAAAATCTGCAAAAGAAGCCTTCAATAAATCGGTATAACTCAACATACCCACAATTTTATTTGCAGAAACTACAGGAATATGTCTGATTTTATGATTTTTAAACAATTGTTCAGCTTTTGACAAAGAATCGCTAAGATTTAACTTTACGATTTCTTTACTCATGATATCCGATACTGGAACTTTTATTTTCATTTCTTTTGTTTTAAATCTCCTCAAATTTACGAAAAAAATATGGTTATATACTATGTATTCACACTTTTTAAAAACTTTTTCGGTTCAATAGTTTCTTTATCTCTAAACATGAACTGTAAAAAAGTTGAAAATCTTTTATTTTAAAAAACAATAATTTTAACATTCTTTCTAAAAACATTTTAATAATTTTACCAATAACTAAAAAAACTCATTATGAAAAAACTTATTTTACTTACTATTTCTTTACTGTGTTTAGTATCATGTAAAGAAGACGAAAAACCAATTGATATCGACCCTGTAGATTTATTACCTCCAGCTACGCAACACGGTGCTGTAATGTTTGCTTGTACAGTAAATGGTGAACCCTACATTTGCAAAGGATATGACCAAGTAACCAGCTACTACCAATGGGTAAATGGTGGATATGGATTTGTTGTTACAGGTAGAAAAAAAACAAATCTAATTTGGACAATTACAATAGGGAATCGAGGTAACTCTCCCATACAGATGGGTACATTTATATTAAATCACGAAAATCCAGGTTATGCTGGAGGGGGGGGGGTAATAGGAGGAGTAAACAATTCCTATCAAACATCCCTGACTACTAACATATACACAGGAGAAATGACAATAACAAAGTTTGATTTACAAAACGAAATCGTGTCAGGAACTTTTTGGTTTGATATAGAAAACCCATGGACAGGCGAGACTATTGAAATCCGAAATGGTCGCTTTGATACACATTTTTCTCAATAATAAAAAATGCTAATAATTTTCAAAATTTAACATTTTTATAAAAATATTTTTATAGCTTTACAAATAATTCAAAACCTTTTCATTATGAAAAAACTTATTTTACTTACTATTTCTTTACTGTGTTTAGTATCATGTAGAGAAGACGAAAAACCAATTGATATCGACCCTGTAGATTTATTACCTCCAGCTACCCAACACGGTGCTGTAATGTTTGCTTGTACAGTAAATGGTGAACCCTACATCTGCAAAGGCTACGACCAAGTAACTAGCTATTACCAATGGGTAGATGGTGGCTATGGGTTTATCGTAAGAGGAAGAAAAAAAACAGATTTAATGAGGAGTGTAGCTCTATTTAATCGACAACATGCTCCAATGGAAATAGGCACATTTATACTTAATGGCGAAACACCTGGTTACGGAGGGGGGGGGTATATAATCCGAGAATTTAATCAAATAGAAATATCCAGAACTAATTCAAAGTACACAGGAGAAATGACAATAACCAAATTTGATTTAGAAAACGAAATAGTATCAGGAACTTTTTGGTTTGATATCGAAAATCCTTGGACAGGTGAGACTATTGAAATCAGAAATGGTCGTTTTGATACGCATTTTTCTCAATAACAGAAAATACAAATATTTTCATAATCAATTAAAAATCTTCACATTATGAAACATTTTATTTTACTTACTATTTCTTTACTGTGTTTAGTATCATGTAGAGAAGACGAAAAACCAATTGATATCGACCCTGTAGATTTATTACCTCCAGCTACCCAACACGGTGCTGTAATGTTTGCTTGTACAGTAAATGGAGAACCTTACATCTGCAAAGGCTACGACCAAGTAACCAGCTACTACCAATGGGTTAATGGTGGGTATGGTTTTGTTGTAACTGGTAGTAAAAAAACAGAATTAATGTTAACGGTTGGATTGTTTAATCGTGAACATGCTCCAATAGAATTAGGTACATTTATTCTTAATGATGAAAAACCTGGTTATGGGGGGGGGGGGCATGTTAGAAAACAAACATTACAAACTAATGTTTCATACACTAATTCAATATATACCGGTGAAATGACAATTACCAAATTTGATTTACAAAACGAAATTGTTTCTGGAACTTTTTGGTTTGATATCGAAAACCCATGGACAGGCGAGACTATTGAAATCCGAAATGGTCGCTTTGATACACATTTTTCTCAGTAATAAAAAATGCTAATAATTTTCAAAATTTAACATTTTTATAAAAATATTTTTATAGCTTTACAAATAATTCAAAACCTTTGCATTATGAAAAAACTTATTTTACTTACTATTTCTTTACTGTGTTTAGTATCATGTAAAGAAGACGAAAAGCCGATAGATATTGACCCTGTAGATTTATTACCACCTGCTACGCAACACGGTGCAGTGATGTTTGCTTGTACAGTAAATGGTGAACCCTACATCTGCAAAGGCTACGACCAAGTAACTAGCTATTACCAATGGGTAGATGGTGGCTATGGGTTTATCGTAAGAGGAAGAAAAAAAACAGATTTAATGTGGAGTGTAGCTCTATTTAATCGACAACATGCTCCAATGGAAATAGGCACATTTATACTTAATGGCGAAACACCTGGTTACGGAGGGGGGGGGTATATAATCCGAGAATTTAATCAAATAGAAATATCCAGAACTAATTCAAAGTACACAGGAGAAATGACAATAACCAAATTTGATTTAGAAAACGAAATAGTATCAGGAACTTTTTGGTTTGATATCGAAAATCCTTGGACAGGCGAGACTATTGAAATCCGAAATGGTCGCTTTGATACACATTTTTCTCAGTAATAAAAAATGCTAATAATTTTCAAAATTTAACATTTTTATAAAAATATTTTTATAGCTTTACAAATAATTCAAAACCTTTGCATTATGAAAAAACTTATTTTACTTACAATTTCTTTACTGTGTTTAGTATCATGTAAAGAAGACGAAAAACCAATAGATATTAACCCTGTAGATTTATTACCACCTGCTACGCAACACGGTGCTGTAATGTTTGCTTGTACAGTAAATGGAGAACCCTACATCTGCGAAGGCTACGACCAAGTAACCAGCTACTACCAATGGGTTAATGGTGGATATGGATTTGTTGTAACAGGAATTAAAGAAACCAATTTATTATATACTGTTGGGATATATAATAGAGGAAATGCTCCCATTGAACAAGAAACATATTTTCTAAATGGGGAAAACCCAGGTTATGGAGGAGGGGCTGGAGTTACTAGAAATTTAAATGAATTGGAGGGGAGTAAAACGGATTCAATATACATCGGCGAAATGACAATAACCAAATTTGATTTAGAAAACGAAATCGTATCAGGAACTTTTTGGTTTGATATAGAAAACCCTTGGACAGGCGAAACCATTGAAATCAGAAATGGTCGTTTTGATACGCATTTTTCTCAGTAATAAAAAATGCTAATAATTTTCAAAATTTAACATTTTTATAAAAATATTTTTATAGCTTTACAAATAATTCAAAACCTTTGCATTATGAAAAAACTTATTTTACTTACTATTTCTTTACTGTGTTTAGTATCATGTAGAGAAGACGAAAAACCAATTGATATCGACCCTGTAGATTTATTACCACCTGCTACACAACACGGTGCAGTGATGCTTGCTTGTACAGTAAATGGTGAACCCTACATCTGCAAAGGCTACGACCAAGTAACTAGCTATTACCAATGGGTAGATGGTGGCTATGGGTTTATCGTAAGAGGAAGAAAAAAAACAGATTTAATGAGGAGTGTAGCTCTATTTAATCGACAACATGCTCCAATGGAAATAGGCACATTTATACTTAATGGCGAAACACCTGGTTACGGAGGGGGGGGTATGTAAGAAAAGGAATTAATCAATTAGAATCATCAAAAACAGATTCTAATTACACTGGCGAAATGACCATAACAAAATTCGATTTGTCTAATGAAATCGTATCAGGAACTTTTTGGTTTGATATAGAAAACCCTTGGACAGGTGAGACAATTGAAATCAGAAATGGTCGTTTTGATACACATTTTTCTCAGTAATAAAAAATGCTAATAATTTTCAAAATTTAACATTTTTATAAAAATATTTTTATAGCTTTACAAATAATTCAAAATCTTCACATTATGAAACATTTTATTTTACTTACTATTTCTTTACTGTGTTTAGTATCATGTAAAGAAGACGAAAAACCAATTGATATCGACCCTGTAGATTTATTACCTCCAGCTACCCAACACGGTGCAGTGATGTTTGCTTGTACAGTAAATGGTGAACCCTACATTTGCAAAGGATATGACCAAGTAACCAGCTACTACCAATGGGTTAATGGTGGGTATGGATTTGTTGTAACTGGTAGAAAAAAAACTGATTTAATGTTGACAGTTGGATTATTTAATCGCCAACATGCTCCAATAGAAATAGGTACATTTATTCTTAATGGCGAAACACCTGGTTATGGGGGGGGGGGGGAGATGTTAGAAGACAAACGTTACAAACTAATGTTTCGTACACTAATTCAATATATACAGGTGAAATGACAATAACCAAATTTGATTTAGAAAACGAAATAGCATCAGGAACTTTTTGGTTTGATATCGAAAATCCTTGGACAGGTGAGACAATTGAAATCAGAAATGGTCGTTTTGATACGCATTTTTCTCAATAATATTAATTTTAAAATTTTTGTACTATGAAAAAATACATTTTATTTTTAGCCTTAGGGTTCTTAGTGCAAATAGGTTTTGCACAAAAAGACCCAAATAGTTTTGTCAATAGGCAGTATGCCGAACAAGCACACGCTATTTTTGGAAAACTGGAACGAGACCGTATCCCTTATGGTCTTTTAGATGATTATGCCTTTCCTTTCACAGACTTAAAGGCATACAATGGTACTCTAACTGATAGTACCAAAATCGATGTCAATGTATATGGCGAAATCTACAAAACATTACATGCAGCTCGAATGACTCCTCAAACGGGTAATGATTTTATGGATTTTGAGGAATTAGCTACTAAATGGGCTACCTATCGAATGAATAATAATACAGATGAAAATGATGTTACTTTGATTCTGTCTGGTTTGTACTACAAATACGCAAGTATTGACAGTAATTCCATCATAAACGGAAAGCTAAATGTCGAAAACAATGAATTGCACGATGTCTATGTAAATGGAGTATGGCAAAATCCTTATAAAGTACATGAAACAGTTGCAATTGCACCTCCTGTTTCTGTAATCAATTCGCTAAACTTTAGCGTATTACTGCCTTCAGAATTGTTTTTGTCGAATGCAAAACACAATAAAATAGTGAATATTTCAGCTGATTTTGATAACAATAATGGTTATCAGCCTATTGCATTTAACCAGAAAATAAATGTACATTATCAAAATGCAGGAACCTATAATTGGAAGTTTAAATTAGAAAAACAAAATGGAGGATTTTTATTTATTCAAATCCCTATCATCATTAAAAATCCAATTTTCTCGTTTCCAACAAATGGAAAAAACAATGTGCTTATCAGCCATACCAATCACAATGCTATATTGAGGATAGATTACGCACCAAGCAGTAACAATAAAATAATGAAACCACTCATAGTAGTAGAAGGTTTTGACGCAGAAAGTGTTTTGTATCCCGAAACAATAGGAGGCAGTGTTACTTTAAAAGATTTTTTTAAATCTATTCAAACAGTACAAAACAGTCAATTAAATAACTTATTAGATGGAAATACCCAACAATACGACATCATTTATGTAGATTGGAAAAATGGTGTGGGTGACATCAGAGAAAATGCCGAAACCCTTATCAAAGTCATCGAGTGGGTAAACCAAGAAAAGGTTGCAAATGGTAGTCTAGCAAAGAATGTGGTATTGGGGCAAAGTATGGGAGGATTGGTTGCCACATATGCCTTGAGTAAAATGGAAAAAACACCTGGCAAAAATCATGATACTTCCTTGTTTATCGCTCACGATTCTCCGTTTCAAGGGGCGAATACTCCTGTGAGTACTCAGTTTTTATTTCGTCATCTAAGCGATGTTTATTTTAGTAACCCATTAGCAGTTGCTGCTGGTGAAATGATATTGCCTTTTATTCAAAATTTATCTTCACTAATGGGAAGTAATTTTTTATCACAATATGTTTCTCCAAATACGATTTTAGGAATACAAGATACACCTGCTGCATTGCAAATGACAAAGTATCATATAACACCAAATAATCAAGTAACAGATATTCATTTCAGCACTTGGAGAAATCAATTTGAAGCAATGGAATATCCTCAACAAACACGAAATGTAGCCATTAGTAATGGTAATATGTGTGCAGAACCTCAAGAGGTAAATGCTGGAGAACAAATGTTTTTAATAAGTGAAACTCTGAGTACTAAAAATGGTCTTAAAGAATTTTTATACCATTTAGGAGCATCTCTTTGGGGAATTACGAGCAGAAATTATGAATTAGGAATAGTTGCTTTAATTCCAGGCAAAGCAAAGATTGATTATGTAGTTGATTTAAGAGCTATACCAGAACAATCTCAAAATAATCGATTGGTTTATAGAGGAAAAACACGTTACCATGTAAAGCTATTCGATTTAGGTTTTTGGACTCCGACTATTTCAACAGATGTTGTTCCGTTAAGAGAAAAATCAGCCCCCACTTTTACGTACCCTTTAGAAACTTTTTCAGGAGGAGTTAACAGTTTGAAAAGTGTTGTTGATGGAGTAAATTTCATTAATTTTCCAGATTATTATTTCAAAAAACCTCGTTATGGTTTTATTCCAGTTGCAAGTGCTTTAGATATTAGAAGATCAAATGGAAATCTAACTGTTAATGATTTTAAAACTCCTTATTATCATCCTGTGCTAAGCGATGCAAATCTTTCTACTCCATTTGATAATTTTGTTACAGAAAAAACTGTAGGAAATAATGCGAATTTTGGTCATATTTCTTTTAGTTTGAAAAATAGTAACTGGTTAGCAACTGAACTTTTGGCAAATGCAAATTCGACTAATAATTTTCCTGAAAACTGTTCATTTTTGTGTGAGGCTAATGAAATTTTTGGTAATAACAGAGTGTGTTCTTTTATAAACTACACCTATTCTATACCTACACCACCAGCAGATGCTACCATTCATTGGACAGTAGACGGAATGGAAATAGTTTCTGGACAAGGTACACCACAAGTAGTTATTAATACTTTAAATATTTCAGGCACAAAGAAAATCAAAGTAACCATTACATCTCAAGAATGTGGCGTTGTAACTCTACAAAAAAATGTGAGAATTGGCGTACCAACAATGTTTGGAGACATCGAAGGAAATAATACAATTACCGTTTACAATAATATAAACATAAATACCCCTCTGACATATACTGCACCATCAGCAATAGGAGCTACCTATTATGAATGGATATTACCTGGAAATTTTGAAATAGTGCAAAGTTTTGGTAGCCATTCAACTACACCACAAAACTGGCAACTATTGGCATCTACTCAAAATAGTAACCAAATACAAGTAAAATCGCCTCATCAAGGGCAAGGACAGATAAAAGTAAGAGCTTGTAATGATTGTGGATGTACAGCATATACCTCATTAAATGTAAATCATGTTTATAAAAATCTTCCTCCAGGTTTTGAAATTATTGCCAATCCTGTAGAAGACGGAATACTTGGTATTTCTTGGAACAACAATATTGGAACCCCTCCAGTTTTCTACAACAATGAAACGACTGTTTCTATTTTTGATTTACAAACAAGATTGGTACATCAGTTTCAAATGAATAATCAAGGAGGAACAACTAATGTTCAACATTTATCAAACGGTTTTTACAAAGTACATATAGATTTGCAAAATGGAAGTCATCAAACGTTAAATTTAGAAATGTCAAATAATTAATCTTTACTAATCAAGAGGTGGAAATTAAATTCCGCTTCTTGTTTTGTTTTAAGAAAAATTAAATCTATCTACAAATTCAATTTCCCCTAATATTCGTATCTTTGCACGTTAAACGTTTTATTTGACCTATTTCATCACACCATGGAAAATAGAAAAAAAGTAGCCTTTTACACCTTGGGATGTAAATTGAATTTTTCGGAAACTTCTACCATCGCTCGCAGTTTTTCTGACGAAGTTTTTGACCGTGTAGATTTTGAAGATGCCGCTGATATTTATGTCATCAACACTTGTTCGGTAACGGAAAACGCCGATAAACAGTTTAAACAAATCGTGCGAAAAGCTCTAAAAACCAACGAAAAAGCTTTTGTGGCTGCTGTTGGATGCTACGCTCAACTCAAACCTGAAGAATTGGCAGCTGTTGACGGTGTAGATTTGGTATTGGGGGCTACGGAAAAGTTTAAAATTACCGACTATATCAACGACCTTTCGAAAAATGACATGGGTGAAGTGCATTCTTGCGAAATCGAAGAGGCTGATTTTTATGTAGGTAGCTATTCTATCGGCGATCGTACGCGTGCTTTTTTGAAAGTGCAAGATGGTTGTGATTACAAATGTACTTATTGTACTATCCCATTGGCTCGTGGTATTTCTCGCTCTGATACGATGGAAAATGTAATGAAAAACGCTGCTGAGATTTCCGCTAAGGGCATCAAAGAAATCGTTTTGACTGGTGTAAATGTGGGCGACTATGGAAAAGGTGAATTTGGAAATAAAAAACACGAACACACTTTTTTTGATTTGATACAAAACCTCGATACTATCCCTGGTATCGAACGATTGCGTATTTCATCTATCGAACCCAATCTTTTAAAAAACGAAACTATCGACTTCGTAGCTCAATCACGTACTTTTGTACCGCATTTTCACATACCCTTGCAATCAGGGTCAAATGAAATTTTAAAGAAAATGAAACGCCGCTATTTGCGTGAATTGTACGCTGATAGAGTTTCTAAAATCCGTGAAGTGATGCCCAATGCTTGTATTGGTGTAGATGTAATCGTAGGTTTTCCTGGCGAAACAGACGAATTGTTTTTGGAAACCTACAATTTTCTAAACGAGCTAGACATCTCATATCTTCATGTATTTACCTATTCAGAAAGAGACAATACCGAAGCCATACAAATGGACGGTGTGATTCCTAATAATGTACGTGCAAAACGCAGTAAAATGTTGCGAGGATTATCGGTAAAAAAACGCAGAGCCTTTTACGAAAGTCAATTAAACAGCTCACATACTGTATTATTTGAAGGAGAAAACAAAGAAGGATACATCCACGGATTTACTGAAAACTATGTAAAAGTAAAAACTCCTTGGAATCCAGAATTAGTAAACACACTACACAAAATCAAACTGACTACCATAGACCAAGATGGTATTGTACGCTTTGAATATGAATCATAAACAAAAAAGACGTTTCTATCGAAACGTCTTTTTTGTTTATTTATTAATAATGTGAATATCTCGTTGTGGATACGGAATATTAATCCCCTCTTTATCAAGAGCTACTTTAATTTTTTCTTTTAATTCAAAGTACATTTTCCAATAATCCTCCCTCAATGCCCAACATCTCACATTTAGATTTATCGCACTATCTGCCAATTCGCTTACAAACACAATCGGCGGATCATCTCTCAACACCTTATCATTTTGCAAAACAGTTTCTATAATGACCTCTTTGGCAACTTTTATATTAGATTCGTATCCGATTCCAATAATAAAATCCATACGTCTTCTCGAAATTTTTGTAAAATTTTGAATAACAGAGTTTGCTAAACTACCATTGGGACTATATACTTTGATACCTTCCAAAGTTGTCAATGTAGTATAAAGCAAATCGATTTTTTCAACTGTACCACTGGTACCTGAGTTGTTTTCGATATAATCACCAACTTCAAACGGTCGAAACAATAAAATCAAAACCCCTCCCGCAAAATTGGAAAGTGAACCTTGTAATGCCAACCCCGTCGCCAAGACAATACCTGACAACGCTCCCAAAATGGCGGACGTTTGCAATCCCAAATTTTGCACCACCAACAAAAGCAATACTGCATACAAGACAAACTTTAATACAGATAATAAAAATCCTCTCAAAGAAGCATCAACATTTCTTGCCTCCAATCGCTGCTTGATAAAACGCATCAAAATACGGATGATAAACAACCCTACAAACAAGGCAATCAAGGCTCCAATAATCGATGGAATAGAATTGACTAACTTTATCGACAAAACCTCAACATACTTTGACATTTCACCAAATTGATTTGAAAAACCTTCTTTTAACTCTTCGTTCATTGTGTACTCTTTTATTTTGTATGCGAAAATAAACATATCTTTTCAAAAATCTACCAATCTTCTATTTTTATTGTCATTATTCAACATAGTTTAACTATTTTTGCATTTCTTTAAAAAATAATCAACATGAGTGCTACCGTCATTTTATCAATATTTATCATTTACTTTTTAGTTTTGATATCTATTTCGCATTTCATAGGGAAAAAAGATAGCAGTAATCAAGCGTTTTTTTCTGCCAATCGCAATTCTAAATGGTATTTGGTTGCCTTTGGAATGATTGGGACTGCTCTATCGGGGGTTACGTTTATTTCTGTACCGGGAGAAGTAGGAGCTGCCGCAGGAAATCAATTCAAGTATTTTCAGTTTGTACTGGGAAATGCCGTTGGGTTTATCATTACCGCAACCGTTTTGTTGCCGTTGTATTACAGATTACAACTAACTTCGATTTATGAGTTTTTTGAAAATCGAATGGGAAATCACACTTATAAAACGGCTTCGGGAATCTTTTTGATTAGTCGTAGTATTGGGTCTGCCTTTCGTTTGTATTTGGTAGTGATTGTATTGCAACGTTTTGTTTTTGACGAACTCCATGTACCCTTTGTAGCGACTGTGGCAGTTTCGCTTGCTCTCATTTATGCCTATACGTACAAAGCTGGTTTGAAAACCATCGTCATCACAGACACTCTTCAGACGTTTTTTATAGTAGCCTCTGTCGTTTTCACAATTATCTTTGTGAGTAATCAGCTAAATTTTTCATTGGTAGAAGCCTTTGAAAAGGTAAAAAACAGTGGATATAGCAAAATCTTTTTCTGGGAAGATTTTATAGAAAATAAATTTCACTTTTCAAAACAGTTTATTGGTGGTATATTCATCACAATTGCTACCAATGGGTTGGATCAGGATATCATGCAAAAGAGTTTGAGCTGTTCAAATATCAAAGATGCTCAAAAAAACATGTTTAGTTTTACAACTATTTTTGTCATTATCAATTTGTTGTTTTTGGGTGTTGGTGCCTTGTTGTATTTGTATGCCGAACAACAAAATATTGGTATCCCAACAGATGCTATGGGAAATATACGTACAGATTTGTTATTTCCTTATATTGCATTCAATGATTTTTCGTTTTTTCCTGCGTTGATTTTCCTTTTAGGATTGATCGCAGCAACTTTTGCAACCACTGATTCTGCCATTACTGCACTGACGACATCGTTTTGTGTAGATTTTTTAGGAATGCAAAAAAGAAAAGACGAAAACAATGCAAAAGACATACGTACAAGAAAACTCATTCACTTGGCATTTTGCTTTGTATTATTTGCCATTATAGTGATTTTCAATAGCATCAATGATGCCTCTGTAGTAAGTATGATTTTCAAGGTAGCCTCATATACTTACGGACCATTATTGGGATTATTTGCCTTTGGGATATTTGTAAAAAACAGACAAGTAATTGACAAAATCGTTCCTTTTATATGCATTGCGGCTCCATTGATTTGTCTTTGGATTAGCTACAATTCACAATCTTTGACGGGATATGCCTTTGACAACGAAATCATCGTCATCAACGGATTGGTTACTTTCATCGGTTTGTATCTGATTTCAAAACCAAAACAATAAAAATATCGCCTCATAGGTTCAATTCTACGAGGCGATATTATTTTAAACTATTTCCGCAACAACAAAGGTGCTACCACCTACATAAATCATATCGTTGACAGTCGCATATTTTTTGGCAATTTCCAAGGCTTGAGCGATACTTTCAAAAGCGTGTACTTCCCTACCCTTTTCCTTTAATTTATGATACAAAATCTGAGCTTCCAATCCACGAGGTACATTGGGTTTTGAAACCAAATATATTGCATCCTGAGGAAACAAATCGATGATTTTGTCCACATCTTTGTCATTGACCATTCCTATAACAATGTACAATTTTTCGTAGATCTGTTCCAAAATCTGAGGAATTACTTCTTTCAATCCGTGTTCGTTGTGAGCAGTATCTGCAATAATCAAAGGTCGCTCGTTGAGCTGGTGCCATCTCCCTAATAGCCCTGTCAAAGCTACTACTTTTTGCAAAGCAGTCTGAATGTGTTGCTCTGTAATGTTAAAATGCTTTTTCAACAATTCGACTGCAACTCTTGCTGTTTGGATATTGTGTTTTTGATAATTTCCTTTCAAATCTGAAGTGTAATTTTCATCAAATTTGACAGTATCAGCAAAAACAATCGTTGTTTCTACTTCATTAGCTTTTTTTCTAAAAACATCTTCTGTTTGAGGGTCAGAAACACCGATTACGGCAGGAACATTTGCTTTGATAATCCCAGCTTTTTCAGTAGCAATTTCCTCTATCGTTTCACCCAAAATCGCTTGATGGTCTTTTCCAATATTGGTAATTACCGACACCAATGGAGTAATGATATTAGTAGAATCCAATCTTCCACCCAATCCCACTTCGATAACCGCAACGTCCACATGTTCTTTAGCAAAATAGTCAAAAGCCAAACCAACAGTCATTTCAAAAAAGCTCAACTTTTGGGCAACCATAAATGATTGATGTTTCTCTACAAAATCAACAACAAATTGCTCAGAAATTGGTATCCCATTGATTTTTATTCGTTCGCGGTAATCTTTCAAATGTGGAGACGTATATAATCCTACTTTGTATCCAGCTTCTTGCAAAATAGCTGCAATCATAGACGAAGTTGAACCTTTACCATTGGTTCCGCCTATGTGTATGCTCTTGAATTTTTCTTGTGGATGATCTAAATATGCTGCAAATGCCCAAGAATTATCCATTTTTTTTGTATGAGCATTCATTCCAATTGATTGATAAATAGGCAATTGTAAAAACATCCATTGTACCGTTTCTGTATAATTCATTTTTTGATGTAAGCTAATAGTTTTTTTATTTTAGCAAATGTAAAAATTTCCTACAAACATTTTATCAAAAATTGTATTTCGGACGTTTGACTGTATAATAAACTGTAATTTATTTATACTAAAACTAATTCTCTTTCAATATATTAAATTTATTTAGTAAAAATAATTTTATATTATTTAGAATAATTAAAATAATATAGTTACTTTTGCCAAAATTTTTGTTAGAAACCTATAGTTCTTTCACATAAATCTAACAAATAAACACAATATATAAGTAAAAATAAATTTTAATTAAAAACTTTTATTAAATAAGAAGATAAAATGAAAAACAAGTACATTTTAGGACTTATGCTCATGGGAGCAATTGCTGCAAATGCACAAACACAAGAAAAAGAGGAAAAAAATCATGAAGAATTGGAAGAAATTGTGATTTATTCGCAATTTATCTTTCCTGAAAAAGACATGAATGAAAAGGCTTCATCAAACTTTTACATCAATACAAAAGAATTGAGAAAATACAATTACACGGATCCAAATCGTGTTTTGATGGGAAAAAATGGTATATCTGTAATCGAAGAGGACGGTTTTGGTTTGCGTCCGAACATCATTTTGAGAGGTGCATCGTCATATCGTAGTTCATCTATCAACTTGATGGAAGATGGAATCTTGGCTGCTCCAGCTCCATATCTGGCTCCAGCAGCGTATTACTTCCCAACAATGGGTAGAATGGCGGGAGTGGAAGTGCTAAAAAGTAGTGGTCAAATCCTTTACGGCGAAATACTGTGGGAGGAAGCGTAAATTTGATTTCTACTCAAGTTCCTAACTCTTTTGGAGGAACAATCAACCTTGGATATGGTAGTTTTGATACAAAAAACTTGTTAGTAAATGTTGGTGATCGTATTGGAAAATTTGGATACTTGGTAGAGTATTTCAATGGTTCGTCTGCTGGCTTTAAAACATTGCCTGGGAATAAAAACACAGGATTTAACACCAACGACGGAGTAATCAAATTATTGTACGACAATTCGGATGCTGAAATTCCAAACAAATTGCAGTTCAAATTGCAAACTTCTTCGCAATTGGACAACGAAACTTATTTAGGTCTTACAAAAGAAGACTTCAACAAAGATCCGTACCAACGCTACATCGCTTCAGAATTGGATTATATGAAAAACCATCATAGACAATATGTGTTGTCGTACGAAATCAAACCTGCGGAAAAATTGTCTTTGAACTTGGATGTGTACCACAACGACTTTAAACGTAACTGGCACAAATTAAACGACATAAAAGTAGAAGACGGAGACAAAATCGGATTGAGCAAATTGCTAACTTATGACAATGCTACCGACGAAATTGCCGTTTTGAAAGGTGAATATGAAGGAAAAAACACATTGTATATCCGCAACAACAACCGTTTGTACTATTCGCAAGGTATCCAGTTGAATGGTAATTACCAATTGACAGACAACGGTAAATTGCGTTTTGGTACACGCTATCACAGAGAGGAAGAAGACCGTTTCCAATGGGACGACACCTACTCTACTAAAGCCTTGGGAATATCATTGAACAAAAAAGGTGAAGGAGGAAGTCATTCAAACAGAATTTCAAATGCAAACGCATCAGCATCGTATGTACAATACCAACACACTTTAGACAAATGGGTATTGACAGGAGGATTGAGATACGAAAATATTTCGATGAAACAGAAAGACTTTGGAAAAACAGACCCAAAGCGTACGGGTGCTAATGCCAAAGAAAAATCACACAAAGTAGATGTAATCATTCCTGGATTTTCGGCATTGTACAACTATAGTGACGAAGGTTCAGTGTTTGCAAGTATCCACAAAGGTTTTGCACCTCCGGGAATCAACGAAGGACAAAAAGCAGAAAGTAGCTGGAATTACGAATTGGGTACTCGTTACAAAAACGAATTTTGGGATGCTGAGGCAAGTGCTTATATCAACAATTACAGCAATATTTTGGGTGCTGATACCAATGCAGTTGGAGGAAATACAGGTCAAGGAGATTTGTTCAACGCAGGAGAAGTGCTGGTAAAAGGAATCGAATTGTATGGAAAATACACCATCAATGGTAAAAACAGCGAAATCAATTTCCCTATCAGTGTAAATTATACATATTTTGATTCGTCATTCAAAAAAGACTTTAATTCAACCACTTACGGAAATACATTAAAAGGTGATGCCTTGCCATTTATTCCAAAACACATGTTAACAGTAGAGGCAACAGCAAACTACAAAGACTTTACTTTTGGAACTATCTGGCGATACAGAGGAGATGTGAGAAACAAAGTAGGACAAGGAGCAATAGCAGAAAAAGATTTGGTGCCAAGTGTATTGTTGGTTGACGCTGTAGCGAGATACCAAGTTTCGTCAAAAGCCAACTTCTTTGTTACTGCACAAAACTTGTTGGACAAAAAATACTTAGCATCACTCAACCCTGCAGGATACAGACCAGGAATGCCATTCTTTGTGTCAGTTGGTACAAATGTTAAGTTTTAATTTGAAGTAATTTTGCAGACAAAAGACCATTTGATTTTCTCAAATGGTCTTTTTTTATTTATCAACATGTATTCAAAATATCAAACAATTTTACTAATTTTGTTGTTTCAATTTTTTAGTAAAAATTCATGCAATCCAAAGACGGTTTTTTTATTGGTAGAATAAAAAGCATCAAGTATGCTTTCAAAGGTTTTTTTATCTTGATTACCACCGAACATAGCGTCAGAGCACAGTTTTTTGTGTTGCTGGCTTGTGTGGGATTGGGAATCTATCTACAAATTTCTCCTTATGAATGGATGGCAAAAATCCTTGCCTTTGGGTTGATTTTTACTGCCGAAAGCCTTAATACCGCTATCGAAGAAATTGCAAATTTTATTCATCCTGAATATCACAAACACATCGGAAAAATCAAAGACATTGCAGCGGGTGCCGTTACCTTTGCTGCATTGACCACTTTTATCGTATTGTGTTTTATCTATTTACCAAAATTTTTCGCTTAATCAATTATGAGTAATAAAAAATCTACAGATAAAAAAACAACTCCATCTACTGAAAAAGTAAACAACAAAAAACGCATACTTTTTAGCATTAGTGCTATCTGTATGCTCACCTCTATTGCTTTTTTGCTGAGTTTTACTTCGTATTTCTTTACAGGAGAATATGACCAAACTACTATTGATTCATTCAATGACCGTGAGGTTACTACCGAAAATTGGTTAGGCAAAATCGGTGCCTATCTATCACATACTTTTATCTTTAAAGGGTTTGGAATCGCCTCATTTCTTTTTGTGAAAATATTCGCAGCCTTTGGTTTTTGGTTTGCTGATAAAATGAGTACTTCTAAATTGCGTGCCTGGTTGTTTTGGGATTTATTTGCTTTATTTACTTTGACAATTTCTTTGGGTACTTTTGGAAAAAATTATCCTTATTTAGGCGGAGTTACTGGTCATGAAATATATTTGTTTTTGGAACATTACATTGGAAAAATCGGAACACTGTTCTTAGTAATGTTTTTAGTAGTATTTTTCTTGGTTTTCAGAATCAAACTTTCACCAGCAAAATTTACATCCATTGTAGATAGTAGCAAAGAAAAAATCAATCAGACAATTGCTACATCAAAAGAAATCTTCAAAGAAAGTCAAGAGAGGATGGTAAAAGAAGGTGAAATTGTTGCAGAAAAACCATCTACTACTCCTCAAAAAGTTGAACAACCATTTATTGTTGATACTCCAGCTTTTGACCAAGTAGAATTTGCACCAATAGAAACAAAAGTAGAAGAAAAAGAACCAATATCTACTTCAATTTCTATCGAAAATACTTCAGTTGAAAACACTACTCCAATCATAGAAACAGACGATTTCATTGTAGAACAAGCAGTGGAAGAACCTGTTATTGAAGAAAATTTGGCTGCAAAATTGGTTGAAGATTTTGGAGAATTTGACCCTACTTTGGATTTGGCCAACTTCAAATTTCCTACACCAGAATTGTTAATAGAACATTCCTCAGGAGGAATTACCATCAACCAAGCCGAATTGGAAGAAAATAAAAACCAAATCGTAAAAACACTCAACAACTACAAAATCGGAATTGATAAAATCAAAGCAACGGTAGGACCTACTGTAACGCTGTATGAAATCATACCGGAAGCAGGAGTTCGTATTTCCAAAATAAAGAGTTTGGAAGACGATATCGCCTTGTCATTGGCTGCATTGGGTATCCGTATCATTGCTCCTATTCCTGGAAAAGGTACGATTGGTATCGAGGTACCTAATACGCAACCTACTGTTGTATCTATGCGTAGTTTGATTACTTCACCAAAATTCCAAAATGCCGAAATGGAATTGCCTATCGCATTAGGTAAAACCATTTCCAACGAAACTTTTGTAGTGGATTTAGCAAAAATGCCTCACTTGTTGATGGCGGGTGCTACGGGACAAGGTAAATCTGTCGGATTGAATGCTGTATTAACTTCGCTTTTGTACAAAAAACATCCAGCGGAAGTAAAATTCGTTTTGGTTGACCCGAAAAAAGTAGAATTGACCTTGTTTAACAAAATCGAACGACACTATTTGGCAAAATTACCAGATACCGAAGATGCGATCATCACCGACAATACAAAGGTAATCAACACTTTGAACTCATTATGTATCGAAATGGACAACCGTTATTCTTTGTTGAAAGACGCTATGGTTCGTAACATCAAAGAATACAACCAAAAATTCAAACAGAGAAAGCTCAACCCAAACAATGGACATAGATTTTTGCCATACATCGTATTGGTAGTCGATGAGTTTGCCGACTTGATTATGACCGCAGGAAAAGAAGTAGAAACTCCAATCGCACGATTGGCACAGTTGGCTCGTGCAATTGGTATTCACTTGATTATCGCTACGCAAAGACCATCGGTAAATGTAATAACGGGTATCATCAAAGCCAATTTCCCTGCGAGAATAGCGTTTAGAGTATCTTCAAAAATCGACTCAAGAACTATTTTGGATGGACCAGGTGCTGACCAATTGATAGGTCGTGGAGACTTGCTTTACACTCAAGGAAACGATATGATTCGTGTGCAATGTGCCTTTGTTGACACACCAGAAGTAGAAAAAATCACAGAGTTTATTGGTTCGCAAAAGGCATACTCAGATGCATATTTATTACCAGAATATGTAGGAGAAGAGAGTGGCACAGCTCTTGATATTGATATATCCGAACGCGACAGTCTATTCAGAGAAGCAGCCGAAATCGTTGTAACTAATCAGCAAGGTTCGGCTTCGCTCTTGCAACGAAAACTAAAATTGGGCTACAACCGTGCCGGTCGATTGATTGATCAATTAGAAGCAGCAGGAATTGTAGGACCTTTTGAAGGAAGTAAAGCAAGAACTGTAAACTTTACAGATTTGACGAGTTTGCAGAGTTTTTTAGATAATGAATAACACAACAACTATGAAAAAAATCATCTTATTATTTGCATTATTAGCGACAACAACCCTTTCATTTGCTCAAAACAATGCTAAAAAATTATTGGACGAGGCAATCGAAACCATCAAAAAACAACCAAAATTTTCGGCAAATTTTTCAGTTTCTATCAATGGGAAAAATCACAACGGTTCACTCGATGTGGACAATCAGAAATATGTTATCAAATTGATGGGAATTACGCAATTGTACGACGGAAACAAAACCTATCATATTAGCCCATCAGATGAAGAAGTAACTATTTCAAAAAGCAAAGCAGCAAGTGATTACAATTTGGCAAATCTCTTGACCATGTATCAAAAAGGGTTTACCTATACAATGGATACTAAAAAAACGGAAAACAAACGCAATATTCAATACATAAAACTCGTTCCAACGGATAAAAACAACGCCTTTAAAGAAATTGTTTTAGGTATTGATACACAAAATAAACAGTTGTACAAAAAAACAGATGTGTTGAAAAATGGAACTAAAACTACTTTAACCATTCAATCGTTTAATGTTTATCCAAAATTTTCAAAAACACATTTTACATTCAACAAATCGGCTTATAGCAGTTATTTCTTTAATGAAATAGATTGATTTGTGAGTAATTAGAAAGCAGTAAAGAGTAAATAGAAATTAAAGAGGGAGATTTTTCTCCCTTTAAACATACATTACATAAATGAACAAAGACATCATCACGCATACTGAATGGATTGAAAATTGGCATTCAAACAAAATTATGTTTCTTTAAGGGCATTAAACATCACCTCCTATGTTTTATTAATTAATAAAATGTTTCCTTGTGAAAATCATAGATAAATACATTTTAAAAACATTCACCAAAATTTTCTTATCGGTCTTTGGCATCCTGTATTTCATTTTTATTTTACAGGCGGTATGGTTGTTTGTCGGTGAATTTGCAGGAAAGGATTTGGACGGTTGGATCATCGTACAATTCCTTTTTTACTATTCTCCCAATATGATTCCAATGGTATTGCCATTGACGGTACTTTTGGCTTCTATCATGAGTTTTGGAGAACTCTCAGAACATTATGAATTTGCCGCAATGAAATCAGCTGGTGTTTCACTTCAAAGAGCTTTAAGACCATTGTTTTTTATGATGATAGGTCTTAGTATTCTTTCATTTTGGTTTACTAATAATGTAGCTCCGAGGGCAGAATTCAAATCTCAAAACATCAAACAAGAAATCATTCATACCAAACCTGCCATGGCTATTACTGCAGGTCTTTTCAACGATGTGGGTAATATGAACATTCGCGTGGAAAAGAAAACCGGCGATAGAGGACAATACCTCGATCAAGTAACCATGCATCTCAAAAACGATAATGGTATGACCAACTCTACCGTTATCAAAGCAGACAGTGGAGTGATTACAACCTACGAAAACATTCAGCTTTTGAAATTGAAATTGCTCAATGGTACCTATTATGAAGATGTAAAGGAGAAATCATATTCTAACAGGATTTATCCTCATGCAAAAGCAACTTTTGACACTTATACCATCAATGTGGACTTGTCAAAACTAAACAACAAGCAAGAATTGGAAGAAATTAACAATACTGCAAAAATGATGAATATCAACCAATTAGTAAAAACAATTGATTCTTTAAAAATTGAAAAATCAAATGAAGAAGAATCTTTTATTGTAAACAATAATTCGATGTTGTTTAGAAAATATTCAAAACGAGAAATTGTAGAAGTACAAGATACACTTTCTAATCGATTGGATTTATACAAACCAAGAGAAAAAGCAAATATTTTACGAAATGCACTTTCAACCACTGAAAGTATGTTTTCCTCTTTGCAAAACAATACAGTATATACCGACGAATTGCAAAAAAACATCAACAGACATTGGATTATTTTCAACGAAAAATTTGTCATAGCTTTTTCTTGCATTCTTATGTTTTTTATCGGAGCACCTTTAGGAGCTATTATTAGAAAAGGTGGTGTGGGATTGCCTATGATTTTAGCTATTTTGATTTTTATCATTTTCCATTTCATCAATACCTTTGGAAGAAAAGTAGCTCAAGAAAATGGAATGAATCCCTTCTTAGGAGCGTGGCTTTCTACATTAATTTTGTTACCTTTGGCGTTTTTTAACACCTATAAAGCAGCAAAAGATAGAGGAATCAACAGTTTGGACAACACCCTCTACCCTGTTACACAATTTATCAAAAAACACATTAAGAAATTAAAAAAACAAAAAGATGTCTGAAATAAAATTAAATACCATAGAAGAAGCCATTGAAGATATTCGCAATGGGAAAATCATCATCGTAGTGGACGACGAAGACCGTGAAAATGAAGGAGATTTTGTAGCTGCAGCTGAAAAAGTTACTCCAGAAATGATCAATTTTATGGCAACGCACGGACGCGGATTGATTTGTGCTCCACTCACGCAAAAACGCTGCGAAGAGTTGGACTTGCAACCTATGGTTCACAACAATACAGTATTGCACCAAACAGCTTTTACAGTTTCTATCGACTTGATTGGTCATGGGTGTACAACGGGAATTTCTACTTACGACCGAGCAAAAACCATCGAGGCATTGACCAAAGACGAAACCAAACCAGAAGATTTGGGTCGCCCTGGGCACATTTTCCCTTTGATTGCCAAAGAAGGAGGCGTATTGCGTAGAACAGGACACACCGAAGCATCGGTGGATTTGGCTCGTTTAGCAGGTTTAAACCCAGCGGGAATTTTGGTTGAAATTCTAAACGAAGATGGTACAATGGCTCGCTTGCCACAATTGGTGGAAGTGGCTAAAAAATTTGATATGAAATTGATTTCTATCGAGGATTTGGTAGCCTACCGAATGAAACACGACAGTTTGATTCAAAAGAAATTGGATTTTGACATTCAGACAAAATTTGGCTTATACCGATTAAAAGCCTATCAACAAATTGATAATCAACAGATGCACATTGCTCTAACCAAGGGAACATGGAATACAGGCGAATCGGTTTTGACTCGTATCAGCTCAACGAATGCCAACAACGACATTTTAGATTTATTGGCAAATCAATCTGCGGATGAAAAATTAAACGCAATGTTTAGTGCCATTGAAAACGAAGGCAGAGGAGCGATTGTTTTCATCAATCAAGAAAATCCAACCATTGGATTGCTCAAACGCTTAGAAGAATTGAAAAATCTACAAGTAGAACAACCAAATGAAATCATTGCACCACCAAAAGTGGCAATAGACAGTAAAGATTTTGGAATTGGGGCACAGATTTTACACGAATTGAATATTTCTAAAATCAAATTGATGACTAATTCTTGGCAAAGCAAACGCGTAGGAATCGTAGGTTACGGTTTGGAAATTACGGAATATGTAAAATATTAACGTATATCTGTTCTAATTGCATTTTACTCTAAAAAATGTTTTCTTTTATTCAAAAATTCGCAATTGAAATTCAATAGTTTAAAAAATAATTCGATTTTTTATTAAAAATTATTTGGAAGATTAAAAAAAGTATTATACTTTTGCACCACGATAATTCAGAAAGGCATTTGCTAAGTAAGATATCATATCGACTGGAGAAATGGCAGAGTGGTCGAATGCGGCGGTCTTGAAAACCGTTGACTGTAACAGGTCCGGGGGTTCGAATCCCTCTTTCTCCGCAAAAAATAGGCTGGGGAGATACTCAAGCGGCCAACGAGGACGGACTGTAAATCCGTTGGGAAACCTTCGCAGGTTCGAATCCTGCTCTCCCCACAAAACTGTTGAAAATATTCAACAGTTTTTTTTTATATAAACATTTGTCAAAAATATTTTTTTTATTATTTTTGCAAAATATTTGAATCAACCTCTGGCGAGGTACGTGTATGTTGGTTCGAGGTTAATTAATAAATTTTTATAAAATGTCTTTAGATTTAGTAAAATTCGTACAAGACGAATTTGTAACAAAAAAAGATTTCCCTGAATTCAAATCAGGAGACACAATCACTGTGTATTACGAAATTAAAGAGGGTGACAAAACTAGAACTCAGTTCTTTAAAGGTGTTGTTATCCAAAGAAGAGGAGCTGGAACTTCTGAAACATTTACAATTCGTAAAATGTCAGGAAACGTAGGTGTAGAGCGTATCTTCCCTATCAACATGCCAGCTTTACAAAAAATTGAAGTTAACCAAAGAGGTAAAGTTCGTAGAGCGAGAATCTTCTACTTTAGAGAACTTACTGGTAAAAAAGCTAAAATCAAAGAATTACGTCGTAAATAATCATTTGATTTTTCAATCTAAAAACTGCTTGCGTTCATTTACAAGCAGTTTTTTTTTATAGTATTACTCTCTCTTTATTTCTTTGGTCTTTTCGATTATAAAAATTATCTTTGCACATATTAAAATAATATATATGGAATCATTATACAAACCTAGTCCGGTTGAAAAATTTTTATTAAAACCCGTAAACTCATTCATCAGCAAATCTACAACTGGTGGAATAGTATTATTTGTAGCAGCTGTAATTGCTATCTTTTTTGCAAATTCGCCGTGGGCTGATGCATATCATCATTTATGGCACCATGAAATAGGAATTAATTTTGACGGAAACGAATTAAAAATGAGTTTACATCATTGGATCAATGATGGTCTGATGGCTATTTTCTTTTTCGTTGTAGGTTTAGAACTCAAAAGAGAATTGACTAATGGAGAATTGGCTTCTCCTAAAAAAGCGATGCTTCCTATTATCGCAGCCATTGGAGGAATGGTATTTCCTGCTATGATTTACCTTGCATTCAACGGAGGAACCGATGCTTCTCACGGTTGGGGTATCCCTATGGCTACAGACATTGCATTTGCATTAGGCGTAATGTATTTATTAGGAGATAAAGTACCATTGCCATTAAAGGTTTTCTTGACGGCTTTAGCCATTGTAGATGATTTAGGAGCCGTATTGGTTATTGCATTATTTTATACTTCAGAATTAAACCTTACTTTCTTATCAATCGGTATTGCATTGTTTATATTATTACTGATATGCAACAAGTTAGGATTCAAAAGCCCTGTTTTTTACGGAATCATAGGTATCGGTGGAATCTGGTTGTGCTTTTTACTTTCGGGTGTACACGCAACCATTGCAGCAGTATTAGCAGCATTTGCAATTCCAGCCAATGCACGTGTAAACGAAAAATATTTCAACTATAAATTTACTGAGTTGAAAAACAAATTTATGGCAATTGACCCTTCCGATAAAAATCCAGAATTGACAGGAGAGCAGATTCATCTTATAGAAGAAATGAATGTTCTCACAAAAGATGCATTACCTCCTTCACATCGATTAGAACATGGTATGCACCATTTGGTAAGTTTTGTAGTAATGCCTGTTTTTGCATTATGCAACGCAGCCATCAAAATAGATTTCAGCAACGGATTGAGTGTAATCACTATCGGTGTAGCCTTAGGACTTTTATTAGGAAAAGTATTAGGAGTGTTTGGTTTGGTAGCTTTGATTTTAAAATTGAGATGGATACCAAAACCAGAAGGAATGACTATGTCAAACCTTTTAGGTGTAGGATTTTTAGCCTCAATTGGATTTACAATGTCGTTATTCGTAACCGAATTGGCATTTGATGCTAAATTACATCCAGATTTCCCAGAAGAAGCTAAAATGGGTATTATCATTGCATCTGCAATCGGAGGTTTGTTAGGTTTCTTAATCCTAAAAATGTCAGGGAAAAAGAAGTAATTTTTGTAAACTGCAAAAAAACTATTTGACTTCCCTGCTCTTTTACTTCGGCATAGGACAAATACGCAGCCAAAATTTATTTTCAAAATTATGGCATTCGTCCGCAAAGAGATATTATTAAAATTGACGAAAAAGGAATTCCTACTCACGATATTTTGTGTGGAAGATTTCCGTATCAGACATTTTCGATTGCAGGAAAAAGAGGCGGTTTTGAAGATACAAGAGAAACGCTTTTTTTTGATATTGTACAAATTATAAATCACCATCAGCCAAAAGTTTTATTTTTAGAAAATGTAAAAAAATTAATGTCGCACGATGATGGAAATACCCTAAAAATAACCGTAGATTTTTTGCAGGAGTTGAACTATTTGGTAAATTATGCGATTCTAAATTCGAGCGATTTTGGCTTGCCTCAAAACAGAAAACGCATTTATTTTGTGGCGTTTCACAATAGTTTAGACAGTTCGGTTTTTCATTTTCCAAACGCTTTAAATATCCCGATTTCGCTTCAAGATATTTTAGAAAAAATCCTACCGATGCCAAAAACATCGAGCAAGAAGATATGGAGATTTACAAAAATTTTCAGCATCAGAACGACCTTTTTGGAGTAGCAGAAAAGCCCAATAAACCTATCCAAATAGGAAAGTAAACAAAGGCGGACAGGGCGAACGGATTTATCATCCTTCGGGTCAATCCATTACACTTTCTGGCTATGGCGGTGATTTAGGAGCCAAAATCAAGATTGTATCTCATCGACGTAAAAGTACGAAAACTCTCACCAAGAGAATGTGCTAGACTACAAAGATTTTCCAAAGAATTTATCATCAATCCATCGCAAACACAAGCCTACAAACTGTTTGGCAACACTATTTCTATCAATGTTTTAAAAGAAATTTCTAAGGAAATAATCAAAGACAAATTAATTTTAATCTTTTGATCTTAAAAGATGATTTTATATTAGAAGAAATTAGAAAACATTCTTATTCAAAAAAATATATAGACAATTTAAATGCGATTTTATAAAAAATGAACTATACCATCAAGTTAAAATCACAATCCGTAGCCTCATCACGAAAAGCATCTCGTTCGCTATCAGGAAACTGACGCAAAAACTCATTTTGTCCCTCTGGGTCATCTTTAAGACCTTCCAACTCGTTGCGTAAAAACGAAACCGCACCAATATCCACCATATTACCCACATCATTTTTAGTAGGCTTTTTAGGGTCGTCCACAATAGAAAAACCATACACATCAAAAAAACCCTCCAAAGAATATTTAGCAGGAATAAAAATACGATACAACCCACTTTTTGTCTGTCCATTGTTATTACGTTGGTTCACATCGCTATCCTTCCAAATATTCAAAAACTCCTTACCTCCCTTTTTCATAGCATTCACAGTACTCACCACCATAGCCTTACCCACAATACTACTACCAATACGGTGCGAAGTCTTTACAATATTCCAATATTGGTCAAAAGGAACTTCCTTTGGGTACTTTCCAGCCTCGTCCAAGAGCGACAAGAAAATCCTATCACCGTCCATAGCGTTTATTTCCGTATTATGCCATTTGATAGTCGTTTCCAAACCAACACTCTCTCGCACCTTTTCACCAATCTTTCGTTTACGAGACTGTTCCGTAAACACCAATTCCGTTTTAGGAGTTGTATTACCGTCTGTTTCAGGCTTAAAATAAGGAGACAATCGTTTAAACGAACGCACCAATCTCGCAAAAATCTTTCTCGCATCTGTACCCTTTTTAGACACAATACCCAACTCCTTATTCTCGTGAATCGTCCCCAAATTCAGCAACTCACTATTACCCAAAGCACTCGCCCCAAAACGGCGATTCTTTACATAATCCATACCATAGCAACGAAAATCAGCCTTACAAGCCTCCCAAAAAAGCATCAACTCATTTTGAATAATACGAAACCTCGGAAAATCGCTCTCCTCTCGATAATTCTGTAAAAAAAACCAATAACTCGGAGCAAGATACACCAATTCGTTTCTACAATACATCCACCTACCATGCTCACGATAATAAAACTGCTCCTCAATAAACGGAAAAAACTTAGGCAAAGTCCAATTATCCGAAGACATACCCTCAGGCAACAACTGTCGCTTCCAAACCTGCTTATGCGTAGGCAACCCATAATTCAAAACTTTGTCATCTGCAGGAGCTTCAGGCAGACCAATTTTTAAACCCATTACCTCCCACACACTACCAAGCGTACCATCTTTAGAAATAATCACAGTATCAATATCAGCATTGTACCCATAAGACCAAAGATTTAGAGTATTTCGAGCCTTACGCAACTGCTCATCAATCTCAACCCTTTTACCCAAATAATAAAACATACTTTGTACTTAATTTAGTTACTTCTTAGAAAACTTCTTCAACAAATCTGTAGGATTTACCTCCCTATCATCAGGCACAGTTCCATTGATTTCATGCTCCAAAACCTCAATCTGACTCGTATAATATTTCGTATCATCTGTAGCAATACGTTTCGCCTTTAGCACATTGTGCAATTTATCATCACTCAAATCAGGGTCAATATCCCTCTCCATAATCTCAAAACATTGCTCAATCAACAATTTCATTTTGTCAATCAACTCCAATTTTATTTTTTTAGAAAAATCCATAAAAAACTATTTTTCGTACACAGCAAAAACATCTCTATTCCTTAGGTGAAACACCTCTTTACCATTCATAAAAATTGGCAACAATTGTCCAGTATTACACAACACCTTATCACCTTTTTGCACATCACAATCAATCAACTCATCATTCAAAACCTCCAAAAAATACTCTTTTTTAGGCTTCTCCCAAACAATATTTACAAGATTAGAAGTTCCCCCTTCGGAAGTTAGGGAGCTTGTAACAACCAAATTATCCCTATACCCTCTCCACTCATCACTCGCATTTCGTCTGTACAAATAAATCATACTCGCAGGTATCTTGTACAACCCCCTATCCTTATCAATCGTATAGTTGTTTTCAATCACCCCACTATCCGAAATAAAACGCAAAAAAGTAGAATAATCAATAAACACCTCATAACCTACCTGTATTTCATCTTCAATATCAAGCAAAGGCAAAGCCACCACTTTTGCAATTTGGTTAGCCAATCGGTTTTGTAAATGTCGCTTATCTCCAAAAAGCACCAAACCACCAACCGTAGTAAAACATTCGTTAAACTCATGCGAAGACTCAATAATAAAATGATAATTACTCCTCATATTAAATAAATTTTATTTTACACAAATTTAACAAAAATGTTAAAAAAAAATCGGAATACAATATTCCGATTTTATCATCAATACCTATACTCAATATTCTTCATTTGTTTTTCAATCTTTTTGTTATACTCCTCGTCCAATTTTTACATATAGTCAGGAACTTCCATTTTTTGCAACAATTCTTGCATTTTACCTTCAGATTTCTTTATCCTATCATTTATATATACATCTTCAGTTCACAATTTTATAAAATCTTCAAACTCCATAGGCTCTTCACCCCATTCTAGTTCCTCAGCCTTATATTCTTCATACGCTTTTTTAGCATTCAGAAAAGGCTTGTGTTCGTGCTTAAAGTTCACACCACCTGTCATCGTACCTACAACTATCATAGCATCAAAAATATCAAACCCATTAGTATCGTCACTCAATTCGCTCATACCCCTTATCACATCAGTTTGATACAAATCATTTAGCGTACTCAATGACATAGGAGCAACATTCTCAAAACTAAACACATCTTTCCCAAACCTTTTGATACTAATCCTGCCATCTTCTGTATATTTGATATTTCCAGATGCCATACCATAAACCAAACCAATACCAGGTGCTAATTTGTTTTCAAACAAAGTACCCAAAAGTACATTAGTAGCACTATACCCTGATTCATTCAGCTTTTTCAACTCCTCTTCGCCCCATTCATCTGTACGTCTGTAAGAATGAATATTGTATTTATTACTAGTTGCAATATTAGCCCCCCAACTGAGTAATCTACCACTACTTACAACCATAGATTTCGTACCACCCCATAGATTGTATTGCTGTTTTGCACCTTCCATATTACGCATCGTTATCGTACCAAAATCAGTATCTCGCCAATCCAGTGTTATCTTAGCCTTTCTAAACTCGTAAATATCCTCAATAGGCACCCCCCATTTTTCCTCTTCCTCTTCACGATTTGCCCACAAATACGCTTTCAAAGTAGCATTGTAAAAGAAAGTCATCAAACCAATACTCACAGATTTCGTTACCAAATTCATCAAAAACGCCTGTCTATACATCTTGCGAGTAGTAGCACTACCACCACCAAAATAATTTGTAGGATTTATCATATTCAATTGCGAAGTCATCAAACGACCCGAATACAACAATATAGAAGAAAGCTCTGTCAATCCGCTATATTTACTATTAGGATTGTAAGTAAAACTACTGGTAGGCTTACCACCATTTATATTTGCCACATCCTCTCTATTACGCTCCCAACGATAGTTAGCCGCACCAGTCAGCGTGTTAGTAGTCATCGCCAAAAGGTTAAACTCTTCAGGATGCGTTTCGAAAGTTTTACCCTCGTTCATCAATCGCGTAGCCTCCAGCGTAAAAATCTCTATACGCATTTGGTTCAAAAATGCCGAAGTACCTCGTTCAATACTCATCGTTTTCATACCAAATCTCGACAAACCTTTATCAAGACGACTTTGTAGCATAGAAATTGCGTCATTGTGAAAAAATCCCTCCTCTTGCACCCTACTCATCGCTGTAGCTTCCGTCAGTCGCACACCCGTTTGTTTCATCAACTCATACATAGGGTGAGTTTTCATTTCCTCCAAATGTCTATCATAAACCTTGCTGTTAAAAATACTATTCCATCTCTTTAAAGCCCTTATATACTTTCTAATACCACCTTTCTGTGCTATCAAATACCCCTGTGCAAAACCCCCTTGAATACCAATAGCAGACAAATCCCCTGTAGCGTGGCTACCTCGTATAGTATTAAAAAACCCTAAAACATAATTCCCTATTATTCTTCCCCAACCTCTGTTTTTTCTTCTCGCTATCAGCCACGCTTCCATATATTTATCCTTAGCATCATCTCGTTTGCGTTTCAGTCTTTGTACCTCTTTATTCATAGGGTGCTTATTAGGTAGCGGAAGATAAAAATTCTTTTCCGCCAACATTCGCTCATACCTGCGTTGCTGTGCTTCAATAATTTTTTTATAACGTTCCAACTCTTTCTCATCTGTAATACCTTGATCTTTCTCCAAGCGTTTCTTATCAGCCTTTAGCTCCTTAATTTCACGCTCCAATTCCGTAATTCTCTCACTCATTACCTCACGCTTCCTGTTACCCACCTCTTGCTTTATCCCACGCTCCAAATCGCTAATATCTTGCTCCAGCTTTCGCTTCATTCTCTCCAACATCTTTTCCTTTGCAGAAACCTCTTTCGCTTCAGTAGTACCATTAGCATCTTCAATTTCCTTTTTTAACTTAGCAATCTCCTTACGCTTTTTACTCAATTCGTCTTGCAACTCCAACTCTTTATCAGACATCTCCCTTGCACTTTGCTCATTCATCGGCAAAATACCATTATACAAATCTATCAAATCACTCTCAGCCTTTTCAATCATTCGAGCCAATCGCTTCTCATTACTTTTAGACTTTTCAGCATCTGTCAATTGTTTTTTATGCTCACCATCATATTGCTTCATCAATTCACGCAATCGTTTTTGCAAAGCCGTCTTTTTCAATTTCAGCAACTCATCATTAGAGACAGGCTCTTTCCTCTCTTTGCGTTTAGGTATATAAGTACCATTTTCAATAGACACAATTTGGTCAATCAAGCGTTGAATATCTTTCATCTCCTTGATTTTATCACGCACCTCATTGCTATTCCTTGGCTGTTTACGATAGTACCCCATTATACTATCCTTTATCAATTTAGCCGACACCAAATCATTATCCCCAAACATATCCACCTTGATAGCTTCCGCAATCTCCATAATAGAGTTTTTACCATTCATCGCATATTCCATCAATTTACCAATAGGCACAGAAACACTACCATCATCTTTCAAGTAGATAAGCTCTTTCGCTTCATCATTTATACTCTCAAACAGATTTCTATACTCATTCACAGCCTCAATTTGTTCAGCCTTTGACAATCGTTTATACCAACCAGACTTTTTAATATATTGCACACCTTTACGCACAGCATCATACAATTTAGCCCCACCCTCAATCGCAGTAGCCGTAATTTCCAACGCACCATTATACAAAGCTTGAGGAATAGCAATTGCATTCAGCGTATTGTCTTTTATTTTCAATTGTCGGATTTTGTCAGCAATCGCTTTTCCCCTTTCAGAAACAATCGTTTGCTGTGCTTTTTGCATAGCATCTAAAATTTTCTTACCCTTTTCGTAGGAAAATTCCACCCCATGCAATAAATTTGCAAGACTAATAGAGCCATTACTTGCGACCCTAACCCTACCGCCATTGGTCGGAGCGGAGTGAGGTAGTAGCACTATATTAGAGTTGTTAGGTTTGGGGTCGCCCTTGCTTTTAGCATCGGTTACTAAAGTTCCACTTAGCAACTCTATTTTTGTTGCTTCATATGAGTAAGAATTTATAGGAGTATCATTTTCACGAGTATTCTCTTTTAAAGTTACTTTTACACGATACACATACCCATCAATTTCTACCGAACCATAAACTCTATGAATAATTACATTCTCGTTTACACCATTTTCAGGAATTCTTTTACCATCTTCACCTTTTTTAAAATCAGAATGTTGCTCTGCTACAATACCGCTGTTAATAACATGTGGCAAAACCTTTAATACAGACAAATGCACATCTTTACTATCGCTTTTATCAATAGCACTTTCCGAAAGGTATTTGTTTATAACATTATTACTTATTTTTATTTTGCCCTTACCACCAGTCTCTTCATCAGAATAAGTTTTAGCAATATTTTCTTTAGCCCATTGCTTAGCCTCAGTAAAATTCTTAAATACATTTTTTTTAGCTTCAACCACAGCAATTTCCGTGTCCAAAGGCAAATTAGCCACCCTCAAATTAGGGTCGTTGCCCTCCACTCTCCGCATATTTGCATTACGCAACGCCCTACCCTTTTCAGCCAATTGTTTAGCCAACGCTTTGCTTTCAGCCTCTTCCAAACCTTCCATAGCCTCTTCAATCTCCTTTGCAATAGACCTATCTTCCTCATAATACAGCTCCATTTGTCGCTTCTCTTCCATATTCATTTCCCTACCCACAAAACGCACAAAATCACGCTCCAATTCTCGTTTCGCATAACGTGGATCTAATTCGTACAACCTACGCAACATAGACAAAACCCTCGCACTTTGCCTAATCTCGTTATCAAAAGCACCAATAAAAGTAGATTGCTTTTCTATATAAAAATTCATCTGTTCAATATCGTTGTGACTTTTGTAAAAATGAATATAATCCTCATATCCCTCAAAAATATTCTTGTACATCGCCACCAACATTCCACCTTTAAAATAACCGTCCTCAAAAAACTCACGCACCAAATTCAAATCCCTCAAACCATTATATCCCATAGGAGCAAGTTCATCAAACCAAGCATTTGTCTCATCAATCGCTCGTTCCTGATTTTCCACCTCATACAATCTATTCAACCTATCCAAAGCCATCATCGTTTCCTCGCTATGCTCACCCCTTCTCATTCTATCAATATGAGTTCTTATACCTGTACGATAATCGCTTTTCGATTTATTTTCAACTTCCGAATTCCCATTTTCAGACACTTGTATATTGCCCAATTCAAAATCATTTTGTATGTTTGTATCAGACAAGTTTTGCGTACGGCTGGAAAGGGCACCAGCCTCCTCCGAATTTTCAGAGGGCAGTATGAGGAGTTGCCCGTCCTCACGCAAAGCTTGTTTTTTTACTTTCTCAATCCCCTTTTCATTAAGGAAGTGCCAGTTTACAATCTCTACATTGTCTTTCTTATTATTTACCTCCAATACTACCGAAGCATTTCTATCAGCCAAATGAATTACAATCCACCTATGCGGTTTTTTAGCTTTCTGATTTTGCCCATACAAAGTTGGGTCATACAGTGCCTTGTCCAAAATCATTCTACTATCATCAGGAGACAAATCTTTATGGCTTTTTGCATTCTTCTCAAAAATATTTTTTTTGATAATTACAGGCTTACCATTCGCACCAATAGCACTATCAACAGTTGCAGACAAAGCAGGTAGCCTAACCGTACGGCTCGGATTACTAAAGTCATCATCTGTCAATTCATCAATAGAATGTATAAGTTCCGTTACCAACTTCCCATTTATATCCACACGATTTCCCTGTGTATCCACAACATTATATTTTTCTAAATATTCTCGCCTTACCTCTTCCCTTAGCTCAGACCTTCTTTGCTCTATCTTACGACGAACCTCCCTTTTCTTTATAGCATCAAACCCCCTCTTTATCGATACCAATTCATCAACAACATTTTTATCCAATCTACCCTCAAAATGTTGCTTAAAATCATTAGCATTCATCACATCTGTCGTAGAATATTTCCTATACACATCTGCCAATTCGTTATACAAATCAGCATCAATCTCTTTTGACAAATTACCCAACAAACCCCGCAAACGCAAAACCGCATTCTCATCACTACCAATATGAAAATCCAATTCATTACTCACATCACTATTTAGCATAGCCTCCGTTAGGTTATGCTTTCTTACAAAATATTCAGGGTTTTGCTGTATCTTTCCGTACAGCACATCTGGTCGATAAGTACGACCTTCATATTTCAAACAATCCATAAATAAATACTTTAGTTAACACAAATTTAACAATATATCTCATACAAAAAAAAGGAGCTAAAAATTCAGCCCCTTCTTTTCAAAAAACAAAAACACATTCACAATATTCCTATGCCATAGACAGCTTAGGTACTTATATCCAACTATTTGTTTTTAGACCTTGTGTTTTTTTTACCCTCACTCTGTTCTACATTTGCCTTTTCGTTGATTTTATCCGCAATAGCCTGTAAGGTAGAGATTGCAGTTTCGTTGTTTTTACTCAACAACGCCCCCAATTTTTCCAAACCATTTTCACCCTGTCCGATTGACACCACTTCGCCATCATTATCAGCCCAAACCACCGCCGTATGGTATGCATTAAATTTCAAAACCCCTGAAACCAATCCCAACGCACCCAAATACTTTTTCTCAAAAGCAGAATCTTTAGTCACATTAAGCAATTTAGTAGGAGTTTCCATAGCCAATTTACGCAACTTCAATTGGATAGTTTTTTCCTCAAAGGACATAGCCCCCATACCAATTACCAACAAGCCCAAAGCCTTCAATTCAGCACCTTTGCGACCTGTAATTTCAAGTGTAGCTTGGTCGATTTGTTCAAACTCTGACAACTCTCTTTCAGTCTCGGCTTTGCTATTAAACAATTCAAATCTTCTGTCGAAATGACCATGGTTTGTCAAAAAATCGTACAAATTTTTATCCACATCATCAAACACCAATTCCGTACGTTCTGTCATTTCATTAAATTCAAACGCTGGTACAAGGCTGGGTTTTATTTTTTCATTATCCTCAACAAAAATACTATCCCTACCTTTAAAATAATTAATTTCTTTAATTACCCCACTCTCTGTTTTCGCAAAAACGCTACTCTGTGAAACTTGCCAACTCCTTGGCGACGATTTTTTTACTCTAAATGTTACTAATGCCATATTTTTTTTACATTTTATGCCGTAGGCAGAAAGCAGTAAGCAATATGCAAATTGGTTCACAGCTGAAAATTATTTTATAGAAAATATTCAACTTTATAAAAACAAGCATCTTGCCTACCTGTCCCACCTAATATGAGAAAACATTCTGCTTACACCTTTGTTATTAACACAAAATTAACTAAAAATGTTAAATAACAAAAATATCAACAAAAAATATATAGCAGATACACAACAGATAAATATATTTGTAGTAACCAAAGTAATAAATTTATGAGAAAAGAATTTGGTAAATGGTTATTAGATATATCCAAATATTTAGTAACAGCCGTTTTTATATCAAATATTTTTAGCGAAATGAAATACAACCCACTATTAATATTTGTAGGCATAGGAATAATTCTTCTCACATTCATTATCGGAATGATTATGGTAGATGATACAGAAAACAAGAAAAAGTCAAACATCAAAAAAAAGTAAACTATGGAATTTTTACCAGCTTATGCAATGTTGTTTTTAGTGCTATTTATAGCCGTAGGAGGGTACTTTTATTTTACATATAAAGACAAAAAATAATAAAAAACTCGGAGTATGTGGCTCCGAGTTTTTACATTCTCAAATATACATCACCTTGAAAGAGGTTAGAAAGCTTTACGGATAGAAAGAATCATCTCTACGACCAACAAAGAAGTTGTTAGCACCCACAACCCTTGTAGTAGCCTCAGTGATAGCCTCTACCGAGCTTTCATCTTTAGATTGCTCAACCCCAAGCAAACCAAAGAATTTTATTTTTTTCTTTCTATCCACCTGCCCCAATCTTTTGTACAACACATCAAAATAAGGCTTCAAGTGTGTAACACCGTCAATTTTCACCTCATTTTTCTGACCAGTCGGAATACCAACATAAGCCAATGAAGTATTTGAAAAACCAGCCGCACCCAAAAGCGTAGGGTCATCTAACAACTTCCACGGCTTAAAGTGAAACGTAACACCGTCCAAATGCACAGAGCTAAAATCCAATCTCAAAGCCATATCTTTGTCGTTTTTAAAAGCCCCATAGTGCGAACCATTCACAAACGAAGCATTCAATCCCGCACACATCTCACGGAAATAACGCATTTGCTCGTGGTCGCACCAAAATGTAAACTCTCGACAAGTACCCTCAATTTTAGCACGTTTAGCAATCGCAGACAAGTAATCAAGATTTTTGATATAATCGTTTCCGATATTCCCACCTTCCTCAACGATTTGCACCAAACCTTTCATACCCAAATTGTTGCTATCGGCATTAAAAGTATCCGAACCACTTTTCACTCTTTCGTGCAAAATAGCATTCAATTCCACCTTGTTGTCGTGCAACAACATATTACGTTCCAAGTTTAGATTAAACCATCTATGCGTACCATCAGGCAAACGCAACCAAGTAGTCGACGCCATATCAGACTCCGCCACACTAAAGAAAGACTTAATGATTTGCGGATAATTTTCTCTAAACTTTGGCTCCCATACCTTACCTCGTGTAGGAGCTTCCGAACCTTTTGGATAACGATTTGAAAAATCAGCCAAAACAGTTACTGTAGTAAAACCACTAAATCCACTCCCCTTATCGTTTGTAGCAACAAACACAGTAGGCGAAGTAACAGACTGAACAGTAGCCTGTGTTTCCTCCGAACCATTAGAAATTTTGATTACATCTCTCGGTTGCAACCCATGTGCTTTTGGCGAAGTAAAGTTGTTACCTGAAATAGTAACACCCTTCAAAACATTGTGCAATCTACCCATTTCAGCATGTTTGATTACATCACTCGCAAAAGAATTATCTCTCTTACCAGTCGTCAAATCTATAAACTCTTGGATAGAACCTGAACCATAAGAAAACAACAACTCCTTAAACAAATCAGGTTGATAAACCATTGTATAATCATACAAGGTAATAAAACTTGACGCCGTCGGTTGCAAAGCATTAGTATCCTCAACTATTGGCAACCCCCCAGATAAATTATGCTCTAATAACATTTCAAATTAATTTTTAGTTAATTATTTAAAAATTTCACTTAGTGGCACTATTTTCACCCCGTCCTCTGTTTTGTTAGGCACAGTACTACCAGACTCCTTAAAAGAAGCATTACTCCTACCCTTCAAAACCTTTTCCGTAGCGTGTGCCACCGCTTGATTGATATAAGCGTTGATTTGTTTCTCCCTAAATTCAGGGTCAACCCACGCAAAATTTTCATTATATGATTTGTAATCAAACCCTCCTTTACTATCTACATAACGACCAAAAACAGACTGTACATCATTACTTAGCTCAAGCATCTTTTTTCTGTCTGTATCAGTAATTTCGTAACTCAATTCCAAATCCTCATTTGTGCCGTCAAAGTCAAGTTTCACTTTCATCTTAGAAGCAGTAATACCATTCACAGCCTCTTTATTCTCTGACAAAAACAAACTTCTACTATCTTGCATCTTATCAAAATTTTCTTTGCTCATTAACGTACCATCTTCCAAAGAAACCATATCCACAAGACTATCTTTCTTTTCAATTGGAGTATTGTACTCAATTTGCAATTTTTCCAATTCCGATAAATCATTTTTGATATATTCACGCAACTTTACTCGTTCCGTTACGCTCATTTCGTCCGAAATAAAAATATCCAACTTTTCGTTCAAAAACTCGTCCACCTCTTCATCAGACAAATTCAAACCAGTTTCTTTTCGCACCAATTCTCTTGCAAAATCCACATCGTTGATAGACTTCAAATCCCTTTGTACCAAAGCAAACTCTTCTTTTCCCCTACCAGTCTTTTGTTGGTATTCATAAAAAGCTCGTTGCTCATCATCTTCAAAAGTAGACAACTTCAAATCTTCCAATTTTTCAACCTCAATACCCTTACCCTTCAAATACGACAGCACAGCCTCATCATCAACAACATTTTCCTTTACCGATTTATCAGCAAAAGAATTATCCCCACTATACATATCCGTTGGGTCGCTGGGCGTAGTCGATGCCTCCGTATCAGGCAAAGCACCCTCCGTTTCAGTCAAAGCACCCTCCACAGGCGACGCTTCCCCCTCTGTCGTTGGGGAGCTTGTAATCGTGTTTAAATCTTCCATTTGAATATCAAATCCCATAGCAATAAAATTTTTGTTCAAAATTAACAATTTATTTTCAAAATTAACAAATAATTATAAAATATCCCCACAAAAAAAGGGACATACCCTACAGCAGTCCCTTAATACTTTGTACATAACACTTTGCACCTACCTCCTCATCTCCAGTTTCTCACTACTCCTCACCGCTCTATTCACAGCCTCCGCAAGATTGATACTCGTCCTCGAAGTCAAATCCCACAACTTATCTACATCACAAAGCAATTCGTAATAATCCTTTACAAATTTACCCATTTTTCCTGTACATCTAAACAACTTATTCCTCACCAATCTATCCGTTTTATACACCTCTAAATAACCAAGTTTTTGCAAACTCAAAATTTTTGGATAAGAAGCCTTATATCCATATTCCCTCAGCATTTCCATACTCACAAACTGTTTAGGAAACAACCACAAAAACAAATCAATATCCTCATCACTCATATCCGAATATCTTTTCAAAATACTCTTCCTCAAAATATACTGATTTTCCAAAAAATCATACCCCTTAGGAATTCTCTCAAAACGAAACCTTGAATACTTATCAACTCCAGACTTTACAACCTGAACCCTTCCCTCCAGCATCAATTGATGCGTATGCGGAAACCTCTCACTCATTTCCGCTTTATAACCTCTCTTTGCCATAAACCAAATCAATATCTTTCTCAAAATTAAACACAACACCCTCAACACCCTCATACAAAAACACCCTGCCAATAATCCCAAAATAAGGCGAAACCACATCTCCCCTTTCCACACCAACAACACTATCACCCAAACCAACAACCCTGTATTTCGGAATACCATCCTTCACGCCCAAAACCAACCCTTTCGGCTCGTTTTTCAATCGCACACACAAAATATTCCCACCAAGAATCGTAGGCACACGCAACCCATTCACAACCTCCAAACACCCATCAAAAACACCCTTCCAGCTATCCAACTCACGATAAAAACACCCACGCAAAGACAAACCACACTTCAATTCGTTTTTAAACTCTTTCGTACCACCAATCACAAAAAAACCCTCGTCCCAAGCCTCGACAAACTGCCAAACCTCCTCCCAACTAAACACACCCTTTAGCTCATCAACCAATTCCATATCGTCCATTACAAAAAGTTTCATCATCAACTCATCTCCCCAAATAAATACCTTATATCCCATATCTTTTGCCATAAATCAATTTTATTAAAACAACACAAAGTTATAAATAAAATCTATTCAAAATAATTTTAACAAAAAATTTATCCCAAAACCAAACCAACCTCGAAATTTAAATGAATAACTGTAAAAATACAAACACACAAATCCAAATCTAAAATATATAAATACATACAAGACCCACCCCCCACAATCTCGACAAAGCCCCTACAAAAAAAACGCACTATCTTTGGGTATAGGGGTAAAGCAAAGCACAACCTTAAAAATATTTTTACCTTTTTTTGGTTTGCGTATGCTTTTACTTTTTTGGTGGATACATCTACTATATATAACTACTATACCTTTTATGTATCACAATAGATTTTACCTATAATTTTAAAAGAAAAATCGATAGTAAAAACATGTATTTTTCTAAAGTGTATTATATTTCAATAAGTTATATAAATTTTCCCGATATTTTCCCAAAAACTATACAAAACACACATAAAACACCCAAAGCAAAAACAAAAACCACAAAACAGAACCACACGAGGACAAAGCTAATTTTATAGAATTCTTCCAGCCAAGCACAAAAACAGCAAAACAAGACCATACAAATTAAAATCATTCAGCAAAAACACAAAAAACAGAACATTTCACCATTTATTACATCTAAATAAACACAATTTAAAGCGTTAAAATTTTCAATCAAAAAACAATGATATTTTATCATTAAAAAACGGCATTTTATAGCGTTTTTAAGCTCTATTTATAATTAGTCCAAAGTCCTTACAGCGTTATTTTTCCGATTTTGGTCTAAAAATTTACGGTACTAATACAAAAATATTGAACTTACAGCGTTATTTTTTACATTGTTTAGACAAAATTAAAATAATTTACGCCCATTTTCGGAAATTTCACGATTTTAATGATATTTTGTATTTATTTTTGTCACAAAATTGCACCATTTTGGCTGTTTTTTCATCATTTTTTTTCTTTTTTGTTGTCTGAATTGGTTTTATTTAGGGGTTGTTATATGGTTTGGAGCCTCTATATCGTTGCGAAATTGCTTTTTTTGTTGATTTTTAGCATTTTAATTAGATTTTAGTTATTTTGGATACTTTATATGTTTGTATTGGGTTATGTTGATGTTTTCGGCTTTATATCGTTGCGGAACGGCTTTAATTATTGGCTTTTTGCGGTTACATTGGTTATTGGCGTTATTATATTGCTTTATATAGTATTTTTTTTTGTTTGTGAAGTGTTTTTTGGGAGTGTGCTTTATATCGGTGCTGATTGAGTTTTTTTGTTGGTGAGGGCGTTTTATTTGCGTTGTAGAAATTAAATGTTAAAATGTTTTTTTTACTTATTAATATATACCTGTTGTGCATTATGAAATAAAATAAAAAAAGTTGTTCATTTAACTGAAATTCAGTATATTTAGTTCGCTAAAACAAATAAAAAATGAACAACTTAGAGCAAATATACGAAAGAATTTTAGAAGTTTTAGAAGATTTTTTTCCTCATCAACTTTTACCTTATCAAAGGAGAAAGCCAAAAATGAGTGATTTAGAATTGGTGAGTTTAAATTTAACAGCAGAATATTTAAGTATTGATAGTGAATTACAACTCTTTAGAAAAATACCTAATTCTTTGAAAAACAAAATAGAAAGAAGTGTTTATAACAAAAGAAAACGAAATCTTTTTTATTATATAAATCAGATTAGGGAAAAACTTGCAATGTGTTTTAATAGAGAGGAGAGTTATTTTGTAATTGATAGTATGCCTTTGAAAATATGTGAAAATGCTAGAGCAATGAGAAGTAAAATTTGTAGAGACGAAAGTTTTTCATATCCTGATTATGGTTTTTGTGCTAGTCAGAAGTTACATTATTTTGGATATAAATTACACATAATCTGTTCAATAGAAGGTATTGTACAAAGTTTAGATATGACTCCAGCATCTGTTCACGATGTTCATTATTTAAAAGATGTTAGTTCTCAAATTCAAAATTGCGTTTTGATTGGTGATAGAGGTTATATATCGTCACAATATCAATTAGATTTGTTTAACACTGCTACTATTCAGTTAGATACACCTAAAAGAATAAATCAAAAAGATTACAAACCTCAATTTTATTTATTCAAAAAGAAGAGAAAAAGAATCGAAACTCTATTTTCTCAACTTTGTGATCAATTTATGATTAAAAGGAATTATGCTAAATCATTCAACGGTTTTAAAACACGAATTATCAGTAAAATAACTGCTTTAACCTTAATTCAATACATTAACAAATTTGTATTAAAAAAGGAAATAAATAAAATTAAAGCAAGTATAATTTAAAATGCACAACGGGTTAATATATTTATATTTGTGGTATAATTAAACAGCCATTAAAATATGGAAACAAACGCAATAAAGAAAAGTATTATCAATGCTTTTTATGAAATCGTGAACGATTTGACATTGTCAGAGGTTGAAGATTTGCAAGACGTGTTGGCGGTTCGTGAAGCTCATCTTACAGATGATGGAGATTATATAACTTTAGAAGAGTTGAAGAAAGAGTTAGAACTCGCACAAGATTAAAAACTTTCTGTTTTTCATAACAGAGAATTATTTATTATTAACTACCTCGCCCCAGTTGTAAAATTGGGGCGTTTTTTTATTTTATATTTTTCATTCATTTTCAAACACTTACATTTATCACCTTGTTAAAATTTCGTTAAAGTGATAAAATTATTTGCATTGTGTTTGTTTTCTGTCGTATGTTTGCAATGTTACAATCGGTCGCAATAGCCATTTAAAAATATTGCAAGTCAAATAAGACTTAAAAATATAACCCTAAAAAAAGGTGTCGCTATATAGTAATATATAGCAAATTAATCGCATAGCGACTGATTGTAACAACACCCACTTTTTTAGGGTTTTTTGTATTAAAAACTTTTTAAATAATTATAAAATGTTACAATCAGAAAAAACCGCACCTATCGTGAATAACAGTAGCGAGGTTGCACAAAGCAAAAGAGAAAACACTTCAGACTTTACAACATTCAATGTTTATGTATCGACTTGGAAGAGATACAACGAACTGGGCGGACTTTCAGGTCACTGGGTTGACCTATTAGACTTTGATACCGTGGGGGATTTTTTCGACTATTTAAACGAAACATTTCCAGATGAGCGAGGGCAACACGAATATTGCTTTTTAGATTACGAGGGCTTTTTACCTTTTGATGAAAATTACATAATTACAGATGAGTTTTTAGAGTTGATAAAAAAACTCTCCAACCACCGTGACCCAAAAAAGATTATTGAATATGCTGATATAAGAGGTATAGAATTAACTATTGACACAATTGAGGAAGCGGAGTCTGCGTTTTGTTGCGAAGCCAAAAATGATTATGACTTGGGTTACTATTTCGCCCACGAATTAGAATGTTTAAAAATTCCCGATAACCTTATGTGTTATTTTGATTATAAAAAATACGGAAGAGAAGTAAGACACGACCTAATCGAAAGCGAAAATTATTGCTTTTTCTATTAATAAAAATCTCATTTATTTATTAACCTAAACCTGTTGTGCATTATGAAATAAAATAAAAAAAGTTGTTCATTTAACTGAAATTCAGTATATTTAGTTCGCTAAAACAAATAAAAAATGAACAACTTAGAGCAAATATACGAAAGAATTTTAGAAGTTTTAGAAGATTTTTTTCCTCATCAACTTTTACCTTATCAAAGGAGAAAGCCAAAAATGAGTGATTTAGAATTGGTGAGTTTAAATTTAACAGCAGAATATTTAAGTATTGATAGTGAATTACAACTCTTTAGAAAAATACCTAATTCTTTGAAAAACAAAATAGAAAGAAGTGTTTATAACAAAAGAAAACGAAATCTTTTTTATTATATAAATCAGATTAGGGAAAAACTTGCAATGTGTTTTAATAGAGAGGAGAGTTATTTTGTAATTGATAGTATGCCTTTGAAAATATGTGAAAATGCTAGAGCAATGAGAAGTAAAATTTGTAGAGACGAAAGTTTTTCATATCCTGATTATGGTTTTTGTGCTAGTCAGAAGTTACATTATTTTGGATATAAATTACACATAATCTGTTCAATAGAAGGTATTGTACAAAGTTTAGATATGACTCCAGCATCTGTTCACGATGTTCATTATTTAAAAGATGTTAGTTCTCAAATTCAAAATTGCGTTTTGATTGGTGATAGAGGTTATATATCGTCACAATATCAATTAGATTTGTTTAACACTGCTACTATTCAGTTAGATACACCTAAAAGAATAAATCAAAAAGATTACAAACCTCAATTTTATTTATTCAAAAAGAAGAGAAAAAGAATCGAAACTCTATTTTCTCAACTTTGTGATCAATTTATGATTAAAAGGAATTATGCTAAATCATTCAACGGTTTTAAAACACGAATTATCAGTAAAATAACTGCTTTAACCTTAATTCAATACATTAACAAATTTGTATTAAAAAAGGAAATAAATAAAATTAAAGCAAGTATAATTTAAAATGCACAACGGGTTAATATATTTATATTTGTGGTATAATTAAACAGCCATTAAAATATGGAAACAAACGCAATAAAGAAAAGTATTATCAATGCTTTTTATGAAATCGTGAACGATTTGACATTGTCAGAGGTTGAAGATTTGCAAGACGTGTTGGCGGTTCGTGAAGCTCATCTTACAGATGATGGAGATTATATAACTTTAGAAGAGTTGAAGAAAGAGTTAGAACTCGCACAAGATTAAAAACTTTCTGTTTTTCATAACAGAGAATTATTTATTATTAACTACCTCGCCCCAGTTGTAAAATTGGGGCGTTTTTTTATTTTATATTTTTCATTCATTTTCAAACACTTACATTTATCACCTTGTTAAAATTTCGTTAAAGTGATAAAATTATTTGCATTGTGTTTGTTTTCTGTCGTATGTTTGCAATGTTACAATCGGTCGCAATAGCCATTTAAAAATATTGCAAGTCAAATAAGACTTAAAAATATAACCCTAAAAAAAGGTGTCGCTATATAGTAATATATAGCAAATTAATCGCATAGCGACTGATTGTAACAACACCCACTTTTTTAGGGTTTTTTGTATTAAAAACTTTTTAAATAATTATAAAATGTTACAATCAGAAAAAACCGCACCTATCGTGAATAACAGTAGCGAGGTTGCACAAAGCAAAAGAGAAAACACTTCAGACTTTACAACATTCAATGTTTATGTATCGACTTGGAAGAGATACAACGAACTGGGCGGACTTTCAGGTCACTGGGTTGACCTATTAGACTTTGATACCGTGGGGGATTTTTTCGACTATTTAAACGAAACATTTCCAGATGAGCGAGGGCAACACGAATATTGCTTTTTAGATTACGAGGGCTTTTTACCTTTTGATGAAAATTACATAATTACAGATGAGTTTTTAGAGTTGATAAAAAAACTCTCCAACCACCGTGACCCAAAAAAGATTATTGAATATGCTGATATAAGAGGTATAGAATTAACTATTGACACAATTGAGGAAGCGGAGTCTGCGTTTTGTTGCGAAGCCAAAAATGATTATGACTTGGGTTACTATTTCGCCCACGAATTAGAATGTTTAAAAATTCCCGATAACCTTATGTGTTATTTTGATTATAAAAAATACGGAAGAGAAGTAAGACACGACCTAATCGAAAGCGAAAATTATTGCTTTTTCTATTAATAAAAATCTCATTTATTTATTAACCTAAACCTGTTGTGCATTATGAAATAAAATAAAAAAAGTTGTTCATTTAACTGAAATTCAGTATATTTAGTTCGCTAAAACAAATAAAAAATGAACAACTTAGAGCAAATATACGAAAGAATTTTAGAAGTTTTAGAAGATTTTTTTCCTCATCAACTTTTACCTTATCAAAGGAGAAAGCCAAAAATGAGTGATTTAGAATTGGTGAGTTTAAATTTAACAGCAGAATATTTAAGTATTGATAGTGAATTACAACTCTTTAGAAAAATACCTAATTCTTTGAAAAACAAAATAGAAAGAAGTGTTTATAACAAAAGAAAACGAAATCTTTTTTATTATATAAATCAGATTAGGGAAAAACTTGCAATGTGTTTTAATAGAGAGGAGAGTTATTTTGTAATTGATAGTATGCCTTTGAAAATATGTGAAAATGCTAGAGCAATGAGAAGTAAAATTTGTAGAGACGAAAGTTTTTCATATCCTGATTATGGTTTTTGTGCTAGTCAGAAGTTACATTATTTTGGATATAAATTACACATAATCTGTTCAATAGAAGGTATTGTACAAAGTTTAGATATGACTCCAGCATCTGTTCACGATGTTCATTATTTAAAAGATGTTAGTTCTCAAATTCAAAATTGCGTTTTGATTGGTGATAGAGGTTATATATCGTCACAATATCAATTAGATTTGTTTAACACTGCTACTATTCAGTTAGATACACCTAAAAGAATAAATCAAAAAGATTACAAACCTCAATTTTATTTATTCAAAAAGAAGAGAAAAAGAATCGAAACTCTATTTTCTCAACTTTGTGATCAATTTATGATTAAAAGGAATTATGCTAAATCATTCAACGGTTTTAAAACACGAATTATCAGTAAAATAACTGCTTTAACCTTAATTCAATACATTAACAAATTTGTATTAAAAAAGGAAATAAATAAAATTAAAGCAAGTATAATTTAAAATGCACAACGGGTTAACCTAAATATTCCCCTTGTTTACGAGGGCAGGGGGATTATTTTCTAAAATTTCGAGGAAAAATGAAAATAAGATTGACAACCACACAGAAAAAAGAAGCACAGATAGAGCAAATTATAGAAGCAACAGGCATCACAAATAAATATATTATCGAATTATACGAAAAAGAGTATCGTATAAAAAAGAAAGATAAAGAGTTGTTTAATATTCTTAAAGATTGGAGTAGAGGATTAGATATTAAATTTAAAATCAATAAAAACGGAGCTATAAAAATCGTTGGCATCGATTTTTTTGGAAATATTGAAGTAGATTTTTTTGTTGTCAAAAATAGGCGTAAAATAGAGACAATAGCAAACAGAATATATAAAAGCGTTATGTTAACGGACGATGCAAAATACTTTTTTATAGAATTAAACACAGATATACAAGACTAAAATTTAAAAATTCTTACAAAATGAAAGCAACAATAATATCAACTCTAAAAATAGGTAGATACACAATAAAAAATACAGAGCAATTGGCAAAATTAGCACTATCAAAAGGTAAAAGAGGAATTTGTCCACGCAATTCTTCATTAAAATGTATAAGCATTGAAACAGAGCTATACACGTATACAGGAGTTATAAAATGGGCTAATGAATTTGGGCAACTAATTTCTGAAAACGGATATTGTTATGATATAAACCACTTTTTAAATAAAAAAAAGATATGAAAACAACAATAACATTTAAAAAAAATTGATTTATGGAAAAGTTAGAGATTTTAAAGGATGTACAGGAGACTTTAAGAGGTTTGAGGATTACTCCAAATGTTAAAAGTATGTTGTTTGAGGGGTACGAGGAGCGTTTTTATTTTGATGGTTATTTTATGCTTGATGATATTTTAGAAAATAAGGAGGTATGGGGCAATTACGTTTACAAAGTTTTCTCAAATATGGGGTTATCTGCAGGAAATTGTGAAATGTACACACGAAATTTTATATCATCGGTTGAGTACAATAAAAAATACTTTGGAGAGGATTTAATTAGTATTTCAAAAAGAAACGCTTATTCAAATCGTTTGTACCCTAATTATGTAACTATTGGGGATATACATTTAATTGATTTAAAGTATTATGATAGGGGTAGTTTTATTTTTAGGACAATAAAAAAAGTGATAGATTATGTAACAGAGCAAATTTATATAGATTATTCCGATGTTTTTATAGAGGAATAATATTGAGAAACAAAATCGCCCAATTTTTTAAGGGTTGGGCGAAATTTAAAAAAATAAGTTTAATATTAAAGATTATACAGAATGGTATTTTGATTTTAAAAACAACCCTCAAAATATCATTACAGAGGTTCAAAAAGAAAGAATGGCTGAAGCAATCGAACAAAACAAATTGAGAATATTTAAAGCAATAAAAAGTTAAAATTATGAAAGTATCATTAAATGTAAATAGAGGTAGTTATTTAGCAAAGCACAACGGAAGAAAATTTAAAGTTGTTCAAATATTAGCAAATAGATTTTTGTGTATAGATGTAGATGGTGCTTTATGCGATATTTCAGTACACGAGGCTAAAATCAAACCTAAACATTTAAAAAAAATATTTCCATTCCTAAACAGAAAAATAGATAGAATTTTATTACACAATAATATTTCCGAACTACTACCTTACATTTTCGTTTATTACAATCATCAACATAACGAGTTCAAAATTTCAGACGAACGAGGGCAAACAAAAGTAGAGTATTTCATACCTAACGAGGTTAAAAATCTTACTGATTTAATGGATTTTGTTATTAACGAAGTTAGGAATTAGAAGCATTATACGAAATTATTTAATTTAAAAAAAAACAGATATGATAGTAAGTAGTTTTTTTTCTTTAAACGAAAAAGTTTATGAATTTGAAAAAACAAAAGAAAACCCTTATAACGATTTAGGGAAGTTATACAGCATCTTTAATAAAATTGCTTTTAACACAATAGGCAAAAGAGTATGCGTAGCCGATGCTATAGAAATGATGATAGATAGAGGCTACAAACCTACTTGGGACAAAAACTATAAAAACCCTTTTATTTTTCTCAAAGACGATGAAATAGTTAATTTAACTGTTGCGAAGCTTAAAATACATTTCTTGTTTGCACATTTTTTATACAAACAAAATTCTTCCGCAAAGCCTTAATTTATTTAGAAATATTACAATAACTTTAACAAATAAAACAAATACACGAGGGCAAAAGTATTAATTTTGCCCTTATTTTTTAACTTTAAATCAAATTGATATGGATATAAGAGAAAGATTGAAAGAAATACGATTGCTGAAAGGATTAAGCGTTAGAGCCACATCTAAAGCAATAGGAAGTAGTCGTCAAGCGATTATGTATTTTGAACGAGGCGAAAAAAATCCTACGTTCAAATTTGCACAAAATTACGCAAACAAATTTGGGTATGATATTCTGTTAGTACCAAAAAAACTAACCCCTGAAATCGAGGGTAAAATTAACGACTTTGAGAGTAAATAAAACACTTTTTTAACTTTTTGTGTTAAATTTTTATTTTTACCTTTTGAGAAAATGAAGGGAAAATTTTTATAAAACACTGATTTTCAGAATGCTTTGGAAAGTAAGTAGTTTTTATATATTCTCGTGGTAATACAATGCGTTTGTCAATGAATTTACTTGCACCTACCTTAGTACCTGGGCATAGTAATTTTCCAGTACACCCCATAGAGCATCGAAGTATAACAGTGCGCGAAGCAGCTGTTATTACAGGTTTTCCTTTAAAATACAAATTTATTGGAAGCCATTCTAAACGATGTGAACATGTAGGCAATGCAGTGCCTCCTCCACTAGCTAATGCTATCACGAAAGAATGTGTAAAGTATTTAGACAATCTACCCTAAAAGGCAAATCAATCAGTTGGAAACAAACAAATCGCTGATTATCTTTGACATTCTCAAAGATAGAGAACAATTTGCATCAGAATGAATGTAAGTGGTTCAGAAAATAAAAAATGCACCAATTTAAGATAAATCCTACGGAGTTATTTGAAGTTGAAGACACCCTTAATACAAAACAAATTCTATGACAATAAAAGAAGTAAACACTAACGAACAAGAACAATTGTTTTACCAATTGCCTTTATATATTTACAAAAATGACACTCAGTGGATTCAACCTCTTGAGCAAGATGTAAAAAAAGTATTTGATACCAATCAAAACAAATTGTTTCAAAGAGGTGGTACCGCTATTCGTTGGAATCTATTTGATGATAAAAACAATCACATCGGTCGTATTGCCGCTTTTGTAAATCCTAAATACGAAGGCAAATCCCCAGTAGGAGGTATCGGCTTTTTTGAATGTATCAACAACCAAGAGGCGGCAAACCTACTTTTTGACACAGCTAAAAAATGGTTGCTCAATCACGGTATGGAAACTATGGATGGCCCTATCAACTTTGGTGAACGCGACCAATGGTGGGGATTACTCGTAGAAGGTTTTTACGAACCACTATACGGTATGAATTACAACCCTGAATATTATATTCAATTATTTGAAAATTACGGTTTTAAAACTTATTTCAACCAAGAATGCTTTGCCTTGCCTGTAAAACAAGCATTGCAACCAAAATTTCAGGAACGTTACGAAGCTATTTCAAAAATACCAGGTTTTAAAGCCGAACACTTAAAGAAAAACAACATAGAACGCTACATCAAAGCGTTTCACGAAATATACAACAAAGCCTGGGCAACTCACGGCGGTGGAAAGGAAATGAGCTATAAACAAGCCGAATTGACTTTCAAAAAAATGAAACCTGTGATTGATGAAAAATTGGTTTGGTTTGTTTTTAAAGACGAGCGACCGATTGCTTTTTGGCTGAATTTACCCGACTTGAATCAGTATTTCAAACATTTGAAAGGAAAATTTGGACTGTTGCAAAAATTGCAATTCCTTTATTATAAAACATTTGCAAAAAGTAAACGAATTGTAGGTTTGGCATTTGGTGTTATTCCAGAATACCACGGTCAAGGAATTGACAACTATATGATTATCGCAGGTAAAAACGAATTTTCAAAAATGCATTACACCGATTATGAAATGCAATGGATTGGAGATTTTAACCCAAAAATGATCAATGTAGCCAAAAATCTCGGCTCAAATCTTAGCCGAAGATTACGTACTTACCGCTATCATTTTGACAACACAAGACCAATAGAACGACATAGAACACTATAATTAATACACAATGATAAAAACAGTAATTTTTGATATGGACGGAGTAATTGTTGATACAGAACCTGTTCATAAATACGCTTATTTCAAACATTTTGAAGAATTGGGCATCGATGTAACCCCAGAATTATACGCCACTTTTACGGGAAATTCTACCAAAAATGTTTACCAAAAAATCAAAAATTTATTTGGAGTAGAAGGTGAAGTAAATGATTTGGTTTTGAGAAAAAGAGCTATTTTCAACGATGCATTTGATACAAAACCCAATTTGGAATTGATTTCAGGTGTTGAAAACCTCATCAAAGATTTACATAAAAATGGTTTGGAATTGATATTGGCTTCATCAGCTTCTAAAAGTACGATTGAAAGAGTATTCCGCCGTTTTTCATTAGACCAATATTTCTCTCACAAAGTAAGTGGAGAAGATTTTCCAAAATCTAAACCAGATCCATCGATTTTCTTACACGCAGCATCGCTATCAAAAAATGCAAAAGACGAGTGTATCATCATCGAAGATAGTACAAGTGGAGTAAAAGCTGCCAATGCAGCTGAAATTTTCTGCGTAGGGTATCACAGCAAAAACTCAAAATTGCAAAATTTAGACGGTGCTAATATGACCATCAATGATTTTAGTGAAATCAATGCGGAAATTGTTAAAAAACTGAACTAATATTTAACGTATTCCTATTGATTATTTTTCTCAAAACATTCGACTTTTTCAAAAAAAATTCAGATATTTGAGTAATTTTTACTGTAACAATTAAAAACACTATTTGTTTAATATAAAAAATATAAAGTATATGCCGTTATATCACAAATTGGGTAATATACCTCCAAAAAGACACACCATCTTCAAAAAACCAAATGGAGATTACTACTACGAGCAATTGTTTGGTACGATTGGATTTGATGGAATGTCAACCAACTCGTATCACGAACACAGACCTACTCAGGTAAAAGAAATCAAAGGTTCGTATTGCGTTGCTCCAAAAATTGCTAAAGCAAACAACATTCAATCATACCGATTGAGAGGATTTCAAGTAAAACCAGAGGTAGATTTCTTAGAAAGTAGAAAAGCGGTTTTAACCAACAGCGATTGTACCATTGTTTTGGCAGCTCCGACTGGAAAAACGCAAGATTATTTCTACAAAAACACCGATGCAGACGAATTGATTTTTATTCACAAAGGTTCTGGAAAATTGAGAACCATGTTGGGTAATTTAGATTTTAAATACGGTGATTACTTGTTGATTCCTCGTGGAATTATCTACAAAATCGATTTTGACACAGAAGACAATCGCTTGTTTATTGTAGAATCTCGCCGACCTATTTATACACCAAAAAGATACCGCAACTGGTTTGGACAACTTTTGGAGCATTCTCCATTTTGCGAAAGAGACATTCGTCGCCCAGAAGAATTGGAAACTTACGACGAAAAAGGAGATTTTTTGATAAAAGTTCGCAAACAAGACGAAATTTTTAATATGGTATATGCCACTCACCCTTTTGATGTGATTGGTTATGATGGATACAATTTCCCTTATGCCTTTTCAATTCACGATTTCGAGCCGATAACAGGACGCATACACCAACCGCCTCCAGTACACCAAACTTTTGAAACGGATGCGTTTGTAGTATGTTCGTTTGTCCCTCGTTTGTACGACTATCACCCAGATGCTATTCCAGCACCATACAACCATAGCAACATTGATTCTGATGAAGTTTTGTATTATGTAGACGGAGACTTTATGAGTAGAAACGACATCGAACCAGGACATATTTCATTGCACCCAGCTGGTATCCCACACGGGCCACACCCAGGAGCAATGGAAAGAAGTATTGGTCAGAAAGATACTCAAGAATTGGCAGTAATGGTTGATACTTTCAAACCTTTGATGGTAACAGAAGAAGCTATGAAAATCGCCGACGAACAATATTACCAATCTTGGTTAGATTAAGATATTTTTCACCACAATAGAAACAGAGGAAACATAGTTTTTTTTTCTCACAACAACTTATGTTTTCTTTTAAAACGAAGTTCCTCTGATTCACTGTAGTAAAAAAATTAGGTGTCCATGTAGTAAAGAATTAACCTTCCCCACCCTTTGGGCACCCCTTCCTAAAGGAAGGGAAATTCGTAAAACTAAACAACAATAGTAATTAACAAAATAAGTCAAATTATGGCACAAGAATTAAAATCTGTAGAATACGGATTAGAAAAAATATTTGAAGGAGCACAAGATTTCCTTCCTATTTTAGGAACTGATTATGTTGAATTTTATGTAGGAAATGCAAAACAAGCGGCACATTTCTACAAAACAGCTTTCGGATTTCAATCAGAGGCTTACGCTGGATTGGAAACTGGAATGAGAGACAAAGCGTCTTATGTAGTAAAACAAGACAAAATCCGAATTGTATTGACTACGGCATTGAACTCTCAATCTCCAATCGGAGAGCATGTGAAAAAACACGGAGACGGTGTAAAGATCGTTGCTTTGTGGGTAGAAGATGCTCGTTCTGCTTTTGAAGAAACTACTAAAAGAGGTGCAAAACCGTATTTGGAGCCAACTATTACTTCTGACGAAAATGGTGAAGTAGTACAAGCAGGTATCTATGCGTATGGTGAAACTATCTTCATGTTCACAGAGCGTAAAAACTACAACGGAAAATTCTTACCAGGATATGTAGATTGGAAATCTGACTACAACCCAGAGCCAGTAGGATTGAAATACATCGACCACATGGTAGGAAATGTGGGATGGAACCAAATGAATGTATGGGTAAAATGGTTTGAAGACGTAATGGGATTTGTAAACTTCTTGTCTTTCGATGACAAACAAATCACTACTGAATATTCTGCATTGATGTCTAAAGTAATGGCAAACGGAAACGGAAGAATCAAATTCCCTATCAATGAGCCAGCTGAAGGATTGAAACGTTCGCAAATTGAAGAATATTTGGATTTCTACGAAGATGAAGGTGTTCAACACATTGCAGTAGCAACTGACGACATTATCAAAACGGTTTCTGCTATGAAAGCAAGAGGAGTTGAATTCTTATCAACACCACCTCAAGCGTATTATGATGCGATTCCAGAGCGTTTGAAAGACCACATGAGCAAATTTAAAGAAGATATCAACGAATTACAAAAATTGGGTATTATGATTGATGCTGACGACGAAGGGTATTTGTTGCAAATCTTTACAAAACCAGTAGAAGACCGTCCTACTTTGTTCTTTGAAGTGATCCAAAGAATGGGAGCAAGAGGATTTGGAGCTGGTAACTTCAAGGCTTTGTTCGAATCTATCGAAAGAGAACAAGAATTGAGAGGTACATTGTAATATATGTTTCCATAATATATTTGTTTTAATTTTGTGAAAAAAGCAGTCGAAATCGACTGCTTTTTTTTATTCCAACTTCAACCCCATTTGTCCGTCTTCTTCGATTTGTAATATACTTTCGTCCAAATCTTCAAAAAGTGTAGTTGATACTTCTTCTACTGGTGGCTCGTAGGGTAATGATTCTAATAAATTGATGTTTTTTATTTTGTCTGAGGTCAATTGATTTCCTTGGGCTTTAATACCTTTTACAGCAATAAATTCTTCAAAATTTACCGTAATTGATTCTTTTTGCACTCCTTTACTCTTGGCAAAAATCACCTCGGCCATTGGTCGATAATCCGTGGAAACTATTTCCAATCTCGCATACGGATGTTCGGAAATAAACAATTCTTCTTTGTTTTCGTTTTCAACCATAAAACGTTTTACAAAATATTTGTCTTTTTCTGGATCAAAATAGATAGCTGAAATCGGCTTGCCTTTAATCCATTTTTCCAACACAATCATATCATCATCAAAATGTGTGGTCAATTCTGGAACGATGGTTTTCAATTTTCCTGATTGTGAAATAATCAATAAGCGATCTTCTGGCTTGAATTCGCCCAACAACTCCCCTCTTCCATCTACATTCAATCGCATAACGGCATCGTCAAACCAAATTTTTCTTGGTCGTAGGGTTGATATTCCCTTTTCTTTCAATTCAATTTTCTTTATCGAATATTTAGACACTAAATTTCCTTTCGACGAACGACCTTTGATGAGCAATTCTGCAAAATCTAAGTCGAATTTCAACTTTTTCACATTGCTCAATTGTCGTAACAATACAGTTACCACCTCGGCTTCACCGTTTGGATTGGCTGAGAAATACAAAATCTGAGAACCTGGTTTTCCTTGGGTTAAATCATACACTTTATCACGAGTTACCCCATTGACATTGAAGCGTTTTACATACGATGCACCGCTTTTTCCATCTCGGTAAATCATATTGTAAATGGTGCGTTTGTCGTTTTTGTCAAACACCGCTACATGGATTATATCTTTTCCTATGAATTTTTTATCATCTACTTTGGTAATCACCATTTCACCATTTCGCAAAAAGACAACCACATCGTCTATATCCGAACAATCTGCTACATATTCGTCTTTTTTCAAACCTGTTCCGATAAATCCTTCGGCTCTGTTTACATATAATTTGGTATTTCTCAACACCACTTTTGTTGCCTCGATGGTATCGAAACTACGCAATTCGGTTTTTCGTTCTTTTCCTTTACCGTATTTTTCTTTCAACTGCGAAAAATAATTGATAGCAAAGTCGATGATGTGTTCAATATTGTATTTTACACGCTCTATATCGCCTTCCAAAGCATCGATTTTTTCTTGGGCTTTATCAAGGTCAAATCGAGAAATTCTCTTGATTCGTATTTCGGTCAATCGCACCAAATCGTCTTGAGTTACCGCTCTACGCAAGTGTCCGATATGAGGTTGTAGTCCTGTATCGATGGCGTGTAATACACCTTCCCAGGTTTCCTCTTCCTCGATGCGGTGATAGATGCGATTTTCGATAAAGATGCGTTCCAAATTGGCATAATGCCACATTTCTTCCAATTCGCCCAACTCGATTTCCAATTCTTTTTTGAGCAAATCCACCGTTTGATGAGTAGAGCGTTTCAACATTTCAGACACACCGATAAACAATGGTTTATTGTCTTGAATCACACACCCCAATGGAGCAATCGACACCTCACAATTGGTAAAGGCATACAACGCATCTATGGTTTTGTCTGGCGAAACACCCGACGGAAGATGAATGAGGATTTCTACTTCTGCTGCGGTATTGTCCTCTATTTTCTTGATTTTGATTTTTCCTTTTTCATTGGCTTTCAATATACTATCAATCAATGAAGAAGTATTGGTAGAAAACGGAATTTGTGTAATCACCAGCGTACTCTTGTCTAACTGACTGATTTTTGCACGAACTCTCACACGACCGCCTCGCATACCGTCATTGTAGTTGGATACATCGGCAATCCCCTGTGTTGGAAAATCGGGATATAAGGTAAATGGTTTATTTTTAAGTATTTTTATAGACGCATCAATCAATTCGTTGAAGTTGTGTGGCAATACTTTGGTCGAAAGCCCCACGGCAATTCCCTCGGCTCCTTGAGCCAATAGCAACGGAAATTTCACTGGCAAATTGATGGGTTCGTTTTTACGACCATCATACGACAATTGCCAATGCGTAATCTTTGGAGAATACAATACTTCCAAGGCAAATTTACTCAAACGAGCCTCTATATACCTCGATGCCGCTGCTTCGTCGCCTGTATAAACATTACCCCAGTTTCCTTGAGTATCAATCAACAAATCTTTTTGACCAATCTGAACAATGGCATCGGCGATACTCTGATCTCCGTGTGGGTGGTATTGCATGGTATGCCCCACCACATTGGCTACTTTGTTGTACCTACCGTCATCTAACTCTTTCATAGAGTGCATAATACGCCTTTGAACGGGTTTAAAACCGTCTTCGATAGCGGGTACAGCTCGTTCCAAAATCACATACGAAGCATAGTCGAGAAACCATTCTTGGTACATACCCGTTACACGGATAATACTCTCATTGGCAGGTTCTATCGGCTCGTTTTGCAATTCGTTTTCTTCATTTTCTAAGGGAGAAAGATTTGCATCTATTGGGTCTTGATTGATTTCGTTACTCATTTTTGATTTTCGTAAAATATTTTTTGGGTTTACGCAGATTTTCAATTGAAATCACTTTGCGTTTACTTTGATTTTAGCAGATAACACAGATTTTCACACTATTATGAATAAACCTACTGTTTAAAATACACCTAGGGTGTTAGAAATATAGCCACGAATTACATAATTTTTCATATTTTTTTCACCTACGGTATTTGAATTTACACAAATTATTTCGCTCTGTCGGCTTTGCCTCTTATCTTAATACTTGATACTTAATACTAAAAAACTACTTCTCTACTTCGTCTAATTCTACTTTTAGATTGTTGATGATAAATTCCTGACGGTCTGGAGTATTTTTCCCCATATAAAATTCCAACAACTGCTCAATGGACATTGATTTGTCGAGCATTACTGGGTCTAAACGAATGTCTTCGCCTATGAAATTTTTAAATTCGTCAGGTGAAATTTCCCCCAATCCTTTAAATCGAGTGATTTCTGGTTTGGGTTTCAATTCTTCAATGGCTGCAATACGCTCTTCTTCGGTGTAGCAATAAATGGTTTTCTTTTTATTTCTCACACGAAACAAAGGTGTTTGCAATATATATAAATGTCCGTCTTTGATTAATTCTGGGAAAAATTGCAAGAAAAAGGTAATCATCAACAGGCGAATGTGCATTCCATCGACATCGGCATCGGTTGCCAATACAATATTGTTGTATCGCAAATCGCCCATGTCTTCTTCTATATTCAATGCAGCTTGTAGCAAATTGAATTCCTCGTTTTCATATACAATTTTTTTGGTCATTCCGTAAGTATTGAGTGGTTTTCCACGCAAACTAAACACGGCTTGAGTATTTACATCTCGAGATTTGGTAATCGACCCGGAAGCCGAATTTCCCTCTGTGATAAACAGCGTACTTTCTAAATATCTTGGATTTTTTACATCGGTCAAATGAATACGGCAATCACGCAATTTTTTGTTGTGCAAACTTGCCTTTTTTGCTCGTTCTTTTGCCAATTTTCTGATACCAGACAATTCTTTTCGTTCGCGTTCGGCTTGAAGAATTTTTCTGAGCAATGCATCGGCAACTTCTGGATTTTTGTGCAAGAAATTGTCCAAATGCGTTTTCACGAAATCGTTGATGTATGTTCGTACCGTTGGCAAATCAGGTCCCATATCGGTAGAACCCAATTTGGTTTTGGTTTGTGATTCAAACACCGGCTCTTCTACCTTGATAGAAATAGCCGCCACGATAGACTTACGAATGTCTGATGCCTCAAAGTTTTTGTTGTAAAATTCTTTCAGCGTACGCACCACCGCCTCTCTAAAAGCTGCTAAATGCGTACCCCCTTGCGTAGTATTTTGTCCGTTTACAAAAGAAAAATACTGTTCGGAATATTGTGTTTTACTGTGAGTTAAAGCCAATTCTATGTCATAACCTTTTAGGTGAACAATAGGATAAATGGCTTCCTCTTGGGTAATATTTTCTTCTAATAAATCTTTTAATCCGTTTTCAGAAACAAATTTTTCGCCGTTGAAAATTATGGTCAATCCCGTGTTGAGATAACAATAATTTTTCAACATGCGTTCTATGTATTCTCGTCTGTATTTGTAATTTTTGAAAATTGTATCATCGGCAATAAACGAAACTTTTGTACCTTTTCTGCGAGTGGTTTCTGTGATAGGTTCTTCTTGGGTGAGATTTCCTGCCGAAAACTCAGCCGCTTTCAGTTGATTATCACGCACTGATTCTACACGGAAATAAGTAGAAAGGGCATTTACTGCCTTGGTACCTACTCCGTTGAGTCCGACAGATTTTTTAAAGGCTTTGGAATCGTATTTTCCACCGGTATTCATTTTAGACACTACATCTACCACTTTCCCCAACGGAATACCACGACCATAATCGCGTACGGTTACGGTTTTGTCTCTCAGGGTAACCTCGATGGTCTTACCAGTACCCATAACAAATTCGTCGATACTGTTATCGATTACCTCTTTTATCAAGATGTAGATACCATCATCGGGTGTAGAACCATCTCCGAGTTTTCCGATATACATACCCGGACGCATACGGATATGCTCTTTCCAGTCGAGTGATCGGATATTATCTTCGGTATATTGTGTGTTTTGCTCCATGAAAATACAGTTTGATGAGAATATAGTGCAAATATAATAAATTTTAATGAGTAGTAATCAGGTATAAACAGGTGGATTTAGAATGTAGTATATTTTGATATTTTACAAGAAAAAAGCAGTCCTTTTAGACTGCTTTTATTTAAACGTTAAACAATTAATTATTATAAAATCAAACAACTTCTTAATAACTATTTGCTTCTTTTCTTGCTGCTTCGATCATATCATCATTTGCAACAATTGCAAATTCAACACGACGGTTTTGAGCACGACCTTCAGCCGTATCATTAGATGCAACTGGGTCAGCTGCTCCCATTCCTTTTGTATTGATACGTTTTGTACCGATACCTTGAGAAACTAAATATTTTTTTACAGCATCAGCTCTACGTTGAGACAATTTTACATTGTATTCATCTTTACCTACGCTATCAGTATATCCATAAATCATCACTTCCGTTTGGTGATTGTCAATAAACACTTTAGAGATTTTTTTCAAATTACTTTGAGCAGTAGAAGTCAAATCAGAAGAGTCAAAACCAAAATTAACAGTATTTTCTTTCAATACTACACGGATTCCTTCTCCTACTCTTTCTACTTCAGCACCAGGCAAAGTAGCTTGAATATCTTGAGCTTGTTTATCCATTTTACGTCCGATGATAGCACCTGCAGTCCCACCAACAACTCCTCCTAAAACAGCTCCTAAAGCACTGTTTTTATTTTTTACATTGTTTCCTACTACTCCACCTAAGATAGCTCCAGCGGCAGCACCTACTGTAGCACCTCTTTGAGTATTGTCACTGTTTTTTACAGCATTACAGCTTGTCATTACAGATCCTAAAACCATAGAACCTACCAATAAACTAATTCCTACTTTTTTCATATTACACTACTTTTTGTATTATTATTTTCCGTTTTTTTCAAATGTGTACGTGATCGTTGCCTCTGTAGAGTTGTCAATCAACTTGAATGATTCTTTGGTTACATCATACAAATACATTGCATACCCCTCTTTCATATCTTTTGCTTTTACACCATCAACAAATTTTAACTGAAAGGTTCCATCCTGTTTTACATTCCAAACAAAATTTGAAGTAAATTCAGGACATTGGCTACCTGTACCTTGCATAGTCAACACACCTTTATTGTTGTTAGGTACAAATTTCCAAACAGTACCTTCAAAACACGAAGCATCTGCTACATGAAAAGGTTTTACTCTGTAATTTTCAGACACACTTACACGTGCTAATGTCCACTCTCCTTTCAATTTGATTTGAGTTGGCACATCATTTTTATTTGCTGTTGCAGATTTACATCCTACAAATCCCAATGAGAAAACTGCTGCAAGCATAAAAACTGTTTTTTTCATATTCAAATGATTTTTTATTTATAGGCAAATATAAACAATAATCATACCTTTCTACTGAATTTATTATATTTTTTAACAGTTTTTTTTACTTATCATTACATAAAACAATAATCTTTTCAACAAAACTCAATTTTACTTTCAATTCAAAATATTAATAGCTAAAAAAAGGTTATAAATTATTATACAATTCATTTTCAGAAACATAATTTCTTTATGTAAAATTTCAAATAAAATTTCATAAAAATTATTTGCATAATCAAAAACAAAATTCTATCTTTGCAAAGAATTTTTCAGACGGGGTGTAGCGTAGCCCGGTTATCGCGCTTGGTTTGGGACCAAGAGGTCGCAGGTTCGAATCCTGCCACCCCGACAACTGCAAAATAATATTTTGCAGTTTTTTTTTATCATCACTCAGTATGTACAACTCTATCCAGTCATTTTTTAAGAAAAAAAAATATGGTAAACGTGCTCTCGTTCTTATCATTAGTACGTTGTTTTTCCTTGCATGGGTGTTGTTTTTAGATACTTATTCTTACAGTGATCGATTGAAAATTACCAAAGCCATTGACAGGCTAAACGAGGATAAAAAATATTATTTGGAACAAATAGAATTGGATAAAGCTGAAATAAAACGTCTGGAAAATATCGAAGAACTAGAAAAACATGCTCGACAAAAGTACTTTATGAAACGTACAAACGAGGATATTTACATCATAGAAATCGACGAACAATACAAATAATCAATGTCCACTCCTTTTGATTTCCCTTATATCTCTGCTAAACAATGGAAAAATTCTATTCAATTTCAATTGGACGGAGAGGATTATGCTACGCTAATCAAAAAAACTACTGACCAGGTTTCTATCAAACCGTTTTATCACCCAGATGAAGATTTTCACACTTTAAACTGGAAAATAAACACTCAACTTTCGTTGTGTTTTCCTCTTTTTTTTCATCCAGAAAGAAATTTTTCAATCGATGCTTCAGAGTTTAATTATAGTCAAAACATTTCTTGGCATTTTTCTTCTAAGCTTTCTTTGATTGAAAATACTTTTTCTTTACCAAAAGATATTCATCAGCAATTTGTCTTTTTTAATAAGTACGACGAAAATTCGGTTATTTCTTTTTATAAAAAATATTCTTCATCAAACATTCATTTGGCTTATGACCCAATTTATCATTTGGCAAAAGAAGGAAATTTTTATGACAATTATAAAAATGACATCAAACTTTATAAAACAATTTCAACCCAGTTTTCTAAATTTTTTTCTCTATTTATAGACACTACAATTTATGCTCAATCGGGTGCAACTGACGTACAGCAAATTGCTTTTTCTTTAGCTCATCTCAATGAATATTTGACAATTATACCAAATTTTGAAGGAAAAATCATAATAAAATGGGCGATTGGAACTGACTTTTGGGTAGAAACAGCAAAATTTCAAGCGTTTGAATATTTATTACAAATTTTACTTGCTGAATATTCTACCAACTGTTCGTATGAATTTTTCACAACTGCGTCCAATCGTTGGACTTGTAATATCAATAGTGAATGGAACGAACTCGCACTAAACAATGCCTTACAAATCGCTCATACAATAAATAGTAGTTTTCACGAAATTCGAACAGCAAATCAAAAATCGAAACGAGATTTTAACGAAAACAAAATAGCATACAATCGTAGTAAAAAAATGCTCGATGAATGGTCACTCCCTACTACAAATACTTTATTTACAAATAGTTTGAGTGTACAATTGGCAGAAAAATCGTGGGAATTATTCAAAAAAATCGAGAGAAATGACGGTCTTATTTCTCAATTGTTTAAAGGTACTATTCAAAAATCTATTGCTGAAGCGGAACTAAAATCGACGGAAAAATTTTTAAATAACAACAAAGAGTATTTCATTAGTTTTGAACCTATTGCAAAAGAATACATACAAAATCATACAATGTATTTCAAAAAGATTTTAAGTAAAAATATAAGAAAAACAAAAATACGTCCGATTATAGAAAAAAATGTATGGACACCTTTTTATCGAAACATTTTTTATAAAAAATAATTCACAAAACTAATTATGCGAAAAAATTTTCAAAATACTCATCTAAACATCACATCTTCTGATTTTGAACATTTTCCTCAACTGTTTACAGCTGCTGGTTTTTCGCCATATATCCGTGGATATGAAGTGTTGCCAAAGTCTGTAATAAAATGCTATTCTTTTGAAAAGGAAAAAAACTACTTTATTGACAGCAATCAATCTTCAAAGGTTCAAAAGATAGTTTTTGATTTAGAAAGCAAAGTTCCAACAATTGAAATAATAAATTCAAATGAAAAAATTGTTTATTGTTGCAATCATCAAACTATAGAGGAATTGAACAATTTTATTGACTTTTTTATTAAAAATTACTCAAAAAACACTATTTTCGGTATTAATTTCACAAAAAATCTCATTAAAAACATTGCACTAGTTCGTGCGTTAAGAGCTCATTTTTCGCAAATCAACCCTGCTTTCAAACCAGAAATTGCCTTTATAGTTTCGGAGGAAAACATTCAACTTTCTGATTATTTTTCTACGATAAAAACAGCGAGTGAATGTGAAATTACTTCTATATTTTTCAACGAAATTCCAACTATTCAACCAGCAACTCAGTCCTTATTTTCATCATCATTTTCTCACCCTATCGACCCTTGGGCTGGAAATGATGAAGTAGAACAATTTACTTTGGAATTTATTGTAATGTTACAAAACAACTTATAATTGTTTCATATTTTCGGCAAATTTTGCTCGAATATCCATATAATTTTTAAAATACGTACTCGAAAAAACCACCAAAGGCGTTTGATTAGAAACCAAATAACAATATTCTTGGTGACGTCCTCGCGTACGAAAATTTCTTAATACAAAACCATCAAAATCTGAATACGCATATACATACGTACGTCCCAAACCTAAAAACTTTTTTACTTCAAATCCGTTTTCAGTAAACGAAATTTTTGCCATTCGCATATTGATTTCTACAAAAAGTCCCCAAAAAAGCACAAAAAAATTGATGATTCCTAAAAATACATAAAAAACCGTCAATCCCCAATTTCCATCTAAATATTGAAACACCTGTTCTATATTTGAAAATTTATACAACAAAAATTGAATAAGTGGAAATGTAATAATTAAAAGGGCATAAAAATATGCGGTTGTTGTAAATTGAGATTTCATATTTTAGAGATATTTTTACAAATGTAATTTGAATTTATCTTTTTCGAGAAATTTCCTATCAAATTTCTTAGTATTTTTGCCAAATTTAAAAATTATGACTGCAGCTACTCTTTTTTATATTATCGTTTCTATTTTTGTCATAGAACATCTATTAGATGAATTTATTGACTACAAAAATGCTAAAAATTTTAGTGCACCTATCCCAAAAGAATTGGAAGGCGTTTATAATGAAGAATCTTATGTAAAATCACAAAATTACAATGCTGAAACGTATCGTTTTGGTGTATTTTCTTCATGGTTTTCATTCGTTCTTACCTTGATTTTTTTACTTTGTGATGGTTTTGCCTATATCGATGAATTTATTAGACAATATTCTGATAATGAAATCATTTTATCATTACTATTTTTCGGAATCATCATGATTGTAACAAATTTGATAGGACTTCCATTTTCATATTATGGCACCTTTGTCATCGAAGAAAAATATGATTTCAACAAATCTACTCGTAAATTGTTTTTTATGGATTTTATCAAAGGGCAATTCGTTTCAATTCTTTTAGGAGGAATCATCTTAGTAGCTATTGTCTGGTTTTATCAACTAACAAAATCAGATTTTTGGCTTTATGCTTGGGGATTAATCAGTGGATTTACCATTTTGATGACCTTTTTATACACCAAACTTTTTGTACCATTGTTCAATAAGCAAACTCCATTAGAAGAAGGAGCATTGAGAGATGCTATTGAAAATTATGCAAAAAGTGTTGATTTTCAACTTAAAAACATTTATGTAATTGATGGTTCTAAACGTTCAACCAAAGCAAATGCATATTTTTCAGGATTTGGAAAAACAAAACAAATCACTTTGTATGACACGCTAATCAACGATTTGACTACTGATGAAATTGTTGCAGTATTGGCTCATGAAGTCGGTCATTACAAACGAAATCATATCATTTACAACATTGCAATAAGCACTTTGCAAACTGGATTTACATTGTTTATTTTATCATTATTCATTGAAAATCCAATCATTTCTGAAGCATTGGGAGTAAAAACTCACAGTTTTTATATAGGAATTGTAGCTTTTGGGTTGTTGTACAGTCCTATTTCTACCATTACAGATTTGTTTCAAAATGCTCTTTCAAGAAAATTTGAATACCAAGCAGATGATTATGCAAAAGAAACTACGCATCAACCCAACCATCTCATTAGTGCATTAAAAAAATTGTCTAAGGATAGTTTGAGCAATCTGACACCACATTCTTGGTATGTTTTTTTCAATTACTCACATCCAACTCTTTTACAGCGTGTGAGAAATTTGAAAAAATAATCCATTACGAACTGCATGACAGCATACTACAGCCCAATACATCATTATAATGTGTTGGGCGTTTTTGTTGAAAGTGTTCGTAGCGAGTTTCATACGGATTTTCAATAGCTTTTATCAGTTGGCATAGCATTTCACTATCACCATTTTCAACTCTTTGAATGCAATCATACAACAAATAATTTCTTAGAATAAATTTGGGATTGTGCGTTTTCATCAATTTTAAACTTTCTTCTTTTGTAATGGTATTTTGCTCTAATCTTGCTAAATATTCATCAAAAAATTGATTGATTTTTTCTCTATCTATTTTCTCTTCAGATAAATAAGAAGTAGTAGCTAAATTTTGAATTCCAGTTTCTCTTGCTTTTTCCAACTCTACAAAAAACAATGTGTAATCCATTTCCTCGGACAACATCAAATGTTGCCAGCGAATAAAAAACTCTTCATCTGAAACTTTTACCCCATCAAAACCAAACTTTTTTGCCAACATTTCATCATGTTTTTTCCAAAAGTTTTTACCGAATTTTTCCAATATATTTTGTAGAAATTCCGCATCGTTTATCAACGGAAACAACGCGTTTGCCAATTGCCACAAATTCCATTGAGCCATTTGTCCTTGTTTCCCAAAAGCATATCTTCTACCAGGCAAATCGGTGGTGTTTGATGTAAAATTCAAATCGTATTCTTCGAGCATCGCAAATGGTCCATAGTCGATGGTTTCGCCTAAAATCGACATATTGTCTGTGTTCATCACACCATGTACAAATCCCACTCTCAACCAGTTGATAACCAAATCCAATGTTCGCTCGGCGATTTTTTCAAACCAAAGAGCGTATTTATTAGGTAAATTTTGTTCTATTTCTGGATAATAATTTTCAATGGTAAAATCTGCCAAATTTTTCAATAAATTTTCATCCGATTGCAAACTCGCAAATTCAAAATGTCCGAAACGTAAAAAACTTTCACTTGTACGTAAAACCACAGCTCCATTTTCCTCCTGAGGATTGCCGTTGTACAGCATATCCCTCACCACTTTTTCTCCTGTAAAACAAAGACTTATCGCACGAGATGTAGGTACTCCCAAATGATGCATTGCCTCGCTCATCAAATATTCACGCAAAGACGAGCGAAAAACCGCTTTTCCATCGGCATGGCGAGAATAAGGTGTCAACCCAGTCCCTTTCCATTGCAATTCATAAATTTTTCCAGATTCATTAGAAATTTCTCCTGCATAAATGGCACGACCATCGCCCAACTGCCCTGCCCAATTTCCAAATTGATGTCCTGCATACGCTGTGGAATACGGTTGAATAGTATCAGGCAAATCATTCCCTACCAAAAACGGAATTTCATTTTCAGAAAACGATCCTAAACCGATTTCATTAGCCAATTTCTGATTGAAAAGCACCAATTTAGGAGAAGTAAAATTATGAGGTACAACCCACGAATACAACACATTAGGAGTTTGTCTTGGATAGGGATTGAGTGATTTATCTCCTGGAAACTGAAAAAATCTTTGAGTTATTTGATGTGTGTTCATTTAACGTATGAAAAAAAAATTCAATAAAACCTTGGTTTTATTTGTTGTTGAGCTACAAAAGTATAAAAAACTGAGAAATTAGTTTTAAAATACGACTTGATTGATTGACAAATTCAATGATAAGCCCTATTTTTGCACTTAACACAAAAAAGAACTATCCGATAATGAAAAAAATAATCCTTGCACTATCCTCACTTTCACTTTTATTATTTTTCTGTAATCAGGAAAGAGCTGTTACAGATCCACCAAAAACGAATAAAAACACACAATTTCAAATACCTTTTCATTCGGTTTCTGCAAAGTATAAAGTAGAAAAACGTATGGCTATAGAAGAATTTTATGAAAACGAAATCAAAGATAGCTATTGGGGTGGTATTTTGGTCGCTAAAAATGGTGAAATTCTTTTTGAAGACTATCAAGGATATGCCAATTTTGAAGAAAGAATCAAATTTGACAAAGATACTCCGATGCACGTTGCCTCTGTGGGAAAAGTAATTACAGCAGTAGGTATATTGCAATTGGTGGACAAGAAAGCATTGACATTAGACCAAAAGGTAAGTGATATTATCGAAGGATTTCCGTACGAAAAAATCACTGTTCGCATGTTACTCAATCATCGTTCGGGCTTGCCAAAATATGAAAATTTTGCTGATAAAAAGTTGTGGGACAAAAAGAAAACCATTTACAACGAGGACGTAATTTCTATTCTGAAAAACAAAAAACCTCCGTTGATGTTTACTCCAAATACCAAATTTACATACTGTAATACCAATTATGTATTGTTAGCCTCAATTGTAGAAAAATTGACCAATAAATCGTTCCAACAAGCAATGGAAACATTGATTTTCAAACCTTTGGAAATGAACAACACCTTTGTAATGGACGATTTATCAAAAAAATGGGAAGTAACACAATCTTATGACCGCTACAACAAACGCATGCGTTGGGACTATATGGACGGTACGTATGGCGATAAAAATATTTATACTACGCCACGAGATTTACTGAAAATGGATCTGGCATTGTACTCTGATAATTTTTTGAGTAAAGAATTAAAAACACAAATGTTTAAAGGATACAGCTATGAAAAGATAGGAAAGAAAAACTACGGTTTGGGAATACGTATGGTAGAACCCACCTATGCAGATGACGATTTGTTTACCTTTCACAACGGTTGGTGGCGAGGAAATAAGCCTTCGTACATTACTTTGAGAAAAGACACCGTAACAATCATCTGTTTCGACAATAGAAACACAGCCAAAGCCTACAAAGCCAAACACCTTGCAAAAGAATTTGGTAGATTTTCGTTCTTACAAAATGATGAAGAGTAATAGAGAGGTTGAGATTTTAATCAACACGAACTTTGTCAAAGTTTCTAAACTTTGACAAAGTTTTTATCTTTTGAAAAGAATATACTTTGAAGACACTTTATTTTCAAATTAAAAAACAGGGCAGATTACAAATTTCTTACACTACATTGTTTATAAACTATAAACAACATAAATAAATTTATGAAAAAAGTACTACTTTTAATTTGCACAACAACTATTTTTTTTGCAACCGCATGCAAATCTTTTGACCGAAACAAACATTTGCAAACTGAAATACCCGTTGAAAAATTAATCAAAGACATCAATTATGTAGAAAAAAACTTGTTTAAAATGCATCCTAAAGTGGATTGGTACATTTCTAAAGAACAACTTTCTGCCGAATTTGACTCTTTACGTGCTTCACTAAAAAATCCGATGAAACCCAACGAGTTTTATTTTGTCATTGCTCCTACAATTGCAAAAGTAAGACAGGGACACATGCGTTTGGCTCCTATACACCATACCTATGACAAAGCTCAAAAAAAGAAATACAAACGCTCTGAAAACCCTATGTCTAATATAGATTTTATCTATCAAAACGATAAACTCTATATCAAAGATCACTTTAGAAAACATCCTAATGACAGTTTGCTCACCATTGGGTCTGAAGTATTGGACATCAACGGTCTAAAACCTGTATCTCTGTACAATAAATACGAATCTACCATCACTGCCGACGGTTATGTAAAAACGATGCACCCTTATTATTTTGCTCGCATTATCAACCAATTGTATGCTTTTGAATTAGGATATCAAGATAGTTTGAGATGGACTTTAAAATGTGGAGATTCTATTTTTCAACATACGACCTATCGAATATTTCGCAATGATGATTTCGTCCCTCCTTACAAAGCAAAAATGGATTCTATTTACAAATCTTTGACCAAAGAAGAACGTAAATTACGCAACAAAAGACTGGACGAAGAATACAGTACTCGATATAAAAAAAATCGTCAGTACGGTTGGGATTATAAACGAAAAGTATATAGTAAAGAATTGAGCTTTCCAGTTGTCAAAGACAGCACTGTAGCTGTACTTACCATCCGAGATTTTACCAAAGGAACTTACAGAGTATATGATGAAATTTTTGACAAAATAAAGGAAAAAGAAGTAGAATATCTCATCATAGATTTACGAGATAATCCAGGTGGACGATTAAAAGAACTGCATACATTGACCAAGTATCTAAATGACGAACCATTTACCTTAATTGATTATCCGACGGTAAATTCTCAACTCTATTTTTTTCACAATTTTAGACAAAAATCACCTGTATTTTACACCTTAGCAGGACCAATTGTTGGAACTTATGGATTGATTCATTCGATAACTAAGACATTTAAAGATAACGAAGGAACTTGGCGTGTAGCTATGCCCTCAGCAGAACTCACCGATCCCAAACCAAATGCATACAAAGGAAAAATTTATGTCATAACCAACGGAATGACTTTTTCGGCTGCATCAATTTTGGCTGCCCATTTAGAAGCAAAGAAAAATGTATTAATGGTTGGTGAAGAAACAGGTGGTACCTACAATGGAACAGTTGCTGGACAAATGCCTGAGTTGAAACTACCACATTCCAAATTGAATTGGCGTTTGGGCTTGATGACTATTGCTCCGAGTAACAAAAAAGAAGAAGGAAGTGGTGTGCAACCTCGAGTTCCCATCACTCGTACGGCCGAGCAATTCTTTGATGATATCGACCCTGAAATGGATTGGATATTGAGAGATATTTTCAAACAAAAAAATAGAAAGAAATAACAAATATAGTTTTCGTATATTTGCCAACCTAAATCAAACGATATTCGCATTATGCAATTTGAATTATTGAGTACTGATCCACTTTCGTCTGCACGTGCTGGAAAAATCACAACCGCACATGGCGAAATAGAAACACCTATTTTTATGCCCGTTGGTACAGTGGCAACTGTAAAAGGTGTACACCAAAGAGAATTGAAACAAGACATCAATCCCGATATTATTTTAGGTAATACCTACCATTTGTATTTACGTCCAAAGACAGAAATTTTGGAAAAAGCTGGTGGTTTGCACAAATTTATGAACTGGGATCGCAATATTTTGACAGATTCGGGTGGTTTTCAGGTATATTCGTTAGCTGGTAGAAGAAAAATCAAAGAAGAAGGAGTAAAATTCAAATCGCATATCGACGGTTCGTACCACTTTTTTTCTCCAGAAAATGTAATGGAAATTCAGCGTAGCATTGGTGCAGATATTATCATGGCTTTTGACGAATGTACACCTTACCCTTGCGATTATCGCTATGCCAAACGTTCGATGCACATGACCCATCGATGGTTAGACCGCTGTATTGCTCACTTGGAAAAAGTTCCACCAAAATATGGTTATGAACAAGAACTTTTCCCAATTGTACAAGGCTCTACTTACAAAGATTTACGAGCTCAATCTGCTGAATATATTGCCAATGCTGGTGCATTTGGAAATGCCATTGGTGGACTTTCTGTAGGTGAACCTGCTGAAGAAATGTATGCAATGACAGAGGTGGTAACCAACATTTTACCAAAAGAAAAACCAAGGTATTTGATGGGAGTAGGTACACCTATCAACATATTGGAAAATATCGCTTTGGGTATTGATATGTTTGATTGTGTGATGCCTACACGTAATGCACGAAATGGAATGTTGTTTACCGCTGAAGGAATTATCAATATCAAAAACAAAAAATGGGCAGATGATTTTTCGCCTATCGACCCAATGGGAATCACGTGGGTGGATACAGATTACTCAAAAGCCTACCTACGTCACTTATTCGTTGCCGATGAATATTTGGGAAAACAAATTGCAACCATTCACAATTTAGGATTTTACATGTGGTTGGTAAGAAAAGCACGAAAACAAATTTTAGCTGGAACATTTTATGCTTGGAAAGAGCAAATGGTTAAAAAATTAGCAACAAGATTGTAATGAAACTCATAGATTGGTATATATTAAAACGTTATTTAGGAACATTCTTCGTATTGTTCCTAATGTTTATACCTATTGCCATTGTAATCGATGTCACTGAAAAAATCAACAAAATATTGCAAAATGAAGTTCCGATGAGCGAAATCATCAAATATTACTTTGATTTCACCATTTATTTTGCCAATATATTATTCCCAATCTTTTTGTTTATTTCTGTTATATGGTTTACCTCAAAACTTGCAAATAACACCGAAATTGTCGCTATTCTGAGTTCGGGTATTTCTTACACCCGATTTTTACGACCGTATTTGATTGGTTCTACGATTATTTCTATTATGGCATTATTGATGGGATTGTTTATCGTTCCTAAAGCCAGCGAGGGATACAATAACTTTAAATTCAAATACTTAACAAGAAGTCAAGCCAGAGCCAATGCCAATGTGTACAAACAAATTGCACCAGGAGAATATATCTATATTAGCAATTTTGATTACGACATCAAGTTGGGATACAACTTTACTTTGGAAAAATTTAAAGAAAATTCCAACGAATTGGAATACAAAATCGAAGCCTATCAATTGAAATACATTGATACTTTGAGTCAATATCGACTGACTAAATATATAAAACGTACTATTGGCGAAAAAGACGACCTCATTGAGACTCATGATGAAATTACAATGCCTTTCAATTTTGAAGTGGACGATTTGACTCCGACTATTTATGCGGCAGAAACCATGCAATTGAAGGATCTGAATAACTTTATCGAAAAAGAAAAAATGCGTGGTTCGCCCAACATTGGGTTTTACGAAGTAGTAAAATACCGAAAATACAGTGTTCCTGTTTCGGCGTTTATTCTTACAATCATCGCAGTAGCTGTTTCGTCTATGAAGCGAAGAGGAGGCATGGGAATCAATTTGGCAATAGGAGTAGCTCTTGCCTTTTCGTATGTATTTTTCGATAAAATATTTGGCACATTGGCAGAGGCATCCAATTTTCCACCCTTATTAGGAGTATGGATTCCAAACGTTCTCTTTGGTATATTAGCAATCTACCTATTAAAAAATGCTAAACGATAATCTCAAAAACCAATTTCACCTACATTTCATCGTATTTATTTGGGGGTTTACTGCCCTTTTAGGTGATTTAATATCATTACAAGCACTCCCTTTAGTGTGGACACGTATCCTCATTGCAATTGCTTGTATTTACGGATATATTTTATTCAAAAAAAAATCTATTTTACTTTCAGGCAAAACCATTGCCCGATTGATGCTATATGGAATCGTCATTGCCTTGCATTGGTTTACTTTTTTCTATGCAATAAAAGTATCTAATATCTCTATTACTTTGGCGTGTATTTCTACCGGAGCATTTTTCACTTCCCTACTCGAACCTATCTTTTTTAAACGAAAAATGGTGTGGTATGAGGTGTTTTTAGGTTGTTTGGTAGTATGCGGATTGGTCTTGATTTTCAGTTTTGAAACTCAGTATATCGAAGGTATAATTTTTTCTTTAATTTCAGCTTTCTTGTCAGCTTCCTTTTCTATCATCAATGGAAAACTGGCAACACAACACGACTCTGTTATCATTAGTTTTTACGAATTAATTGGTGGTTGGTTGTTTTTAGGTATCTTGATGCTGGCTTTCGGACAGTTTCAATGGGAATTTTTCCAATTTCAACCCTTAGATTTTCTATGGTTGTTTATTTTGGGGAGCATCTGCACCGCGTATCCATTTATTGCAACGATAGATATTATGAAATATTTGTCGCCCTATACCGTCATGCTTTCAATCAATATGGAACCCATTTATGGGACTATTTTGGCAGTATTAGTATTTCCAGAAAAAGAAATGATGACAGCGGCTTTTTATTTGGGAGCTTTGATTATCATTGGCACAGTGATTTTAAATGCGTATTTCAAACAACTGTCAAAAAAGAAATTAGTAAATACTAAATGATATGTGGGAATATCTACAATTTTTATGGAAATCTACCAATGAACACGGCGTTCATTCACCATTTGTATTTCAATTTTTAACAAGAGGAATTTATGATTTTCCGTTAAAAAAACAGTATGTTCATCCAAGAGAAAGATTGTTACAATCGGCAGTATACTATTTTCAACCAAAAACTATTTTTACAACAAGTAACTCATTTCCTTACAAGTTAAACGTTTTGACCTCAAATGACATTTTATCCTCTGATTTTATCATTTATTATGAGGAAAACAATCGTTTAACAATAGATGAAATCCTCGAACAATTGACACCTCATCAATTATTGTGGATTGTACCCACAGACAACCGAAAAAACATACTATCAAAAGCAAAAAAAAATCCAACAATCACATTGACTGTGGATTTTTTTCATGGAATTTTAGTTTCAAAACGTACCGAACAACTCAAGCAAACCTTTTATTTAAGAAGCTTTCGATATTTTGGAGATTTTAAAATTTAAAACCTATTTTTCAATCGATCCAATTGTATTTTGGTATCACGTTCCTTGATAGTTTCGCGTTTATCATGCAATTTTTTACCACGAGCGAGAGCAATTTCCACTTTTGCCAATCCTTTTTCATTGGTAAACAACCTTAATGGTATAATCGTCAATCCTTTGTTTTGAACACTTTTTTGCAGAGATTTCAACTCTTTTTTATTGAGTAATAATTTTCGTTCGCTTTTAGCTTTGTGATTGTAATGCGTACCAAAAGAATATTCCTCAATATGCGAATTTATCATAAACAATTCACCATTATTAAACTCACAAAAACTATCGGCAATACTCGCTTTTCCCAAACGAATGGATTTGATTTCTGTTCCAACCAAAACAATTCCTGCGGTATATTTTTCTAAAAATTCGTATTCAAATTTTGCTCGTTTATTCTGAATATTTACATTCTTTTGCATGATACTTTTACTTTAAAATGAAATAATTTCCCTTTGATTATAATCAAAAAGACAACAAATATAGCAAATATTCACATTGAATAATCGTCCTGCCTCCTATTTTTCTATTTAAGAGAAAAATTAGTTGACAAATTGATATTTTTCGTTGATGAGATTATATAAAATCCAAACATTTAACTATTTTTGCAGAAAATATTTTTCAACTCAATAAATTAAATATGAGCACAATTGTAAAAATTCATGCCCGTCAGATTTTAGATTCACGCGGAAATCCTACTGTAGAAGTAGATGTAATCACAGAAAATGGAGTGTTAGGTAGAGCTGCAGTACCATCTGGAGCATCGACTGGAGAACACGAAGCCGTAGAACTAAGAGACGGTGGAAAACATTGGATGGGAAAAGGTGTACTCAACGCCGTAAACAATGTAAATGAAGTAATTGCAAAACATATTGTAGGATATTGCGTTTTTGAACAAAATGCTATCGACCAATCGATGATCGAATTGGACGGAACGCCAAACAAATCAAACATTGGTGCAAATGCGATTTTAGGTGTATCGTTGGCTGTGGCAAAAGCAGCTGCAAACGAATTGGGAATGCCTTTGTACCGCTATGTTGGTGGAGTTTCGGCAAACACTTTGCCAGTGCCAATGATGAACATCATCAACGGAGGATCGCACTCAGATGCTCCTATCGCTTTCCAAGAATTTATGATTATGCCGGTTTTGGCAAAAAGTTTTACTGAGGCAATGCAAATGGGGACTGAAGTATTCCACCACTTGAAAAAAGTATTGCACGACAGAAACTTGAGTACTGCTGTTGGTGATGAAGGAGGTTTTGCTCCAAACCTTGCAGGAGGAACAGAAGACGCATTGGATTCTATCAAATTGGCAGTAGAAAATGCGGGTTATGAATTTGGGAAAGACATCATGATTGCTTTGGACTGTGCTTCATCAGAGTTTTACAATCGCGGATTGTATGATTATACAAAATTTGAAGGTGTAAAAGGTATTGTGCGTACATCGAAAGAACAAGCAGAATACTTGGCATCTCTTTGCGAGAAATACCCAATCATCTCAATCGAAGACGGTATGTACGAAGACGACTGGGAAGGATGGAAAATATTGACAGACAAAATCGGTGATAAAGTACAATTGGTTGGAGACGATTTGTTTGTAACCAATGTAGAACGCTTGGAAAGAGGAATCAATAAAAATACAGCCAATTCAATCTTGATCAAAGTAAACCAAATCGGAACATTGACAGAAACGATTGCTGCGGTAAATATGGCTCACAATGCGGGATACACATCAGTAATGTCGCACCGTTCGGGAGAAACAGAAGACAACACCATTGCAGATTTGGCAGTAGCATTGAACTGTGGACAAATCAAAACAGGATCGGCTTCTCGTTCAGACCGTATGAGCAAATACAACCAATTGTTACGCATCGAAGAAGAATTGGGTACTGTAGCTTACTATCCGCAAAACAAAGCATTTAAAGTAAAAAGATAATTGTAGAAAACTGCTCGAAAGGGCAGTTTTTACTTTTAGATTTAGTATATTGTATATTGTATATTGTATATTGTATATTGTATATTGTATATTGTATATTGTATATTGTATTATGATAAAATTTCATAAATAACACTATATTATCCTTAAAAGCGTAGCATCTCAGATTCTCAATGTTGAAAAAAAAGCTTTGAAGTTATATGGTTAAACAAAAAACTATTCACAATATCATAAAAATTAAAGTATATTTTTAATAATACAAATGTTCAATTTTGATAAAATAAGTAAAATACAATTCTACAATTTACATTATACATTTCAAAATCAAATCACACAAAAATCATGAAAACACTTGTCTTAGGAGCGTCTGAAAAACCAGAACGCTATTCAAACAAAGCCATCAAAATGTTAAGAAGATATCAACACGAAGTAGTGGCAATCGGAAACAAAGTAGGAACTGTAGAAGGAGTAGAAATCCATAAAGGAATGGTCGATTTTAAAGATATTCACACCATTACACTCTATATGAATCCAAAAAATCAAATACCTTATTACGATTATATCCTGAATTTACAACCCAAACGAGTAATATTTAATCCAGGTACAGAAAACCTTGAATTACAATCACTTTTACAACGAAACAACATTGCTTTTGAAGATGCTTGTACTTTGGTACTCTTGAGTACAGACCAGTACGAAAGATAAAATGCTTTTATAAAAAATGAGTAATGAGAAGAAATTAGTAAATAGAAAAATTGTTTCAAATTTGAACAATGAATCTATGATTTCTCTAAAAAGCGGAAGCTTCTCTGTTTTCTAAAAAGAAAATCGCTGTTTCTTGGTTGTAAAAAGCGGAGATGTAAACATTCTCCAAAAATTGTTTTGAAGTTGTATATTTAAACACAGCTCAACTCATAAAATCTGGGAAAACTTCTCGTCCCATACCGTCAAAATTTTCAAAACATTCGGAGACTTCTTTATCGTAATAGAGTTGATAAAACTCTTCCTATTCTAAATTAAAAAATCCACAACCTGTCAAAAGTACCAACGAAGCTACAAAAAACATGCTTTTAATCATAATATTATTTTTTCTATTCAAATTCTCTCCTTTCATTCCATAAATATAAACAAAGTAAATGAAACCCAATTAATCCTATTACAAAAGGAAAAACGAATATTTGAAGGACAATATTGTTAATAACATTTATAAAAAGTCTTAAAATGAAATGTACAACTGACAAAGATGCTGATATGATAGTATAACTACATACGATTCTGTAGAATAAAGCAAAAAGAATAAAAGACAAGTTTTGCATTTGAGCATTTTGCTTTTCGCTTTTGAATAAAATAATAAAATGCTAAATGTATCAATGAAACAGCAGTAAAACATGGAGCTATAAATTCTTTTCCATCATCCAAAGCTAAAAATACATAGCCAATCATCAATGTAAATACCAATGACAATAACATAAAGTATATAGCTTTTCTTTCCACATTTCAAAGGTAAAACAAAAAACCAAACCATCAAAAGTTGATGATCTGGTTTTTGATTGAAACATTATTCTTGAACCACAGTTTCTGAGGTAGTAACCATTGTCAATTCTTCTTTTTCTGGATGTTTGTCCAAAACGATTTTTGCATTTTCTTTGATGGTACCATTGACAATTTCCTCTGCCAATAAATCTTCGATGTATTTTTGCACTGCTCGTTTCAAAGGTCTGGCTCCGTATTGCTTGTCAAATCCTTTGTCGGCAATGAAATCCATCGCAGCGTCAGTCAAGGTCAAATCATAGCCCAATGCTGCCACTCGCTTATACAATTTGTCGATTTCTATGCGAATGATTTTCAAAATATCTTCCTTTTCCAAGCTATTGAATACAATCACATCGTCGATACGGTTCAAAAACTCTGGAGCAAAGGCTTTTTTCAAGGCACTCTCTATCAATGATTTTGAAGCCTCTTCTTGTTGAGCTTGTTTGCTCTTTGTTCCAAATCCGATACCTGTTCCAAAATCTTTCAACTGACGAATACCTACATTGGAAGTCATGATAATCACCGTGTTTTTGAAATCTACTTTTCTTCCCAAACTGTCGGTCAGATGTCCGTCGTCCAATACTTGCAACAACATATTGAACACATCGGGATGGGCTTTTTCTATTTCGTCAAACAATACAACACTGTACGGCTTACGGCGAACTTTCTCTGTCAATTGTCCTCCTTCTTCATAACCTACATACCCTGGAGGTGCACCAATCAATCGAGAAACAGCAAATTTTTCCATGTATTCACTCATATCGATACGAATCAACGAATCTTCTGAATCAAATACTTCTTTTGCAATTACTTTTGCCAATTGTGTTTTACCTACTCCCGTTTGACCTAAGAAAATAAACGAACCAATCGGTTTGTTTGGATCTTTCAATCCCGTGCGGTTTCTTTGAATCGCTTTGGCAATTTTTTCTACAGCAGCATCCTGACCAATTACTTTTCCTTTTATAGCCTCTGGTAGGTTTTTCAATTTATTCCCTTCAGCCTGAGCAATTTTGTTCAATGGAATACCCGTCATAATCGACACAACATCGGCAATATCCTCTTCGCTTACAATTTCTTTATGCTCTTTATTTTGTTTGTTCCACTCGTCGATGGCTTGTTGCAATTGAGCCGAAAGTTGCAATTCTATAGTTCTATGCTCTCCAGCTTCTTGATAGTTTTGCGTATCAACAGCTGCTTTTTTCATTGCTTTTACCTCCTCAATTTTTTGTTCAAGGTCGATAATATTTTGAGGTGTTTTGATGTTTTTGATGTGGATTCTTGCTCCAGCTTCATCCATCGCATCAATTGCCTTGTCTGGCAAGAATCGATCGCTGATGTAACGGCTGGTCAATTTCACGCACGCTTCCACAGCCTCTGGCGTATAGATTACTTGGTGGTGTTCTTCGTAAGTTTCCTTGATGTTGTTCAAAATCGTAATCGTATCTTCAATTGAAGTCGGTTCTACAATCACTTTTTGAAAACGACGCTCCAATGCACCATCTTTTTCGATATACTGACGGTATTCGTCCAAAGTAGTCGCACCGATACATTGGATTTCACCCCTTGCCAATGCTGGTTTGAACATATTTGACGCATCCAACGATCCTGCCGAAGCTCCTGCCCCAACAATGGTATGAATTTCGTCGATAAACAAAATGATGTCTGGATTTTTTTCCAACTCGCCCATTACGGCTTTCATGCGTTCTTCAAACTGCCCACGGTATTTCGTCCCAGCCACTAAACTTGCCAAATCCAATGTTACCACACGTTTGTTGAACAACACACGAGACACCTTTTTCTGTACGATACGCAACGCCAATCCCTCTGCAATAGCCGATTTACCAACCCCAGGTTCACCGACCAACATAGGATTGTTTTTCTTTCTACGGCTCAAAATCTGAGAAACACGTTCGATTTCTTGCTCACGCCCCACTACAGGGTCTAATTTTCCTTTTTCAGCCAAAGCGGTCAAATCGCGACCAAAGTTGTCTAAAACAGGCGTAGCAGGTTTCTTTCCAGACGATTTATCAATCGGTGGAAGATTGTGGCTAAAACCTTCTGATTCCTCTTGGTTGAACGAATATTGTGGAGAAGAAAACGAATCCGAAGCCATATTTGAACTTTCGTTTTTCATGATTTTTTCGCAAGATTCGTAGTCCACACCAAATTTTTTCAACAAAATAGTTGACGGATCATTATCGGTACGCAAAATAGACAACAACAATAAGTCAGTATCGATTTCGTCTTTTTTGTACACTCTTTTTTCCAAATTGGTTCTCTTTAGAGCCAATTCGGCTTGTTTGTTTAGATTGACATGTCTATTTTCATTTGCAAACACATTTTCTTCATTGTGCTGCAAAATACTTTTAAAACGACTCTCCAAACCTTCGATATCCACATTCAACGCACGCAAAATTTGCATGGCTTTATGTTCATTTTTAGAAAGTACCCCCAGCATTAAATGTTCGGTACCTATAGTATCGTGATTCATTTGAGTAACAACCAACCTTGCATAGTTCAGCACGCCTCTCAATTCTTCTGAAAAATGTTCTATATCCATAGTTTTATTTTATTTTTCCATCTTTTTTATTTACAAAATGCATTCCTTAATAGCAAAAACTGACGAAATGTCGGAGATTTTCTCCCTCAGAGGTTTAATTGTTCCTCAAGTGTTTTTTCTCCTTCGGAGTATAACAGTCAAAGTCCTTTAATACCACCTCTTTTTATTCTTTTTAGAAGCATCTGATTTTCTAGATTTGCTGCCGTTTTTAGGGGCATTGCCAAATCCTTTTCGATAGTCTTTTTTCGCACCAGTTACTGGCTCTTTCCACGGATACGGATTGTCTTTGACTACTTTTACCTGCAATCTAATCAATTTTTCAATATCATGCCAATATTTTTTTTCATCTCGCCCTACAAAACTCAAAGCCAAACCTTCGTTTCCTGCCCTACCCGTACGACCGATGCGGTGTACATAAATTTCAGGAATATTCGGAATATCAAAATTGATTACCAAAGGCAAGGCATCAATATCTATTCCCCTCGAAGCCACATCCGTAGCTATCAAAATATCCGTTTGTCTGTTTTTGAAATCTTCCAAAATTTTCAAACGCATACTTTGCGATTTATCACCGTGCAACGCCGCCGCTTTGTAACCATTTTTTTCTAAAAATTCTGCCACACTGTCCGCTCCTTGCTTAGTACGGGTAAAAACGAGCATATTTTCAAAGTCCAACTGTTGCAAAACATAGTGCAATAACTTCCTTTTATCCTCTTTTTCAACCATATACACCTTTTGATTGATCAATTGCGAAGTATTTTTAGCCGAATTGAGCGTAATATGCACCGCATCAGAAATAAATTCCTCAGCCAATTCACGAATAGGCAAAGGCATTGTTGCCGAAAACAACATTGTATGACGGTTGGTCGGACTCAATTTGATGATTTTTTTCACATCGTTGAGAAAGCCCATATCCAGCATCAAGTCCGCCTCGTCTATAACCAATTGATGCATACCGTCGAGCGAAATATGTTTTTGTTTGTACAAATCCAAAAATCTCCCAGGGGTCGTAATCAACACATCTACCCCTTCTTTCAGAGCATCAACTTGTTGATTTTGTGCCACTCCCCCATAAAGAACCAGCGTACGAATTTGCGTATATTTTGCCAATTCGTCAAAATTTTCAGCAATCTGAATCGCTAATTCTCTCGTAGGCGACAGCACTACAGTACGGATTTGTTTACGCTTTTTTCCCGACCCTACAATGCGGTGAATATTGTTTATAATCGGTATAGCAAACGCTGCCGTTTTTCCAGTCCCCGTCTGAGCACACGCCACCAAATCCTTTTCATCAAGCAAGACAGGAATCGCCTTTGTCTGAATCGGCGTAGGCTCGGTATAGTTCAAATCTTTGACAGCTTCCAACACATTATTGTTCAAAGAAAATTGTTCAAAAGTCATGTTAGTTTTCGATTTATTTACGCAAAGATAGTGTTTTATTTTTTAATGATTTTCGTTTGGGCGTATCCCTTCCCCTTCCTCCTATCGTCGTCGGTACAGGGTCGGGCTGTACGCTATATCTTTTGTGAGGCAATTGACTCACAAAAGGATGCCGCTCCCATCCCTTACGCGGTATTTTTTTTATAGTTTTTCGTGTAGTTTTATATTTTCAAAGGAATAGTTTTCTATTCACAAAGAAGTAATTTACTACGTACATTCCGATAGTTCCCAATAGTTATGAGAACGGGACAAGCCCTCGAGTCGTGGCAAAAAATAAAAAAACACCATAGGTGTAAATCTGAAGTAAAAAAACTCAAAAAATTGTAAATCTACAAAAAATCAATCAAAAAAAATGAAACAAACTATCATGATATTTAGCATTTTGCTTTTCGCTTCTACAACCTCAGCACAGCTATCCAATAAAATGGGTATCAGTGCAGACTAAACCTATCGCAGTAGAAATGTAGTAGGAATAGGATTAGAATACAGAATCAGCGAAATAAAAGAACCGGCATTCAACCTTGCCGGAAGGATATTATATACCCAAGTCAATCAAAAGTCGGTAATAGTACCCGAATTTAGAGTAGATTACAGTGTCGGCTATTTGTTATATTTGGGTACATCCATTACGCCCTATGCGATAGAACCAAGAGTTGGTATCAATTTGCTGAATGCGATTGTTATCCACACAGGATATGCCCTCCCAACAGAGAACAAAAAACAATTCAACGGTATCACATTCGGAATCAGATGGAATACACCTATGCGTAGTCAAATACATCAAGGTTTTACGATTATTTCCAAATGGGACCTTTAACGAATTTCAAAAACACTGATTCCATAGGCGTTTTCTTCTATTAAATAAATTTCTTTTTGATCTTGGTCACGGTAGAAATTTTCAAACTAATTGCCTTCTATTTTCTGACAGTTTTAAAATTGTACTTTAATTTTGTCAAAAAAAACTTCGCCAAAGTTCAAAATGCTTTGCAAACTTTGGCGAAGTAGGTATTTGGTTGAAATTTTTATTACATTCCCTTTATCAACTCTTTGGCTTTTTCTAAGGTGTAAGCTCCTTTTATGGGCTTGTTTTCAAAAATCATCATATAAACAAAATCTTGTCCTGCTTGTCGTTCCCATTCTGTGCCTAATCTGCATTTTGCTTCACTATCTGAGCCGTCTAAATAGTCACCTTTGGCTTCTATTAAAATAATTTTTCCAGATTTGGTTTTCATTATAAAATCAGGGTAATACCTAGATTTAAAACCGTTGATAAAGAACCCTTTACCGTTACCTTTATCTAAGTTGCGATGCCAAAACAAAATATTTTCAGATGTTCCTATTTCCATTGCCACTTTTTCCTCAAAATTATTCATACTGCCTTCTTTTTCATAGAGCGAATTGGCAATGTTGGAACTGATATCTTTAGGTACAATTTCTTTACTGAACACCCACTGACTTTTCGTGTAAATTCTTTTGGATTTTAGCATATCATTGAAAAGGACTTCGGCATAATTGCTGGCTAATTGACCAATTTTGTGCTTGAAAATTTTTTTATAACTCTCTTTTCGTGCTATTACATCTCGCAATTGTTCGTCTTCCATAGCGTCTAAAACCCTACTGATGTACTTTTTAATTTCTTGGTCTGCAATGGGATACATATTGCCAATAATATTCACAATTTGATGTGTAATATCTTTTATCTGCTTGTCTTTGGGTTGCGAAAAAATGTATTTAATCACATCATCTTTAATCGAATTTTCTTCTATTTTAGTAAAACTTGGTCGGTAATCTTCATTGGTTATTTGTTCTAAATCCACTTTGTAGAGTTCTGCCGAAATTTTCTCAAAATCAATCTTTATATCTTCGGTAGACAATTTAAAATCTTTGAGTAAAGATTCTCGATTGAGTAATACTTCACTTGTTCCAAATAAATCACTTCCTTTTGTTTGAATAAAAAACTGTGGTATTGACACGTCTTTTATAGCTTCCTTTTTTGAATTTACTATTTTATATCGCTTTACTCTATCACCCATCTCTTCTATGTTTTCATTTATTGGTTCTTTTTCCAATTGTTTGATTTGAAATTCCATTTGTTCGGCTTGTTCTTTGGAAATGGCATCTATGGTTTTTAATACTTCATTCTCTTCCTCTGTTGCCGAATGTGTATTTTCTTCTTCATTGGGATTGAATGAAATACGAGTTAAATCAATTTCTTCAGATTCATTAACCGTTTCAGTTTTTGTTGGTTCGTTTTGTTCAGGAAAAAGTACCGATTGAAAGGCTTTTTCTGTTTCGATGGTTTTGGCTTCTTCTGGCATTGTGTCTATCTTGCGATAATCTTTTTCGCTAAATCCCGACTCTTGCAATCCTTTGACGATGCTTTGTAAAGTTTCGTTAAATCGCACCGAAGCAGTGAGTACATACGATAGATTGAGTTGATAATTTTGATGTTTTTGTACATACGGTTGTCTTAAAACCCTGCCTAAAATCTGTTCTACATCTACTCTGCTTGATTTGTCTGCCAACGAAGCCAAAATATAAGCAAACGGACAATCCCAACCTTCTTTCAAAGCGTTGATGGTAATGATGTATCGCACTTCACAGTTTTTACTCATTAGATTGATACCTTTAAGCTCGTCTATACTGGCAGTTTTTATTTTGATTTGTTGCTCTGGAATACCGAGTTTTAGCAATTGTTCCTTTACTTTTTCAAAAGTGGTATTGTCGTCTTTGGTTTTGGGTTCGGCCTGAAAAAGCACTATCGGACGAATATATTTTCCGCCGTTGGCTTCTTGGTTTTTGGCAAGCGATTCCAATTTGCGTTGTAGGTGCAATGCATTATTGATTACTTCCGTTTTGTCGTAGCTATTGTAAACAATCACAGGGAGTTTTACCATATTCTCTTTTTTGAGTTCTATGGCAGGAACAAAACTCACGATGTTGCTATTGTTTTTGGGTGTAGCCGTAAGGTCGAGAATGAGGGACGGATTGAGGTTTTTGAGCATATCTACACTCAAATCACTTTCTGCATTATGACTTTCATCTAATACCACCACAGGATTGAAATATCTAAAAACATTTATCAATGCCGTAGGGTCTATATTAGATAAAAGATGTCTATCGTTTTTGTAGTGAGCCACAAAACTTTCCAACTGACCATTTTCTTGATATACTTTTCGGTCGTTTTTGTTTATTTTCTTTACTAATTCTTCATTATTAGCATCTTGATTATCAGAATTAATTTTGGTTTTTAAACTAGCATAACTCATCACCACAATGCTGAGTTGCTCTTTGACCACAGACGGATTGAAATTTGCCCCTTGCAACAAATCTTCTTTTTGATAAACTTGTACACGATGGTTAAACAACGCATTGAGTTTCTGACGATATGGATGTTCTGGATTTGACAAGGCATTGACCGTTTGTTGTAATAAATTGCTCCAAGGCACCAGCCAAATAACCACTTTGGGATGATGCGGATTAAAAGCCGAAAAAATGGTATGCAAAGCATTGACCGCGATAAAAGTTTTACCTCCAGCAGTGGGTACTTTTATACAAATATGAGCTGCATTGGGTACATTGTTTTTATAAGGTTCCATACCCGTGCCGTCCAATGGGTTGTATGCACCTATCTTGTCTTCCCAATATTGATTAAAGGCTTTTGGAAGATTTTGATATTTTTCCACATATTCCAAATAGGATTGGAGGTTTTCTATTACTTTTCGTTGGTAACTTTTTAATTCCATTTTCTATAATTTTGAAATATCACGAGGTATTTTCTTAAAAACAATGTTGTTTTTATACATAAAATCATTAGGCAACAAACAATTGTCTGCGTAAATAATATATTGGTCGGCTTTGGTTTTGATAAGTTCCAATGAATCAAAATCCAAAGTGGTGATTTGGTCTTTTTCGTAATAGAAATAATACGCCGTGTCTAAGTGCTTACCCAAAAAATATTCCTCTCCCAAATCATCATTCATCATTCCTAAATCATAGTTAGATTTCGTTTCGGAATACCATATATATTCTTTGATTTTTTCTATACCCACGGATTCATTGAGGTTGTGATTTTCATCAAAGAGCGGTTGCCCCAACTTATAAAAATCAAAACTCCCGCCAGTGCCTTCGGCGGTTGGTGAGTCTGCCGAACCATAGCCGTTGATGACGCGTTTTACCCTTTCTGCGGTGATGTTTTCGGCATAGTCTTCCATTTCTATCAAAATAAACTTGCGATTGCCTCCGTCTTGTTTGTTGAGGTTTAGCACTGCGTGAGCTGTTGTGCCACTCCCCGCAAAACTATCAAGGATAATGGAGTTTTTGTCGGTGGAATGTTTAATAATAAATTCTATTAATTGATATGGTTTCGGAGTATCAAATCTGTCTTTTTCACCAAAAATTTGTGTTATAGTTTTTGATGCGTCAGCGGTATTACCGTTTTTTAATAAAATACTTCTCTCTTTTATTTTTACAGTTTTATCATTTTCTTGATAAGTTTTCTCATAAGGAATATATTTTCCATTTCTTTTTTCCCAATGAACCAAATTGTCTTTTATTAAATTATCCATTCTTTCTTTTCCAATTCTCCACCTTCCATCATTTCCATCAGGAGCTATTGGAAAATATTCTTCATTTTCTGGATTTATAATTGAAAAATACATTGTTGGTCTATCTTCTCTTCGTGCTCCACTTCCCCATTTTTCAAGTTTGGTTAGTTTGAAATTACCTTTTTCGTCTGATTTGTTAAAATCTTTATCAGTCAAGATTTTTTCTTTATCTATCCATTGAAAAAAATGTGTCTTTTGATAGACTGAAATATATTCGTGTTCTGTTACATAATATTTATCCGTTTGTCCTCCACCTTCTTTTTTTCTCCAAATAAGATTTCCAATATAATTGCTCCCTCCAAAAATCTCATCGCAAATCAATTTTAGGTTGGCTTGTTCGTTATCGTCTATGGAAATAAAAATAGCACCGTCTTCGGCAAGGAGTTTATGTAGGAGTTTTAGGCGTGGGTACATCATACACAGCCATTTGTCGTGTCGGCTGAGGTCTTCGCTTTCTTTGCCCACCACTTGCCCTAACCATTTTTTGATTTTTGGGTCGTTTACATTGTCGTTGTAGACCCAGTTTTCGTTGCCTGTGTTATAAGGTGGGTCTATGTAGATGCATTTGATTTTTCCTTCATACTGAGGTAATAAGGCTTTTAAGGCTTCGAGGTTGTCGCCGTGGATAATAGCCCCTCCCGACCTCCCCAAAGGGGAGGAGTTATCCTGAGCTCCAAAAGTGTACTGATGTTCCAAAACTTTAAACGGAACCTCTTGATGATGATTGATGACTTTATCTTTTCCTATCCAATTCAGTGTAGGCATACCTATTTTATTTATGCCAAACAGGTACTTCATTGGCGGTTTGATTCTAAGCAAAAAAATAAGGCGTGTACCTCTGCTTTGATTTCTCCTCCTCATTGGTATCCCCATACCGTGTACAGAATTGAAAACAGCAGAGGACACGCCCAAAACGGACGCATCCACTGAACTGTTTCTCTCTGTACTTTAAAATTGGGGATTTTATGAGGAAAGAAACGGTTTAGCAACGCTAATTTGTCTATATGTTATTTATTTTTTATGTCTTTTTTGCTTGTAAAATTTTATAATTAAGGTGCAAAGATATTAAGAAAAATGATTGGTTTCATCTATCAAACCTAAAAAATTACTACAAAAAAATCCCATTCTTTACGAATGGGATTTTTTTATTGCTTCGGTCGCTGACCGTTACTTCACTTCTTCAAAATCTGCATCTTGCACTTCGTCTCCGTTGTTTGGTTGCGACTGTTGTGCCCCTGCTTGTTGAGCGTCTTGCTGTGCTTTGTAGATGTCTTCTGACGCAGCTTTCCACGCTTCGTTGATTTTGTCTAATGCTGGTTGGATAGTTGCTACATCTTTGGTTTCATAAGCTTTCTTCAACTCCTCCAACGCACCTTCGATAGCTGTTTTGTTGTTTTCAGCAATTTTGTCTCCGTATTCTTTCAACTGTTTTTCAGTTTGGAAAATCATAGAGTCTGCTTCGTTCAATTTGTCAGCTGTTTCTTTTGCTTTCTTATCTGCTTCGGCATTTGCTTCTGCTTCTTTTCTCATTCTTTCGATTTCTTCTTGAGTCAATCCTGAAGAAGCCTCGATGCGAATATCGTGAGATTTTCCAGTTCCTTTGTCAGTTGCCGATACTTTGATGATACCGTTGGCATCAATGTCAAATGTTACTTCGATTTGTGGCACTCCTCTTTGTGCTGGTGGAATTCCGTCTAAGTGGAAACGACCGATTGTTTTGTTGTCGTTTGCCATAGGTCTTTCTCCTTGCAACACATGGATTTCTACTGATGGCTGGTTGTCAACCGCTGTAGAGAATACTTGCGATTTTTTAGTAGGAATTGTCGTATTTGCCTCGATTAATTTCGTAAATACACCTCCCATCGTTTCGATACCCAATGAAAGTGGAGTTACATCCAAAAGCAATACATCTTTTACATCTCCTGTCAATACCCCTCCTTGAATCGCAGCTCCTATAGCAACTACCTCATCTGGATTTACTCCTTTAGATGGTTTTTTACCGAAGAATTTTTCTACTTCTTCTTGGATAACAGGGATACGAGTTGATCCTCCTACCAAGATTACCTCATCAATATCAGATGTTGACAATCCTGCGTCTTGCAATGCTTTTGCTACTGGAGCCATAGAGCGTTTTACCAAAGAATCTGACAATTGCTCAAATTTTGCACGAGTCAATGTTTGTACCAAGTGCTGAGGTCCTGCTGCTGTTGCAGTGATATATGGCAAATTGATTTCTGTTTGTGCAGAAGCCGACAATTCGATTTTTGCTTTTTCAGCAGCTTCTTTCAATCGTTGCAATGCCATTGCATCTTTGCGTAAATCTACTCCTTGAGCAGCGTTGAACTCGTCTGCCAACCAGTCGATGATTACCTTGTCGAAGTCGTCTCCTCCAAGGTGTGTATCTCCGTTTGTTGACAATACTTCAAATACTCCGTCTCCTAATTCCAAGATAGAAATATCGAAAGTACCACCACCAAGGTCATAAACTGCGATTTTTTTGTCTTGCCCACCTTTGTCCAATCCGTAAGCCAATGCTGCTGCCGTAGGCTCGTTGATGATACGCATTACTTCCAATCCTGCAATTTGACCTGCTTCCTTTGTAGCTTGTCTTTGAGCATCGTTGAAGTATGCTGGTACTGTGATAACGGCTTGAGTAACAGTTTGTCCTAAATAGTCCTCAGCTGTTTTTTTCATTTTTTGAAGTACCATAGCCGACAATTCTTGCGGTGTATAAAGTCTTCCGTCGATATCAACGCGAGGTGTATCGTTATCACCTTGTACTACTTTGTATGCAGAGTTTGAAATTTCGTTTGCTACTGTCGAATATTTCTCTCCCATAAAACGCTTGATAGAAGCGATTGTTTTCGTTGGGTTGGTTACCGCTTGGCGTTTTGCAGGATCACCTACTTTGATTTCACCATTTTCTACAAAAGCGATAACAGATGGTGTAGTTCTTTTTCCTTCAGCGTTAGGAATTACTACTGGTTCGTTACCTTCCATTACAGAGACACAAGAATTTGTTGTCCCTAAATCGATTCCGATAATTTTGCTCATATTTGTTTTACTTTTTCTTTATTGTTATTATTAATTGATTTTTTGTGATTCGTTCACGCCTTTAATTAGTCAATTGTTGTGCCAGTGGATTTTTTTCTCCTTTTTGTCAGAAAATGATTAAAAAAAGTGAATTTACGCTGTCATTTTGTCAAAATTTTATCATTTATACTGACATTTTTTATTTCTCTTCCATCAAAAACAAGGTTTGCATCTATGATGTTTGATCAACCCGTTGTGCATTTTAAATTACACTTGCTTTTATTTTATTTATTTCCTTTTTTAATACAAATTTGTTAATGTATTGAATTAAGGTTAAAGTAGTTATTTTACTGATAATTCGTGTTTTAAAACCGTTGAATGATTTTGCATAATTCCTTTTAATCATAAATTGATCACATAACTGCGAAATCGAAGATTCGACGAAGTCAAAATAATGTTTCGATTCTTTTCCTCTTTTTCTTGAATAAGTAAAACTGAGGTTTGTAATCTTTTTGATTCAGTCTCTTTGGGGTATCTAACTGAATAGTAGCAGTGCTATACAAATCTAATTGATATTGTGACGATATATAACCTCTGTCACCTATCAGAGTGCAATTTTGAATTTGAGAACTAACATCTTTTAAATAGTGAACATCGTGAACAGATGCTGGAGTCATATCTAAATTTTGCACGACTCCTTCTATAGAACAGATAATGTGTAATTTATACCCAAAATAATGTAACTTCTGACTGGTACAAAAAAACATAATCAGGATATGAAAAATCTTCGTCTCTACAATTTTACTTCTCATTGCTCTAGCATTTTCACATATTTTCAAGGGAAAAACTTTTTAAAACCTACTGAAAGATATTTAACAGCTAAAAAAGTAGCTGATTTAAGGATTTTACAAAAACTCACCCCCCTTTAATAACACGTATTTACATAAATATTTTTATATAAACATTGATAATTAGGTATTTAAACAAAAGCACCTGTTTTTTTTATTTATACACAATCTTATTAAATGTATTACTTGTACATTACGCCTCGCCTAAATAGGTACTATTAAACCCACTGGCAGGGCAATAATTAACGGCTTGGCTGAATAAGAGGTTGGGATTGACTTGGTTGGCTGGATTTATTGACTGACTTACTTTGTGCCGACTTTAACGCCTGTATCTCAGCCTCTAATTTGGTGATTTTCTCCTCCTGCAGGGTGTTTATTTTCTCTAACGAACAATTATTTTTCTTTAATAACTCGTTGTTTTCCTCCAACATAGCTACGTATTTATCATTTGCTGGTCCCGCCGATGATTGGTCCTGCTCACTTTTAAGCATAGAGCCATTACCTGTAAGTAACCATTCGGCGTTGATTTCATAGTCGCCTATCAATACAGATAATAAATCAACTCCTACATTCATTCTTTAAGAATTTCTGAAAATTTAGATGCTGTTATCCCAAATTTTTCTGATAAAAATGATTTTGAAGGAACTTTTTTTTCTGAAATAAGAAAATTTACCACCTATATAAATATCTGATTTACAATATTTTTACTCATAAACATAAAATTACTTTCAAAATTTATGAAATTTAATTTGTTTAATTCATAATTTCTGTATTTTATTTACAACATCAATTTGAAAGAGCAAAGTAGTGAAAAAAATACGAGTACATCCAGATTTGAAGAAACAAATTGTTAAAGAATTTCAAGAAACAATGCAAAGCGTGGATATGAACCTTAAACATGTGTTCAACTCCGAACAGGCAAAAGCTATCCAGCAACGAGCAAAAGAATTATTACAAGCCGAAAGCGAACCTATTAAAACAGATGTAAAACAAGTAAATCAATAAGTTATGAAAAACCTAATCACACACCCACAATTTGGGGAAATCAGAATGAAAACAGAAAAAGGAGAGCCATTATTCTGTGTTAAAGATGTATGAGAAATTTTAGGGTATACAAATCCGAGTATCACAATTCAAATGTTAGATGAGGACGAACGGGGTAAGAAAAATTTAGGTCGTCAAGGTGAAGCGTGGTTTTGTACAGAATCTGGACTTTACGCTTTAATTCTTAAAAGCAACGCACCGAAACCGTTTTGCAAGAAGCGGAGCGGCAACACAATGAATTTCGCACTTTGGAAGGTCAAAGTGATGGTGACTTTTTCAAAAGGCAAATCAAGAAACTGTATAGGTAATTATGTTGAGCAGAAACGCCCACTTGTTTATAAGTGGGCGTTTTTTTATTTTTTTTCAAAAAATAAAACTAAACGGCAAAATTAAGCAAAAAGCTGTAATATACACATTATAAGCCACTTTATTTTTTATCAGGGAAATGTTGGAAAGCAAGGCATAGGGTAATTTGACGGGTAAAAACAAAGTTAGGTTTCTAAATCGTTACCTAATGGTGGTTTTAAATATTTTAAGTAAAAGACTATATTTCAGTGTTTTGCACTTATCTTCATAGCGTATGGTAACTCAATAGAAATTAATTTTGTAATTTAAAAAGTTGAGTTATGCAAGTAAAAAAATCAACCTTCAAAGTGCTTTTCTATTTGAAGAAAAATGCTCCTAAGAAAAACGGAAAAGTAGCCATTATGGGTAGGATTACCATTGATGGTAAAATTGCCCAATTTAGTACTAAGCTCGAAATTTTTCCCGATAAATGGGATTTGAAATTCGGCAAAGTCTTAGGTAAGAGTGAAGAAGCTCTTTCATTAAATCACAAATTGGAAGAGCTGAAAACTCGTTTGGTCAATCAATATGACCATCTGATGAAAATGGATGGATTTGCCACTGCCGAAAAGCTTAAAAACAGTTTTTTAGGCATTGGAACAATGGACGATTCGCTTTTGAAAGTTTTTCAAAACTTCAATGCTGATTTTGAAAAAATGGTTCAAAAGGGTGTGAGAGGCAAACAAACCTTGGCGAAATATCAAAGCGTGTATACACATCTTTTGGACTTTATAAACTACAAATACCATCGTACGGATATGGCTTTTAGGGAGCTTACAGCGGATTTTATTAAAGATTTTGATTTTTATCTTCGTGTTGATAAAGGTTTAACACACAATACGATATGGGTGTATATGATGCCTTTGTGTAAGATGATTGACATCGCTTTGGAAAAAGATTTGATTCACAAGAACCCATTCCGAGAATACGAAATCACAATGCAGGAAAAAGACCGAGGTTATTTGCTAAAAGAAGAAATTGAGCAGTTGTTGAGCTGTACTTTTAAGAGTAAAACCCGCGAATTGGTGCGTGATTTGTTCGTGTTTAGCTGTTTTACAGGACTTTCGTATATTGACATCAAACAGCTTAAAAAGAACCAAATTCAAACCCTTTTTGATGGCAATCGTTGGATTCTTTCTCGTAGGCAAAAAATGAGTAATCCTTCCAATGTTCGCATACTTCCCATTGCTCAAAAAATCATTGATAAATACGAATCCATCAGTAAAAATGACTTTGTATTTCCTGTTCCGAGCAACGCCTCTTGCAATCTTCATTTAAGAGAAATCTGTTTAAAGGCAGGTATTAACAAAACCCAACCACTGAGTTTTCATTGGGCAAGGCATACTTTCGGAACCTTATTTCTTACAGAGGGTGTTCCTTTGGAAAGTGTTAGTAAAATGATGGGACACAAGAATTTGAAAACCACACAGATTTATGCTAAAATCACCAATGAAAAAATCAGTAAGGATATGGAAAAAATCGCTTATAAATTCAATGATTTTGGTGAGCGATTAGTCGCTTCATTATAACGTAGTTGATTGTCTATCAAAGATATTCGATTTTAGTATTTACCGATACAGGGATTGTTTACAATTTTTGTATCGGTTTTTTTATTGGCTTTTATTCGGCAGAGGAAGGCTACTTCATTTCATTTTAGTTAGTAATGGTGTGTGCGTTTGTTTATGGTATTTTCTCCTGTTTTATTTATGAGGTAAGAAGCCGATATGGGTGTTCGTTTTCGAGAGCAAAGGTATTTCTGTGTTTGTAACGCTGCCACAAGGTCAAGCCTTTGGTTTTCAAAAAAATCTCCACACCCGTTTTCAACAGGGGTTGTATTTTTTTGAAAAACCTTGTATCCGCTAAACACAGACCTTTTAGGCTCTCGAAACGACAACCGCATATTCCGGCTCTTTATACGAATAAAAAAAATGTCGAAAATGATAAAAATGAACGCACTACTTACTACTTGTTTTAATGAAACGACTTCGCTCTTCCTCTCATTGCCGAATTAAAAATTTTCAGATATAGAGAGCGGAGAAGCAGGGCGGACAAAACATTTCGCAAAACGCAACTCAAAACCCAAACATTCACACTCAAAAATAAAGAATATGACAAGAGAAAACACACCTATCGCCACAAGATTCGTATCGTGGGGAGTATGTACTTTAAACCAATTAAAAGACACTCGTGCCTACATATTGCGTCAGAAAATCAATGAGAAACAGCCCTTGTCAAGAGCGGAGAAAAATTGGATAACCTACCAAGTCAATCACAATTCGTATTTCAAAAATGCCATTCCTGTTATGGGATACCGCTTTGATTTTTCAGACGTTTTAAAAACTTTTTTGGTACTACAATACCAACAATGGTACGAATATAAAGCCCTTGACAAAACAAGCCTTCGGGCAATGCTTTATGGAAAAATTTGCCTTATTATCGAAATTAAAAAACCTTAAAATACACTAAATAGTATGAATATCATTGGAAGATTGACAAGTGATGCACAGGTGCAAACCTTGTCTAACAAAAAACAAGTTGTTAATTTTTCGGTAGCGGTCAATGATAACTACCGAAATAAAGAGGGAGAAACCATACAGCAAACCACGTATTTTGATTGTGCGTATTGGATAAGTGTCAATGTAGCTAAGATATTGACCAAAGGGGCTTTGGTGGAGCTTTCGGGCAGGGTCAGTGCAAGAGCTTGGATAAATGCACAAGGCGAACCCAAAGCAGGATTGAATTTTCATACCTCAAAAATCAAATTGCATCAAGTTAAAAAGTCGGAAGCAACCACCAACACGCAACCCCAAGAACAAAAGCACTCCACAACAACGGACGAAGATTTTGACGATTTACCTTTTTAAACATTTTAAAACCAAAGAGATATGAATTATATCCTAAATGAAATACGTATTTATGTAGGTACATATAAAAAATACAACGAGGGTAATTTATTTGGTAAATGGTTTACTTTATCGAACTATGATGATATAGAGGCGTTTTATGACGACTGCAAACGACTACATCAAGACGAAGAAGACCCCGAACTAATGTTCCAAGATTGGGAATGTCCTCCAATTTTTGACGGATTTATAGGCGAATGCCATTTGGAAGAAACCATTTTCGAAATCGCTTCCCTTTTGGAAGCAAAGAGCGATGACGATATGGAAATCATACAAAATTATATGTATCTGACGGGAATACCCCTAAATGAGCAAACCATCGAAAAAGCCCAAGAGCGGTATATCGGTTATTTTTCGAGTGAAACCGAACTTGCCGAATATTATGTAGAAGAAACAGGACTACTCCAAAATATTCCTGATGAGGTGGCAATGTATTTTGATTATAAAGCCTATGCAAGGGATTTGGATTTTATGGAACACAATAACCACTATTTCTATAATTATTAACCTAAAACAACAAAAATGAAAATAGCAAACACAAATACAAAACATATCCTAATAAAAGCCCATACCAATAGCGATTGGGATACCTGCGACTTTGCCATCATTCAAATAGATGAAGCGTGGAAAAAGGAGTTAAAAAAACGGCTAAAATTAGTTGAGTTCATTGATGATATGCCTAACCTTGTTTCGGTTTTGTTTCGAGATAGTGCCGTGAGTTTTTACGCCACTAATGAAGATGACACGCCCCATATAGATACCCTTTTGGGGGACAAAAATTGGCAATTTGTGAGCCTCGAAAACAACGAAACGAACCATTTTAACACCCCCACAAGTACGCTGAATTTATATCAAATGGTAGTTTGTAAAGGTGGGTATGCCTACTTCCAAGCCTTTGGAAAACATACGGGGGAAGAATTTTACACAGATGATTTTAACCTTAATACACTCATAGAAAAATTATGACGATAAAAGATATAAATGGAAACATCGTGCAAGTAACCGACCTTGATAAGGCTTTACAACAAGCCAATGATTTTAGAAAATACAAACATACCGATAATAAACATATTTCTTTTGATAGAGAGCAAAAAGCCTATTGGGAAGATATTTACAAGAAATTAAAAAAACTCAAACAAAAACAATAACATAACTCTAAAAACAACCGCCTATGAAACGTATTTACATCGCCTACTTTACCGATAGTTGGCATAGTACCGATAGTCGTACTCTTATCCGAGTATGTTCTAACAAAGAAAAGGCTATTCAAGAGATTAAAGCCTACTGCAAAAAGTATCGAATTCCTTTTACCCAAGCAGACCAATATCATTTAGAAACCATAAGTCAAACCCAATGCAGTGAGCGAGATATGGAGTTTGAAATCGAACCCCAAACAATGGATTAACATTTTAAAAATTAGTCTTATGACCCACATAAAAACAACCGAATTTAAAGCCCTTTACGTGTTGGGAGAAATCGTGAGAGATTTTGAAAAATTACATTTTTTGCAAATGCAAGATAAAGACCAAAACCAACTGCGAAAAGCACGGAAGATATTAGAGCATATCATCTATAAAAATGGCTATCGAGTTGTGTATCGCACCCAACAAGCCATTTGTAAAAAATAAAACCATCGTAAAAACAAGTTAATAACACTCAAAAAAGGAAGCACAATGGAAACGAATTTTTTTAATCAAATCGCAATGATGAATGTAGTGGGAACGCTACAAATGACCCTCCAACAAGGACAAAACGGGCAATATATTGTGTCGGTATTACTACAAAACGACCAATGTAGCGACCCTGCCAAAAATGGTATTCCTCCCCTTGTATTAAAGGGAACGGCAGAGGAATTGGACGGCGGATTTTTTCAAAGCATCGTCCGACCCCTTGAAGAAACTTCATCGCTTTTGGTCAATATGGAAAACTATATCCAAGCCCAAGAACACGCCAAAAGACAATCGGCAATGGAAAAAGAAAAGACAGAAAAAGCCCAAAAGAAATACGATGAAGCGATGAAAAAAGTTTCGGAATTGGAAGCACAAGGCAAGTATCGGGAAGCGTGGACAAAATTGCCACCCCCCGATGAATTTCCCGAACAAGCCGAAAAAATCCGCAAAAAAAGGGCTGAATTATCGGCTCATTTTACCCCTACTTTGTTTGAAAATGCAGAATAAAATCTAATTTATCAATCTATAAAAAAGAAAAATATGTTAATCGCAACCCAACTCAAAAGAGTGTTCGTATTTAAAAATAATGGACAAGAAACACGATTAGACGACCCCAACCAAGAATGGTCGGTAGAAATGGTACAGCATTTTTACGCCCCTACCTATCCGATTTTAACCACCGCCAAAATATCTGCACCTCGTGTAAATGGCGAATATGTAGAATATCATTTTGAAACTTCCATCGGAACAAAAGGTTGAATTTTTAGCAATTAGTGGTTAGTGTATAGTGATTAGGATATAAAATCACACTTTAACCACTTACTAACTAATCACTCAATAACTAACCACTAATCGCTAATCACTTAATAACTAACTATGTATGCAATCCAAAATAAAAGGCAACATCAAGCCGATACACGACCCCAAAGAGAGCGAGTTACACAAAAAACTCTCGGAGTTTGCCCAATGGGTAAGCCGTCCCAAAGACCTTGCCCAAATTCGACAAGAGCAGAAAACCACCGCACCGAAGTCCCTTTTGCCAATGGTTTTCTAAAACATCGCTTTTTGCCCAAAGTTGGAAATTTTAGCGACTTTAAAGGGATACATATAAAAAAATTACAAGGAGATTTACAAAAATCATTGGAGAGAATGGCAAATTTTTATGGTTTTCAACCCCTTGATATGAGTAAGTATGAATTTCCATACAATGTAGCATTGGCACTTGACCAAACCCAAAAACACCTGCAACAAAATGACGATTGTTGGCATCGGATACAAGTGTGGCAAGATACAAATCCAACGGCTTTTTTATCGTTTTTCTTTTCCGTAGAGGAAACTTTTCGCACAAACAATACATTGTTTTATATCCCTATATTACCTGTTTATAAACTGCTGAAAGACAAGGATAAAAAACACAAAAAAATAGGGCAATTATTGCTTTCGGTTTTTACTTATGTATGCCATAAAGCGTATGTACCATATTACACACAAGACGATTGTTTTTTGGGATATATATACGAAAGTTTTAACGATTGGATAGTAAATGATTGGGACGAACCGCAAGAAAAAGAAGTTGCCCTGCTCCATTTACGACAAGCCCAATATGTAGGCGAAAGGCTGTATCAAAAAATCCGAAACTCCAAAAACTTACAACTTTTTGAAAAACGGATAAACGATTTTAAGGCTTGTAATGAAACGGAAAAAGAGATATTGCAAATATCAAAAGCCTTTTTTGATTTATGGCAAAATTTTCCCTCTGCCAACTTATATACCTATTTGAACCGAGAAGAAATATCTGATGAAGCAGAATTATTTACCATTGATAAATATGTTTCATTTTCCTTTGATACGCAAAGTGATTTTTTTCAATATCATATTGTTGAAGTAGTAAACGGCGAAGTTTCACAATGCAGTGAAATAGAAGAACCCACCTTTGTGAATCGTTTTGACGGAGTGTCCTCTCATTTTAATTTTGATTTTGAAAACCTTTTTTTCTCGCTTTTACATCGGTTAATCAATCTTTTAAATACTTTTTAAACCTTTAAGAACTCTTTAAAATGGACACAAACATTCAAACCTCATTAAAAGACCTTACAGAAAACTTTGGGGAACTCTATTATCCTACTTCGGCGATAGTCTTTTACCAAACTACCCAAAAATATAACACAAAATGTTACACGGAATTTGTACATCTTGACGCGGACGGAACACCCTTATCGGCACAACCTCTATGTAAAGAACAAGCCGAAAACCTTTCTAAAATTCTTACTTCCACCGATGATAAAAGCAACGGATTTTGGCAATCCAACGGCTTACTTCCTGCCAATGTGTTATATATCAATTCTGCCGAAAATGGCTATGTAATTTGGTACACAAAGGCTCAAAGGCAAAAACTATTGTTTGCCCCATTGCTTCAAATGGAAAATATATCTGTGAGTATTCCGCCCCTTGTGTGGAAAGCCTATAAGGACAAACTTTTTGTATATGCTCTTGCAAAAAATAGAAAGCCAAGCCTAAAAACCCCTTTGCATTACGCTCCCTTTTTCAATGTGTATGAAAATGGCAATGTCTGTATGGGGTCGGTACAAATTCAGATTAATAATAGCACCTATTTAGAAAACTTTATACAACTTTGGGAAAGCTATTTTTTTGATAGTTATTTCTCACATCAATTAGGAAATTATCCCATTATCAAAGGCAAAACCGATTTAAAAAGCCTTTGGCAAGAACTCTCAAAAACGCAAAAGCCTTTTCCTACTGAACTTTTACAGCCTAACCTTCAATTATTAGAAAATATTTTGTAAGAGACAATCATTAGAAGAATTCAGAAATATTAGAAAGAAGTAGAAAATTAGAATTAAAAAGAAAAGCAATGAAAAACACACATATTTCCATTAAAAAAAGAGTGCATTTTGTACATAAATTCTTGCTCAATGCCACCAATCCCATAGAGGTACATTTAATTGGAGCAGGGGGAACAGGTTCACAGGTGGTAACGGCTTTGGGGCGTATGCACCACGCTTTACAGCAACTCTCACACGCAGGTTTTTGCCTAACGCTTTGGGACGATGACACCATCGCCCAAGCCAATTTAGGCAGACAACTCTTTGCCGAAACCGAATTGGGGTTACATAAATCCACCGCACTAATAAACCGTATCAATAGATTTTTTGGTACGGATTGGAAAGCACAACACCGAAAATTTGATACCGATACTTTTTCTGTTGCTTCCCAATCAATGCAGGGAAGTATTTATATTTCGTGCGTAGATACGGCAAAGGCTCGTTTTGAAATAGCCCAAATACTTACCGATTTAAAACGTCCCAATCATTATCATAATACCCCACTTTATTGGTTGGATTTTGGTAATAACCGCCATACGGGACAAGTAGTTTTGTCTACCATAGGTTCACACCCACAACCCCAGAGTGAGGAAACCATAGGTATTGAAAATCTGCCTTTTGTAACCGAAGAATTCTATGATTTTTTTGTAAGTGCCGACCAAAATGAAGATACTCCAAGTTGTTCTCTTGCCGATGCCTTGCTCAAACAAGACCTTTTTATCAATGCCACCCTATCGCAAATGGGAGCTTCCTTACTTTGGAATTTGTTTCGGAATGGGCTTACCGACAAACGAGGCTTTTTTCTGAATTTGCAGGATTTTAGAAGTCAGCCAATACCGGTTTGATATTTAAGTTGGGGGTTCAAGGTTCTCTGTTTGATGTTTAAGGTTTAAAGTTCCCCCTTTCGGGGGATAATTGCCTGTCGGTGCTACCGACCTTCTTTTCTTTGTTTTGCGGACAAAGAAAAGAAGCAAAAGAAAACCGCTTACTTACAGATGGTTATTTTATGGGTTTATAATAGAAGGTTTGTTTTGTAAATCGGTCATTTTATTTTCTGTAACTTCTATAATTTGTCCTATACCTATTGCACCATATTTTCTAAAACATTCTTCACCCTGAATAAATCTAATTGAAGCATTTTTTTCTATATGATACTTTAAGACATTTATAACCTTTCTTTTTTTTATTTTTTTTATCACTCCATTTATAGAAAAAATAACGTTATTTCCCCTTAGTCTGTTAATGTATTTTCTCGAAAAATATGGTCTGTTTGCGTTAATTAAATATAATTCATTCTCTGATATATAGACAATCTTTTGATTCTCAAACTCATCAAAAAGTTTGTTTCTTAATCCTTTTGATTCTTTTATTAGGATTCTTTTACCAACAAAAATAGTGTCATTCTCTTTCGTGTAATGAAAGAAAATCTTAGCATCAGACATTAAGTCCCCTTTACGCATTATTTCAACACAAAGTTTCTCTTTATCAAAAGTCAAATAGTGCTGTCTTTTATGAAAATCAAAATTTTTATCATCTGATAGATAGTAAGTTATGTAAATTTTATCTTTATTTTGGGAAAACAAAGATAAAGTAAATGATAAAAAGAAGAAAAGAAAACTATTCCTTAACATAAATACGTGGTGTTTCTGTAATAAATATTTTTACAAATTCAATATATGACTTATTCGGATTTTCCTTATGAAAGCCAAATTCGTTGAGATAGCCCGATTTATATGTATTATTGTTTATTATATCAGAAAGTGATGATTTGGAGTTTAATTCTTTTGATGAAATGTTTTTATATAAATTACCTATCTTGGGTTCTGCTATTTTTATTATGACATCAATTGTAATGTCTTTCATATGTATGATTTCCTTAACTCCAAAATATTCTTTATCTTCTTGAATAATAGTATTAATTTGTTTTGTTCTAAAAGCATCTAACATATCCTTCTCTTTAATTTTAAATGCAACTTTTAGAATACCATCAAATGCAAATTGTCTTTTATAAGCACTTAATTCATCGGTTGTGTCGTATAGAAAACCTGGTATATAATCTCCATCATCTGTTTTTATAAAATCTATTTTGCCTGTTTCATATTGAAAAGCGTGATGTAATTCGTGTAATATGGAATCTAAATTCCCGTGTTGTACTTCAATTACATTATCACCTTTGTAGTTTATTTGAGGAGCATTTTTATTTTTCTTGAAAATATACCTTGTAGCTGTATTTTCTAAAAATTCAAGTTCATACACTGCTGTTTTTAATTCTTCTATTCTAAAATTTAGATTAGATGTATCTTTACCTTGAGCGACACGCTGATTTCTCTCTTTTTCTAACTTTGAGATTCTTTTTATTACCTTTTCTTTTATCTTCTTTATTTTTTCTTTATCTCCATCTGAATTTTGGAAATAAGTCTTATTTTCGAATTTATTTATATAAGACTGACAGTTTTCAATGTAAGGAGTTATACTTGAAAAATTACCTCTTCTATATTGACATCCTATCTGAAAAAGAGTAAAATCTATTTTTTCTTTTATATTGTTAATCACATTCATAACCCTATCTTTATTGTATGAGGTAACAAATGTAATCTTTATTTTCTAAATATCAAATTTTCTATACAAGAGGGCTTTACAGAGAGAAATAATGAAGAATGGCAAGAGATTATTTGTGATAATTCGCTTCTAAAATATGTTGTAAATCACTTTCTTTAAAAAGGATTTTTCCACCGATTTGAATGTATGGAAGTAGCTTGTCATCACGATATTGTTGTAGGGTTCTTCTAGTGATATGCAGTAGCTCACAAACCTCTTTCCCCGTTAGGTAGATTTCACCACCAAACACAGGACGAAAGTTTTTAAGGATAAATTCCGTTTGGGCTTTTAGGGCTTCTATTTGAGCCATATAATCGGTAATTTCTTGGTTATGATGCGTGAGTAATTTCATTTTCGGTCACTTTGGTGTTTTGAGAATTTTGAGAAGCCAACAATTGTTCTACATCGCTTCGTTTGAAATAATTCTTGCGTTGAATGGACGAATACGGCAAAATTTTTCGGTCTTTGTAACCTTGCAATGCCCTTTTGCTGATACCAAGCATTAAACAGACCTCTTGGGTGTCCAACCACTTTTCTTGTAAACAAAGTCCTTTGTAGCTATTCACTACACTTTGTAAGGTTCCTATAAGCTGTTCTAATTCTTGATGCGTTTGCTCAAAAATCGCTTTTTCAATGACAATCACTTCCATTATTCTGTATTTATTTAAGGCAAAGCTATAAACAAAATACGCCTAACGGATACATTAGGCGTATTTTGGAAGTCAGTGGTCGGGATTGGCAGAAATTACGTAAATGCTGTTTTAAAATATTTCAGATGAGCTTTTCATTCCTTCTACTTGCTTTCCCTTTGCATTGGTATATCCTTGAATTACCTTTTGCAAACGAGGATAGGTGATTTCTTGGCAAATATTATTTTCATTATTGGTACATACTATAAATTTTCGATTGCCATTGTCTTGGCTATTGGCTTTCAGCACAGCGTGTCCTGTGGTTCCTGAACCTGCAAAAAAATCCAAAATGCGTATCTCTTTATCCTTAAAAAGTTGGATACAGAACCTTACCAATTCGGTTGGTTTAGGAAATTTAAACGTATGTTGGGGTAATATTTGTTTTAATTCCTGACTACCTTCTGTATTCAAAAATTCAATAAGTCCTCGAAAAGGAAGCTTTCGCTTATAGGGTTCGTTTTTATTATTGACAAATTGGTATTGTTTTATATACACTTTCCACTGTTGTTGTCTCTTTTTAAAAACAATAAAATCATTTTCAATACCCCATTTTACCTTGTCTTTACTCCATCGCCAAGTGGTAGGTTTACCCAACTCTCCTCCTGCATAAATCATTGAATCATCGGGAGCTCGAATGGGAAAATCAGCAGAAGCATTGTAAGTTCCTTTATATGCCAAATCTCTCAAATAATATTTCCCTCTGTATGAAAAATGATTGTCTTTGAATTTGTATTTTGTATCGTTCTCTACTGCAATGGTTTGTTTTTCAAACACTACTTTATGCTTATTTCGTGCATAGCAAAACATATAATCATATTCTATGGCTATCCATTTGCTATCGTGTCCTGCCCCTGTTTTGTTTTTTCTTACAAATTGAGCTATAAAATTTTCTTCACCAAAAATACTGTTACATAAAAGTTTAAGCGGAGCAACCTCATTGTCATCAATAGAAATAAAAATAACCCCTTTTTCAGACAATAAGTTCTTGGCTAATCGCAATCTTTTGTCCATAAACGAAAGCCATCTACTATGCTTGTATACGTCATTATTATTCATATACTTATCTGTATAGGTAAGTTGGCTTTTCTTACCCGTGTTATAAGGAGGATCGATGTAAATAAGGTCTATTTTTTGACGATGTGTTTGATTTAATACACAAAGAGCGTGATAGTTATCACCTTCTATCAACATATGTGCTTCTTGCGAAATATGGGTAATAATTTCTTTGGAAGTATCCTCTACCAATATGGGCGTTTTACGTAGGCAATCTTCGATAACAGCTTCGGAGTATTGCTCCCAAACCAAGCCATATTTTGCATCACAATTTAGTTCGTTTATTTTCTTTGACAACGACATACTATTGTTAAAATTTATATTTAAAATACCCCTGAAAAATCCAACGTTTTTTCAGGGGCACGCTGACTTCTACGAGTTTTTTATTTCTCTTTTCTGATATTAGTAAACTCAAAATCTACTTTTTGTTCATTTCCGAAAGAATCGCTTATCCATATGGAAAACATTTGGGGAACTTCTGAAAGTGATTTGTAATAAAGCCGAAAAATTTTATCGGGTAACTCATACGTGTCATTGGGTAGTAAGGGTGCTGCATTTCCGATACGTAAATTTCCATTGCCATCAAACTGAAAGTACCGAATGAAATATTGATTTTCCACATAGTTTTCAGGTGTCGTAATTTGACAACGAATTTCCACGATTTGCCCTTGACTTACCAATTTGGGAACAGGCATTACCTTTACCTCAAAAGGAAAATTCTGTTGTACATTAAGCTCTTTTTCACAAGAGGTTAGCAATGTAGCTATCATCAAAAACAGACTTGCTAAAACGAATTTATATACTTTTGTTTTCATTGATTATTGATTGAAAGATTAAAGAATTAAAAGATTAAAACATATAACGAACTCCCAATCCTACTGAGGGACGCAAACGCTCCAAGGAAGTACCCCATAGGGTTTGTAACTTACCTTGCATAAGCAACACCCAATGATTGGTCAGATAGGTTTCCACTGAAATTACACCTGCCACACCATAGACCCATTGGCTTTGATTTTGTAAAATCGCTCCGTCATAAAGCCGTCGTTTATCTCCATTAACCATTTCATAACCCAAAAGTCCATACATTCCTCCATTTACGGCAAGAGTTCGGGTGGATTCGCCTAAAAGAAAAAAACTATACCCGCCTTCGAAAAGATACGTTTCCGTAGGAATTTTTACCTCTTTATACGTGTAATACCGTGTGCTATATTCCAATGCTACACGTTTATAGCTTCCATTTTTAGCATTTATCGTTAGCCCCAATCCCGCTGAAAAATCACTCATTGAAAAGTTATTTCCAAAGACACTTACAGGAAACGCCACAGCAATTTCCAACCCCTTTTGACCGGGAAACAATCGCTGAGCAAAAAGCGTATTATACCCACTCATTGCCAAGATTATACATAATAAATAACGTATCATTGAATTAAAATTTTAGGTGAAACTGTTCAATAGGACGTGCTTTGCTAATATCTTCATTGGTAAGTAAAAACGACTGATAACGGCTTCCGTTCTTTTCAAAGATTTCAATGCGAAGCACTTTGTCATCGGATAAGGTAAACCCTTCCAACATATATATGCAACGAGCATCTTTTTGGGGTTTAACGACTAATAAAGGCTGATACATACGCAATGGTTCTATGGAAATTTCTTGCACAAGGCTTTGCTTGGTTGTTTTTTTATCAACCATTTTAAAAGAGATAAAATCCACCTCAAAAGGCATACGACTTCGGTTTTTGAGCTTGATATCCAAGTACAATTTCCCGTTGTGTACATACATTCCTTTCAGTAGCCACGAGATTCCTGCATTTTGCGAACCAATATGTTTTATAAACTCTCGTTTTTGGTTGTAAATGGAAGTCATAATCATTTGAGCCACCGCAGGCGATTCCCAACCCGTGTCAGAGAACAATATATCCGACTTAACGCTATTGCCTTGTGGAATATTTCGGGCAAAATCCAAGGTAAGCAATTTCGGAGAAGGATGATAACACACCTCGAAACTGAAAAAACCACCATCTTCGGTAATAACTGAAAGATTGGTCTTTTGTTCAAAATCGGTTACCGCTGCCTTAACCCGAAGTACATTTTCAGCTTCTTTGGCTTTGTCTGCAATCAGATGCTCACTTCCTAAATCCACATAACGAATTGCTGAAGGAAAAATCAAATGGGTGGTTTTGTCATAAGTAACCTCTAATGGATAAGGCGTTACTTGTGTATTTAATGTAGCTGTCGATGATTTATTCGTAGTCGACATTTCACTGCCCGTTTGGGCGTACGATAGGACAGTACAAACTGCCATTAGAAAAAACATTGGTGTTTTCATTGTGTTTAATGTATTAAATTGATATTTATTTTTTTCATTCTATTTTTCTAAACTTCCTATTTTCCTTTTATGTTAGAATCTTATTTTTTAGCCACTAACAACACCTGATATCCTGCTTTGACTTTTATAGCGGGTCGGATGATTTTTTTGGATAGGTAAGAACTTGTTCCTTGTACAACACTTTTGGTCATATCCGAAATAATTTGGTCTTTGGCAGAAGAATTAAACGTAAAGCTAGTACCTGAGTTGCCTCCCATTGAGGCGGCTATTTCCCGAAAGGCATTGGCATCGGGAGTGTAAGGTAAATATAAACCTTGCTGTCCGTCCAAATCGTAGGCAGTGAGAGCTATGGGAATAACTTTACCTTTATATTCCAATGAATGAATATCCAAAAGAAGCCTATCGCCACTGACTTTTGCGGTGGCAGTGAGTAGTTCCCCTTGGGGAATAAGCATTTGGGCTACGCGAATGGGTTCCAACAGTCGTAAAGGTACACGAGTATTTTCTCGGATGGATTGTTGCCAATGTACACAGGCTCGTATGCTGTTTTTAAGGGGAGTTGCTGTTTGTTTAAAACTTTCTGCTCCGACAAAGTTGCGTTGATTTTGCGTAAGCCAATGCTGTGTCAAAACGCTATCATTTTCCTTTCGGGGTAAACGACTTACTACTTTATTTTCGGTGGTATATACAGGAAGTACCGAGGCTTTTTCGGTAGTAGGCACGGAATTAGTAACCTTTGTATTCTCTGAAAGTCCATCAGAAGGTAAAGTAGAAGTACCATTGGTATTTTGAGGTAAATATTTTGATGCCATCTGATAGGATTTTTCCATCAGTGCCATTTGAGTATCAAGAGGGTCTTGATTTTCTTTTTCAGAAAGTTGAGCTTTGAGCATCTCGATTTCTTCTTCCAAGCGTTGCTTTTTTTCCATAGCCGAATTGTCTTGATAAAAATTGCCCAACGTGTGATGAATATCCCGATAGGTGTGTGCCGAATGGGCTATGGCATTGGGCGTGGAAGATTCTTTTTTTCTTTGAGGAGCCTGTGAATGTGTTGTTTGAGAAATCTCATCTTGTGACCAATAATCGGACAGCACCCCCAAAGCAGCTTCCTGCTGAGATTGTTTTTGGTCGAGCAAGGCTTGTTCGTAGGCAATTTCCTTGTCAGAGGGCAATACGTTTTCTTTAGCTTCTGGCACTAATTCATCTATACCCTTTGGATCGTTTTCGGAAGAAGTACCCCCTCCAAAAAGCAGGTACATACACCCCAAAAATACCAATCCCATTAGGGTAAAAACAAGCCATTTTTTGTATTGCTGTTTTCGAGCAAGGGCTTTTTCTTGGCTCTGTTGCTCGTATTGTTTTTCCTCCTCTTCGGTGAGAAGGACACTTATCTTTTGCTTAGCCGATGGCTGTGTATTGTTATGATTTTCCATATCTTTATGTTTTTGTTCCTTGTTCTTTGTTCCTTGTTCTCTGTTATTTGAATTTTATCAGTACGATAAAGGTCAGTAACACGTAAATTATAAAACCGATGATGATATAGTTTCTTCGTGTTTTTAGGGGGAGTTGTTGGCAGTACTGCTCAATACGATCATTGAGTTTATTTCGGTATTTTAAAAGGTATTGTATCATCGTTCTACGGTTCTAAGGTCTTTGTTTTCAATAACGGTAAATTGCTCCATAATAAACCCTTGCGGATTGTTATCTGAACGTACGGAGTTCACTAATCGACAAGCCGTTATAAGGCTTCGCTCGGTGATATTACTCTGACGGGTGATAAATTGCTTAGCAAAGGTTTGTACCTGATATGGATAATGTTCAAAATCACAGTGAATACTATCGATAACCACACGCTGTTGAATATTCCCTGAAATCATCCGATGATAAAATCCTTTTTCGTTTAAATCCTTATAGTAGTCAAAAGCCGATTTGTCTGCTAGAAAAAACGCTCTCTTGGTATTGTCCTCAATGGCTTTTTTATCAGGGGCTACATTGAAAAACAGTTCGTGAAATCGGCGGATGTGCTCACGAGCTTCCACAGGGCGGTTGATTTTCGTATCTTGTGAAAGAGCCAACATCAGAGATTTACCATTGTCTAACACATAAATTTTCTCGCGTTGTTGTTGAGCAAAATGATAGGCATATCCCACCGAAAACAAACTTATTAACAGACAAAAACTAGCAAAGACAAGAGTGTACATCCGAATTTGCTTAAATCCGTTTTCGATATTTCTAAAAATTTTAAATTCCATTTTTCTGTTTTTTTTTGATGTTATTTCTTTAAGCGGTTGATTGATGGAAATAAACCTATATCAATCAACCACCTATCAGATTATTTTTTCAACAATTGTCCCGAAATATTTCCCGTAGCGGCACCTGCTCCGGCTCCTACAACATTCCCCGTTTTGGTAGCCGTTTGATTGATATTTCTGCCGAAATTGCCCATACCTCCGGCTTGTATAATCCAACCGGAAACCGTTGGAATGGTAAAATATCCGATGATGCCGATAATCATAAAGATGATATACACCGTATTGGAAGTATCGGGAATAAAATGAGGGTCAGATAGTTGTTCGATGTCTTTTTCGATAATAAGCGATTGAATACGAGCCAAAATGGCACTGAACAAATCCGATACGGGAAGCCACAGATATACGCTTACATAACGGGTAATCCATTGGGTCATTGTCGATTGAAAGCCATCCCAAACCGAAATGGCAAATGCCAAAGGTCCTAAAATAGAAAGTACAATCAGAAAGAAAGTACGAATGGTATCAATCACCAATGCTGCTGCTTGAAAAAGCATTTCCAAAAGCTCTCGAAACCACGCCCGTATGCTTTGTTTAAGGTCATACATTCCTCGCTCAATGTACATTCCTGCCATTACCGCCATATCCGAAGGACTCCAACCCAATTCTTCCAATTTTTTGTCAAAGGCTTCATCGGAAACCAAATAAGCCGTCTCGGGATTTCTCAGTTGTGCCTCTCGTTCCAAGCGGTCTTTTTGTTGTTGGAGTTTGTGTAAATCCAAGGTTTGAGATTCTAAAATATGGTGCGTTCCTGTAACCACAGGGCTTAGTACGGCATTCATCGTTCCTAAAACTAACGTGGGAAAAAACAGCACACAACCACCAATGGCAAAAGGTCTAAGTAGTGGATATACATCCACCGCTTCGGCTCTTGCCAAGGCTTGCCATACCCGCATCGCCACGTAAAACAACGCTCCCAACCCCGCAATGCCTTTGGCAATCCCTGTCATCTGTGCCGTAAGAGGCATCATATCATCGTATAAACTCCTGAGGATTTCGTGTAAATTTTCCATCTCTTCAATTACCAATATTTCATTTCATTGCCATAAAGGGAAAGCACCCGTTGTGTATCGTTTTTCTTCTTGGCTCTGAGATAACTTACCGAAATGTTTTTTTGAGTGTAATACCGCACTAACAGATAATATTCCTTGACTTCTTTATGTACCCTATCGATGATATCCAAACGCTCTTTATCGTTCATCGATAAAGAAGAAGCATTGACAATCTGCTTTAAATCTTTCAGTAAATTAGAACTCTCTGCCAAAAGTTTAGAATACCCAAAGGCTATGGCATTGAGTTCTTCAGCCGAAAAATTGGCATCTTGGGTCATCTTTTTGAAATTGGTAACGTACATTTGAGAAATATCTCCCACCATCAGTACCGTTTCTTGTACCTTTCGGGCATCTTTTACCAAATTATTGACACTTTTAAGAGCATCGTAATATTTTTTTCCTTGATTATACACCTTTTCTACCTCTTTAAAATTGTTGAGCATATTTCGGGCGGTAGAAGAAGTTTGTACAATCTGTTGGGTGGTATTGACAATACTTTGAGCTAAATTCGTGGGGTCTGTAACCACCCATTGTGCTTTTACACTGCTGAACATTAGCAGTAAAAACATTCCTGTTACAATGTGTCTTGCTTTCATCTTTTTCTTTTTTTGTTAAACATTTTGTCTATTTTTCTGTCTATTGCCTATTGCCTGTGTTTATTGTCTACTCATCTGTTCAATGGCTTTTTCTAAATTGCCGTCGAACTGTCCGGTGAGTTGCATCAGTTGGTGTTTTTCGCTCTCTTCGGTAGTGTACGCAAAATATTCCTGACGGCTTACCTCAGTGGCGTACACAGCCGAATGTGTCCCTCCCAAACCAATCCACACTTCTTTGTATTTGCGTTTCGGGTCGTTATTTAAGTTGATAGAAAGAATTTGTGCTTTTTCCTTTTCTGTAAGCCCTAACATCGTTTGAATTGCATCGAACTTATTCATATACTTGCGTTGGTCGAGCAAAATTTTGCAATCCGAATTGTTGATAATACTTTCTTTGACAATGGGTGAATGGATAATATCGTCCACCTCTTGGGTGACAATTACCGCCTCACCGAAGAATTTACGCACCGTTTTAAACAGGTATTTGATGTATTCCGCCATACCTTCCTTAGCAATGGCTTTCCACGCTTCCTCTATCAGAATCATCTTACGAATCCCTTTAAGCCTTCGCATCTTATTGATAAATACTTCCATAATGATAATGGTTACCACAGGAAATAATATCGGATGGTCTTTGATAGCATCTATTTCAAAAACGATAAATCGCTTGGAGAGCAAATCCATTTCTTTGTCGGAATTGAGCAAATAATCATATTCTCCACCTTGGTAATATGGCTCTAATACATTTAAGAAATTAGCTAAATCAAAATCCTTTTCGCGTACTTTTTTCTCCTTTAAAAGTGCTGCATACTCGCCTTTGACAAATTCATAAAAGCCATTGAAAGCAGGTTTTTGATGCTGATTTTCTTTAACCTGTTGAATGTACAGGTTCACTGCATTGGAAAGGGCTACCTCTTCCGAACGGGTGGGTGGCTCATCATCGCGTTTCCAAAGGGTTAGGATAAGCGTTTTGATACTCTCCCGTTTTTCAATATCAAACACCCCATCGTCCGTGTAAAACGGATTAAAGGCTATGGGATTATCTTCCGTATAGGTGAAATAAATCCCATCTTTTCCTTTGGTTTTCTGATGTATCAGTTCACACAATCCTTGATAGGAATTTCCCGTATCCACTAAAACAATGTGTGTCCCTTGCTCGTAGTATTGTCGAACCAAATGATTGGTAAAAAAAGATTTACCACTGCCCGAAGGTCCTAATACGAATTTATTTCGGTTGGTGATAATTCCTTTTTTCATCGGCAAATCCGAAATATCCAAATGAATAGGATTACCCGTAAGCCTATCTGCCATTTTGATACCGAAGGGACTTGGCGAGTTTTGATAATTCGTCTCTTGGGTGAAGAAACACAAGGCAGGTTCAATGAACGTGTAAAACGTTTCTTCGCTCGGAAAATCAACTCCGTTACCTGCAATGCCCGCCCAATAAAGTGTAGCCGTATCAATGGTATTATGTCGGGGTTTGCATTCCATCGAAGCCAAGGCACTACCCACATCGTTTTTGAGCGTCCTAAGTTCCTGAGGGTTATCCGACCACGCCATTACATTAAAATGAGCTCTCACAGATGCCAAGCCTTGCGAATGAGCTACATTGAGGTATTCTTCTATCCACTGCTTATTGATTTGATTGGCTCTACTGTACCTCGAAAGCGAGTGCATATTACGAGCTGATTTTTCAAACTTTTGTAGGTTTTCCTGTGAATTGTCTAAAAACAAATATTGATTGTAAATATGATTGCAACTTAGCAGTAGTCCAACAGGTGAGGCAAACGATAGCAAACAATCACTCTTATCCGTGGATAAACGTTCATAACGGCTCTCAGGGGTAACGCTTGTTGGTAAATCCTCCGTATCGGAAAGCGTATGCAAACACAACTTCTGATTGCCAATACGCATCTGTTCTGCCGAAAGACAAATATCCTGCAAGGATACATTATCATCGGTGGAAAGACTTAAATACTGCTCAAAGAGTCCTTTTTTATCTTTTGTACCAATGTAATCTGTTTCGGTGAGTTGTGTAATGTGCAAAAATCCCGAATCGTTTAAAATACGTTCCATCTGCCTAACAGCCTCCAAAAATTGAGAGATGTACTCTTTGTTTCTGATTTCTTTGGGTAGAAAATTGCCTTTACAAAGCGATGAAAAATTACTCTGTGACTGCATTCTGTTTTTGGTGGTTTTGGTCAAAAACAAGTAACATCGGTGATGCAAAAACGGTCGTTCATTGAAATGTTTTTCATACGAACGAGATAGAAAAGTAGTGTTTTCCGATTGTAAATTAGGAGTGTAGTTCTCTTTGAGAAACCAATCTTGTTTATGAATCACCGTGTATTCGGGAAGTACTTTTATAGCCTTATACCAAAGTGAATGCAACAGCTGATAATCTTCTCCTGAAAGGGTAAAAAGCTCGGGCAATTGCACGGAAAAACCAATAGTAATGTCGGCTTCTTTGCTCAGCAAACAGTCGTTTTCAATGGCAAGAATCGGGAATTTACTTTCCAAAGCACTGATTTTAGAGGTGTTTTTCATCTTTTTGTTTTTTGTGTTTTTTTAGTTTTTTGTGTTTGAACTAGTACGGATAAACAAGCGAACGGATTTTTGGTTTCTGAGATATTTGGGAAGGCGTTTACTAGCTGCCTTTTTCATCAGGCCGTATTCACCATATTTTTGATTCAGTGAGAAAGTCTGCCAAACTACAAGACTTGCCAAGCCTACGCCCAAACCTAAACACAAATATGGCTGTACTCCAACAGTGTAGAGAATCATTACCAAAATCAAAACTGCCAACAATCCGCCCGCAAAAATGAATAAGTATTGAGCTTTAAGCCCTTTAAATTCTACGCTTCTGCCAATACCCTTGTTGATGGCGTATGTCTTTCGGGTTTCCATTTTACAAAAAGAAAGAACGTAAAATCGTAGCCGCCACAATCAAGAAAATACACGCTCCAAACCAACTTGCTGCCGTTTTGCTCGTGTCAGGATCGCCACTACTGAACTTGTTATAAACCTTTACCCCGCCGATAAGTCCCACCACGGCACCTATGGCATAAATCAGTTTGGTAGCAGGGTCAAAGTACGAGGTAACCATTTTGGTAGCCTCATTGATACCACCCACTCCATTGCCCTGTGAAAAGGCAAAATTCGCCATCATCAAAAGCGATAAAAACAACTTTTTTTGAATTAATTTACGTGTCATTTTTTTAACCTTTTTAAAATTTTAAGGCAAAAGTAGATTCATAATATCTGCTAAAAATCAAAGTGGTAGTAAATGGAAGAAGATGGCAGGGATTGGCAGTTGTTAAGAGTTATTTGTATATTTGCAATACCTTATTTATAATTGAAAAATGATCGTAAATATATATCTGAAGGAACACGAATTTTTAAAGCTAGAAACTCCCCAAACCTTAAATTTTGGAGGAAAGTATCTGTATAATTTTGAAGAGCAAGGTCGCAATCTTTATGTGACAAAAAAGTTGAATGAAAAATACATTCCTGATTTTTTTAATATTTCTGGAAGCCAATGTAAAATAAATTTACTCAGTGCTATTGTTGGAGCAAATGGTGTTGGGAAGTCATCTGTTTTAGATATCATACGAAATATATTTGCTAATCCTGGCTATAACGGAGCTTTCCCTCATAATCTTTGTGTAGTTTTGGTGGAAGAGAATGGGCAAACCAAGGTTTTGTATAAAGCAGGTTATACTAATATTTATATAAAATCTGATAGTGGTGAAATATCCGAGTTAGAATATGCTTCAAAACAAGAATACCAATCTATTTATTACTCTCCCCATTTTGATTTAAAGTACAATCCGGATTTTGATGAAGTAGATAAATATGATATTTCTCTCGATCGATACATCAAACAAGATTTAGAAGAAATCAAAGAAAGAGACAACCGTTTTAAATATGATTTTCACTGGGAATTGAAATACAAAAATTCATTGAGGCAAATTGACTTTCTTAATTCTTCAATTTTTGATGAAAACATAATATTTAGGGAAGTATTCAACCTGCCCAATTACAAAACAGGAATATTATATTTCAGAGATTACAATCTCAATTATAACGATAAAAAAGAAATTATCTTTAGAAATGTACCTCTCCCTCTAAGACCTATCATAGAGCATATATTGTACAAAATTGAAAAAGAAAGAGAAGATTGGCATATTTTCCGAGATCAAAATTCAAAATTAAACAAAAATCTAAGACAAGCCCTAGTAAACAGATATTTGCTTGAAAGATTTGTAATTAAAGCATTTATATCTATGGTTATTTATCAAATGGATAAAGAAAATACCTTCCTTGAGGAGGGGAAAATTGAGGATCCATATAACACAGAAAGATTTAGTAACAGTTCTGCCAAAGAAGTCTTTTACTATTTCATAAAGGAGAGCTATATTCAAATAGGAAACCGTAAGAAGCATATTTTCAATTCAGAGGATGTTATTGCTTTTATTGAGAAGCTATTTACTCTTCTCGAAAAGGAAACAGATCCATATAATCTCTTAAGAGAAGATATTCCGTTAAATTTAGATGAATTGAAAGAAGTACTTGATTTACATAAAAAGGTGGTAACTCGCCTTTTTAAATATCACCTTGCTCTTGAAGGATTAGTTGAAAAGAGTAATTATGTAGAAGGAATACTATCATTCAACCCTACGGATAGAAATATGAGCTCAGGCGAAATAGCATTGCTTAATTTTATGTCTAAGTTGTATTATTTTATTGATATGAATTTAGTAGAAGAAAGAAAATTTCTGCCAGATAAACAAAACTATATCCTATTGTTAGATGAAGCCGATTTGGGCTTTCATCCACTTTGGAAGAAAAAATATGTAAATGCTATACTAAAAACCTTACCATACTTTTTTGAAAACCTTAAAGTAAAACCCAATTTACAGATTATTATTACCACACACGACCCTTTGACTTTGTCGGATTTACCAATGAATAATGTGGTTTTCATACAAAGGCAGGGGGATTTTTTAGAAGTTGTTCCCGAAGAAAACAAAGTACAAAAAACATTTGGAGCAAATATTACGGATTTGTTAGCACACTCCTTCTTTGTAGAGAACGGATTGATTGGTGATTTTGCCAAATCGAAAATAGAAGAAACCATTATTTGGATAAATGAAAATAAAACCAATAAGGGTGAAAATTTTGAAAAAGAATTGGAATATCATAAGAAAATCATCAATTTGATTGATGAAAGAGTACTAAAGTTAAAACTTACCGAAATGATTACTGAATTGGTTCCCGATGACCATTATTACAATCAAATCATCGAAGAAGAAATTGAAAAACTAAAAAGATTGAAAAAATGATTTACATAGATATAAATAAATCTAATATTATTAAGGCGAGAGAGAGGCATTATGAAATAATGAGGTATATCATTAGAAAACGAATTTACGGGAATAAGGTAAAAAAAGATGAAATGCCAATTCCAAAAATGCGAATAGATAAAATTAAAAAGGTTGGTTATAGAATAGAAAAATTCTTTGAAGATGAAGATAATTTGCGAAAAGTTTTAGTAGGAAAACCTAATGAGTTAGATGAAATAAAAACTTTGTTTTCTAATAAACCTGAAATAAAACAAATTTTTCATTACAATAATTGGATAAAATACGATAAATATAACGCTTATGATTTGGCAAGAGAATTAGATATTCCCACTTGCCCATATTGTGGGAGAATGTATACAAAAACAGTGATTTCAGAAAAAGGAAAGAAAATTGTGCGTCCTGATTTTGACCATTGGTTTCCAAAAAGTAAATATCCTCTTTTAGCTTTGTCGTTTTATAATTTAATCCCTAGCTGTAATATCTGTAATAGTGGATTGAAGGGAGCTTATGATTTTGAGTTAGATACTCATTTTCATCCTTATCACAAAGCAGAGGGTTTTAAATATACTTTCAGTTATGATTTAGATGCCTATCAAAAACCTTGTGTAAAAATATTAGCAGAAAAAGGAATTTCCAAAAACTCTGTAGAGGATTTTGAATTGGAGGAAATCTATAAAACGCATCAAGACGAAGTAGAAGATTTACTAAAAATTCGCCAAGCCTATTCCGAAAAATATATTGAAATCTTGAATAATTTTAGTGGAATTAACCTTAGTAAAGAAGAAGTTTACCGTTTGGCTTTTGGGGCTCATCTTGCCGAAGATAAATTTGACCGAAGACCACTCAGCAAAATGAAAAAAGACATCTTAACCGAATTAGGAATTATAAAACCTGAAATGAAATGAATATAAACAAAAACAACTTTAAAATTATCGCATTAGAAGTATTGGCAGACTGTGATAAAACACATTATAAATTACTTACCCCCAATCAAATATATTACTTTTATACAGATTACAAAATTGAAGGAAATAATGTAAAATTCCCTAAAAAAGATTTAGATTTATATTCTGTTTCGAAATATTCAGATAATAATTTGAGGATAAGTATTTCTGCATTGGTAGGAAAAAATGGAAGTGGGAAAAGTACTATTATTGAACTACTTATTAAGGCAATAAACAATATAGCCTTTATGATAAAAGAAAAAAACAGTAGTATTTCGCACGAGATTAAACTAGTAGAGGGTATAAATTTGAACATCTATTATCTAATAAATAACACAATATACAAGTTGAATATAAGTGATAAAAACTTTATAATTGAAAAATACGATGAAAAAAGTATTGGTTTTGTTAAGGATAATGAATTTAAATTAGAAAATTTCTTTTATACGGAAGTAATTAATTATTCATTGTACGCTTATAACTCAAATCAAGAAGGAAGTTGGATAATAGATATTTTTCATAAAAACGATGGCTATCAAACACCAATCGTATTAAATCCAATGAGGAATGAAGGGAATATAGACATCAATAAAGAAAATTATTTAGTGTTTCAACGATTATTAGCAAACCTATTGACTTATGATAATAAAGACGAGTTACATTTAAGTTTAGGAGATAATTTGCAAGCAGAATCAATTACATTGAAATTAAAAAATGATACGGATGAAAACGGATTAAATTACTATGAAAAGAAATCAAAGGAGAGTTGGGGTATAGAGTTATCCAGTTTTGATGAAGAGGATAAAAATCGATTAATAAACAAACTAATAACCACTTTATCTGAAAAGAACCAATCAATAAGCAATGAAATAGATAAGGATATTATAGAGCTTTCAAAACAATATATACTTTATAAGTTGATAAGTATTTGTAAAAAGTATGAGAGATATATAAAATTAAATATAGATTTTAATAAAGATATAACTAGCTGGGAATCTTCGTTTTCAATGTTAAAGGAAGATAAAAGCCATATCACATTTAAGCTAAGACAGACGCTAAATTTCCTAATCCACAACCACATTGAGTATTCACATAGTGAGAGTGAAAATAAATTATCAGTAGAAAAGTTTGCTGAGAAAATTAAAGATTTAGCTAATACTGAAAAGATAATTAACTTTTTACCTCCTCCGATTTTTGAAGTAGATATTGAGATGAAATCTACAAAATCTGGTGAAGATAAGATTAAATTTTCATCATTAAGTTCAGGAGAAAAACAACAAATCCACTCAATCAATTCCATTTTTTATCATTTGATAAATTTGGAATCCATCTCAAAAGATGAGGGTAGAATGTCTTATGAGTATATCAATATCATTTTGGAAGAAATCGAATTGTATTTTCATCCAGAATATCAACGAACATACATATATAAACTAATTCAAGGAATTGAAAAATTAAATCTCAAAAAGATTAAAGGTATCAATTTTATCTTTGTAACCCACTCTCCTTTTATTCTATCCGATATTCCAAAGCAAAATGTATTATTTTTAGGTAATAACGAGTGTGAAGGTAAAACTTTTGCAGCTAATATTTCAAAGATGTTCTCTAATTCGTTTTTTATGACTGATTTGATAGGAGAGTTTGCAAAAAATAGAATCAATCAATTATTAGAAAAACTGAATCAACAAAAAGAAGAATATAGAAAGGAGGAAGAAGATAAGAAAAAAACAAATAAAAAAGAAGAAGATAAGTATAAAGCACAAATAATAATATCTGATAACGAAAAACCAGAAGCCCTTGAGTTTATAAAACTAATAGATGAACCTATTTTAAAGTATAAGCTTAACGAGATGTTCTGTGAGGCATATCCTAATTTTTGCAAAGAAAATGAGAAAAAAATCAGAGAAAATGAATTAAAGGCTCTTGCAGAACAATATGGATTTAAAATAGAAATTAAAAAATAAATTGAATAAAATATGCCTCAAAAAGACATTTTACATTTTTGGAGAAATGTAGAAATCTTCAATTTTCCTGACTTAGATAAGGATTCTGTTATAGAAATAAAAAATCAACTTCCTTGGAATACACCCAAAACTATTGAAAAAGGTAAAAAAAGAATCTACACACTGTTTTTTGGGGAAATTTCAAAAGAGAATATTGTAAATCATATTGAAAATTTATTTCCAAGCAAGGAAAAGGTACTTTGGGAAGAGAAAGTGAGTGGTTTTACTTGTCTTTCTTCAATTATTCTTGATGAAAAAGGACAACCTGATGCTAATAGCTATACATTAGCAAGTTATGTTTTGGGATTAAATGTTTTACACAACAAAAGAGATATTTCTTCCGTGTTTCAATTACTTCAAAATGTACAAGATGAGTATTCTGAACGGTTTAATATTCTCAAAAATCAAGATAATGAAAACTCAAAAGGTGAAGTTATAACTCGGGATTTTATAAATAAAGAAATAGACTATCTCAAACAATTAACTCCTTGGAATACAAAAGAAATAAAAGTTTATTATCTTGAAAAAGATGTTAGCATAAATACTAAGCTTGATGCTCCGTTTCTAAATAGCTTTTTCTTAGAAGATTTGAATAATTTGATTGATAAAAAAACTGAATTATCACTCACATTGCAAGATTATTTGACTCTTACTCCCTATCAGCAAAAATTAGATTTGATTAAAAATAAAGAGGAACTTTTTAAAACCATCCATCCAGAATATTTAACTGAAGGAAAATGGGCTTCGTCTCCTCAATATGGACTTTGTACTGCTCAATTAGGTGCTGTAAATTCTATTTTTAAAGATTTGAATAACAACTCAGGTTTGCAAGGCGTAAATGGACCTCCCGGAACGGGTAAAACCACACTTTTGTTAGATGTGATTGCTCAAATCATAGTGGATAGAGCCAAGTATATTACTAACATTGGCACTGATAATCTTTTTGGAAAAGGTGTAAAATTAGATTTTAAAGATAGATACCAATATGTTTATCCTTTAAATGCTTCATTACAAAAGAATTTTGGTATTGTTGTAGCGAGTAATAACAATGCAGCGGTGGAAAATATCAGTAAGGAATTGCCTCAGTTGAAAAAAATTGACAAAAAAGCCTTTTCAAATGCAGATTATTTTGGGGAATTTGCAAAAGAGGAATTAACTGGCAGTGAAAATTGGGGAATTTTAGCTGCTGCATTGGGGAATTCCGAAAATAAAAGTAAATTCCACAATCTCTTTTGGAAATCATTTATAAAAGATGAAAATGGAAATAGCATAGTTGATAAAGAAGTAAATAACTTTCAAAATTATTTAGTAAAAATTCAATCAGAACAAGAGAAAAATCCAAGTAAAAAAAGGGAAATCCTATCAAATTTCGAAAACGCAAAAAATAATTTTGAGAAAAAATTGAAAGAGTTTAATACTTTCAAAACGATAGCAGTCGATTTTCACAATAGATTTGATGAGTTTAGAAAAAATATAGCTTTAAAAAAGGAGTTGGACATTTCTAAAATAGAAAAAGAAACCGCTAAAAATCAATTTATTAATGATTTAAAGGCATTAGAAATTAGAAAAAACGAAAAAGACAAAGAGCAAGAAAATGTAAAAATTTCTTTGAATTTTCATAATAATAAAAAGCCTATTTTCTTTTTCTTCCAAAAGTTGTTTAATACAGAAAATTATAAAAAATGGAACAATGAAATAAGTGAGATTTTAAGCGAATTTGATAGTATTTCATCGGAAATAAAGCAACTTAACTCTCAAATTGAGAAAAAGAGTTCTGAATTGAATATTGTTGAAAATCAACTAAAAAGCTTTCAAAATCAATTAAATCAAATTGAGAGATTTGAAAAAGAATATGAAAACTTAAAATCTCAACTTACCCAAGATTACAAAATTGAGGAAAAGAATCTTTTTGATGAAAAATTCTATGGTAAAGATTTGAAAGAAATTCATTTACTCTCTCCATATCATTCAGAATTTATAGCAAAACTTCGTAGTGAAATATTTTTAAATGCTCTCGAAGTTCATAAATATACAATTCTTAACAACGCCAAACAATTCAAAAATAATTTGAATTCTTTTTTTGAAATGATTACAGGTAGAGCGAAAATTGATGAAGAACTAATACAATCACTTTGGGATACTTTCTTTTTCTGTGTTCCAGTGGTTTCTACATCATTAGCTTCGGCAAGTAAATTGTTTCCTAATATGGCAAAAAATCAAATCGGATGGTTATTAATAGATGAAGCAGGACAAGCCACGCCTCAATCAGTTGCAGGTCTGATTCAACGCTCAAAACGATGTGTTATTGTAGGTGATCCAATACAAGTAGAGCCTGTGGTTACTATTCCCAAAACTTTGGTTGATGGATTGATAAAACATCAAAATATTGATTCTGTTTGGTCTCCATACAACGGTTCTGCTCAACAGTTAGCCGACAGAATTTCCAAATACGGAACACAAATGGGAGATGTTTGGACTGGATTTCCACTGAGAACCCACCGAAGATGTTTTAACCCAATGTTCGATATAGCCAATGAAATAGCGTACGAAAATCAAATGGTAAAAGGCACGAAAGATAAAAACGAACAAGAATATATTGGTGAATCTTATTGGTTTGATGTTGCTGGTAATGGTTCAGGAGATAGCCAAGTTATTAATGAGGAAATTGAATTACTCAAAGAAAAAATCAGTGAATTAAGAAAAACATATTTAGAGGATATTTATGTAATATCTCCTTTTAAAGCAGTTGCAGATAAATGCAGAGGAGCATTAAATAATTTCGAAAATGTTCAATGTGGTACGATTCACACATTCCAAGGAAAAGAAGCAGATGTAATATTCCTTGTTTTAGGAAGTCATCCAGATAAAGTTGGTTCTCGTCAATGGGCATCTACAAAACCTAATATGCTCAATGTAGCTCTTACTCGTGCAAAAAAACGCTGCTATGTGATTGGAAACAAAGAATTGTGGGGCCAACAACCTTATTTTAGTGTGATGGGAAAAGTGTTGAAAATGAAATAATATTGATATAAAGACCACATAGAAGCTAATGTTTTTATGTGGTTTAAGTATTTATAGAAACCCAAATATGTGTCAAGTGAATATCATCATTTGCTCTGTGAGCAATAGATCCTAATACACAAAAATCCAAATTTGACTCTTTTAATGATAACCTTTCGTCACTTTTCCAACTTGAATTGTCAGTTTCAGATAATTCAGTAATCCAATTATTTACCGTTGTATTCCAATAATTAAAATTTTCCTTTTCTACAAAACCTAATAAACCACATTTTTTTAAGCCCTTGCCGTGTTTTTCAGTTTTATAGCGTTCAATACCTCCGTTATTTTTACTTCCAATTACATATTCTTTTTCTCTATATTTTTCAGGAGCAGGTAATCGCTTAGCTTCTACTGAAAAAATAGAAGCAGTGGAGGCTCCCTCTTCATTAGGATAAAAGTAAAAATCTGATATACCTTTACTTTGATTGGTAATATCACGATAACTAGAGCTTACATTAAAAGGATAATTCCTATTTCTTATTAATATTTGAGTTTGTTCTACATAAGTTTGTGTAAAATCATCCTCATTCAAATTTTTCTTATTATAAAAATCTGAACGAAGATAGGATTTAAAGTTATTAACAGATTGTTTCATTATCTCCTTAATAAGAGAAATTTTACCAATATCTGAAATACTAATATTAGGAACTTGTTTATTATATAAATTTTCCTCTGCAATCATACTAATAACCTGCGTTTGAAAAATCAGAAAAACATTTATCTGCATCTCGGTAAGCCGTTAATGAAAGCCAATACCTATATTGATTTGGTTTTACAAAAACAATGGTATCTTTTTCAGGATATAATTTTATTATCCTATTTACCGATAAATAAACCGAAATATCGTTAGTTGTAAGTCCTTGAATGTCTAATTCAGACAAATCTTTATGGAATTTAGGTTCTGTATTTTCATTATCATACTTAAAAACAGTTGCTATTAATGAATTTTTCAACTGAACGACATCAGATAGTCTAAATTTATGGCTTTCGTTTTGATAAATCGTATTTAATGCTCGTGAAAATTCGGTTCCATAATTTGAAATAATGGAAAATAAATTATGCTGTTTTATTGGTTGTAAGGCTTTTGAATTTTCTCCATTTCGAAGAAACTTTTGAAAGAAATTCAATACATCCTCTACGATATTGTAATCAAAATCTGAAAGAAACTCTTCTGTTACATATCTTAAGTTATATAAGTCATAAGCAAGAATCGCAGTATTTCTATTTCCTAATAATTGAGCACTTTTAATTATAAATTGCAAAATGTAAAGTTTTTCATACTTAACTATATTGTTAAAAATAAATTCTAAAGATTTTAGGTCTTTGTTGGGAGAAGAAACTCCTACATATCTATTCTTAAAAACTAAATCCTCATTACTATTAATAGCTAAATTAATTATAGCTGAATCAATATCAATCGTTTCACTAATGATAAGGCTAGGTTTATGGTAAGGAAGAATATTATTAATTTTTATCATTTCCTCAGGAGAAATAGTTTCAATTTTATTTGCATCAATTTTTTTATTTATTATTCCCTTTAAAGAAATTAACCTCCTGTTTATATTAGTTGGATTATTTGATTTAGTTTTTAATGTTCCGTGCCCTTCTTGAATAGTATATCCCTTTGAAATTAAAAAAGATTTAAATAATGGGAGTTTTTCTAATTTCTCAAGTATTTTTTTTATTCTTCCGCCCCCGAGTAGATTTATTTTCCAAATAAACTCGTTATCTATTGCTGTTTGGCGATTGATAAAATGTAAATCATAATCATCTATTTCAAAAACTATTCGCTCTTTGGTTGCTTTTGTTCTCCTAAATGTTAAATGTAAAATATTTCTATAAAAATCTGGTTTTTCATTTCTAATAAATATGGCAGCAGATGCAACATCAGCACCATTATCCCAAAGTGATTTATTCCTTGCCAATGCTGTAAAATCTAATATTTGAACAACATTAAAATTACTAAACAAGATTTTTTTATATTCGTTGGAAGTGCTATTGTATAGCAATCCTGACGATTTTATAATCAAGGAAATCAATCCCTTAGGTTTTAAAAAACTGAATGATTCCGAAAGAAATTTTAACGCTATTTGTCCTTGTGGAATTTTTACTTTTTTATCCTCTACTTTCCAAATGTTTGAGTAACTAGAAATTGCACCTCTTACAAAAGGCGGATTTCCTATTACCAAATCAAATTTCTTATTTTCAATGGCTTTACATTCAAAAAAATCAGAATGAATTAAATTTGTTTTTGTTAAATCATCAAATTTCAATTCATTTAAAATTGTAATAGGATTCAATTCGTTACACAAAGCCAAACTCAAGCTGAATGATGCCAATCGTACTGCTTGTTCCTCTTTATCAACACCGTAAATGTTTTTCAAAATTGATTTTAAATCATCAATATTTGGAGTTGCCATATTATTTTGGAGTCGCCATATCTGCACTAATCGCTTAAAAGCCACTACCAAAAAAATTCCCGAACCACAAGCTGGGTCTAAAATCGTATATTCCTTTAAGTCAATGTTTTTATATTTTTTTAACGGAATACATTCATCAACCAATAATTTTGCTAGATGCGAGGGGGTATAATACAATCCTTTATCTTGTTTATCCTCTGCTAAAAACTCTTCATACAAACGACTGATCAACTCAACAGGAATAAACTTAAATTCAAAATACCTCCAATCGTTAAATTCTAATTCTAGTTGATTAGAATTCAAGTTTGTTTTATTAGTTGATAATAAATCAGCAAGAATAGACAAATCTAATTTTTTTAGATTATCTTCTTCTGCACTATCCCATCTAAATACATTTCCATTAAAATCTTTGTTTAAATCCGAAAGAAGTTCTACAAATTTACCTTGTTGTTTTAAAATATCACTAAAAGACAACGCATTATCGTATTTTTGAAAATATTTCTTTGATAATAATTCATTACCATTGCCATCAATGGTTTCTTCTAAATATTTTATCAGTATCGATTGAACAATTATCTTATTAACTATTTCAGTTGAAATAGTACTAAACTTAGTAGTTAGTTTTTTTGACACATAACGAATATTGTCAATCAATTTATCATAAGCAGAATTTTGGAATTTAAACTTATTTTTCAGTTCTTCTTCTTCCCAAAAAATTCCACTTTTTATTTTTACAGCAAATTGTTCATTATATAATTCGTGAACCTTTCCTGTTAGCTTTAACTCTTTTACTAAATATTCGGGTTTATATTCTTTTGTTATATGCTTTGTGCAGTCAAGAATTTTAATCTCCGTATTATAAAATATACAAGCCAATGGTGCTTCGCCACTGCTCCAGATATTAGTTTGAATTTGAGCTAGTTCGGATTCGTTTGTCTCTTCAAAATTTCTATCGGTAAAATCAAACAGATATACTTGAGGCTTGTAGCTTCCATTAAGTTGTTTTCGTAAATAGATAGCCGAAGCACTTAATTTTCGGGCCTTATCCAAATGAAATTGAATTTGAGGCTCTGCTAAGTTATCAGTATTATCTATTAAGTATAGGCAATCATCCTCTGTAGTAAATCCAAGATTTACTATGTTTTTTTTAAAAGTTAGGTAATGATTATCCATAATGAATACTTTTATACAACCCACAAAAATATAAAATAAAAATAATACAGCTAATAATTCTTGTTTAAAATATTTAATTATTCTTTCAATAAACTGAATGTCAGTGATATAAAAATATTTTTTTATAGAGTTTTTTAATTCCCTATCACACAAACTCCTCAATATCAAAATCTCCATTTGGCTGAGGAGTTTGTGGCAGTACGGCATCTAACAGCTGAGCTACTTTTAGGGAAGCCTCAGGTAGGGCTTTTTCAATTTCTTCCAATAGATTGGTACCAACCACTTTTTGGGCTAGTTCTCTGTTTTCTGTGGTGGAAGATGCATTTTGGCTTAGAAAATCGGCTACTTTTTCCAAATCCTCAAAAGACAAGCCTGTGGCAAAATCATTGTCTTGCTCAGAAGTTCGCATCGCTCGTAAATCCTCTTCTTCATCTTCAAAATCAGGCAGATTGCTTTCATTTTCCTGCTCAAACTCTGCTAAAATTGCCTGTTTTTCAGCCTCTGTTAATGGATTTTCTTGCTTTGTAGGTACAAATTTACTTTTCCCCATTATAGAAATATTTTGCTCGGGCTTTTCAGGTGTTTTTTTGCATTCGGGCAAGGGGTTGGAATATTTTTTCCGTTCGATTTTCAATGAAAATTTTTCCGATAATAACAGAAAAATAATCAGTATCAGCAGTATGATGATGAGTTTTTCCATAACTAAAAAATAGGTTTGTATTTTTCTTGAAAACTTTCGGTGATTTCTTGTTTATATTGCTCAAAATGAGCTTTTAAAACATTATCCAAATAAGTATAAATACTAATTTTGTCCTCACCGATAACTTGAACAATTCGAGCAATACGTTGATGGTATTCCGAGCGAATATACACAGACTTCCCTTCTCTTGCCGATGTATCCCCCTGCCTAAAAAATAGGGTTTCATACGAAAGATTATCGGATTTTACCTTTCGAGGCGATTCTTTTTTGGAAGCAGGTTTTTCGTTTGTCGTTTGAGGATTTTTCTCTTGCGTTTTTGAAAAAGCATCAACATCCGAAGAAGTCCCTGCCATCAGTTCCATCAGCTCGTTTTCATTGATAAGGGGGGTCTTTTCTTTCATAATAAATAGTGTATTTTATTGTAAATTACTGATTTATAGAGAAACGATTTGAATGAATTCCGTTATAAAATCGTCTAAATGACAACCTTTCATCAATCGTTCATCGGCAGGTAATAAAGTAGAACGAAACGCCCATTTTTGATTGTCTGTCCCGTCTTTACTAAAACGCTTACTATCAGAGATATAGGCATTCATCAGCGGTAAGTTCAAATCGGCAATTACCTTTTCGTAAATTTTATACAAAGGCGATTTTTCCCTACCATCGACCTGATTCCAAAACAGATGTACACTTTCAATGGCACTTTGGGTATTTTTAGCGATAATGTTGGAAAGGACTTCGGTAAAGCTCAGTGTACTTTCAATGACCACCCTGTCAGCGGTAATGGGTGAAAAAATATGGTGCATCTGTGAAAGCACTGTCAGCACCCCTGCCGTATTTACCGTACCGGGCATATCAAACAATACCACATCTATCTGAAAAGGATTTTCAGCAAGAAAAGATTGTGCCTTTTCAATGGCTTCATTGGGTTTACAGGTAATAATCGGATAGGCTTTTTTGTTAATTTGACTGAATTGCTTGTGAGCAGTATGTTTAAAATGTTCGTTTTGCATTACCGTTTTAAGGTCTTGCTCTCGCATACGACTCAGGCTATACTGCGGATAATCGCAATCCAAAACGGCTACATTGTATCCCATTCGATAGTGTAATAAACTCGCTACAAGTACGGTAAAAGTGGTTTTACCGACTCCTCCTTTTTGGGTAGAAAAACTGACAAATTTGGTGTTTTTGGCTTTCATATTTTTATGTGTTTATGTTTATATGTTTTTACAATTTTATGTACTTAGAGATTTGCATAAGTGCGTATCTGTATGTGTACTTATTTACGTGTTTACTTACGTACTTATATACAAAATCAAGTAATTGAGTATATATGTGTATATGTATGTATCTATATGTGTATTTCTGTAAGTAGATACGTACTTATCCAAATATTTACACATATACACAAATGAGTAAGTGTGTAAGTATTTACGTTTGCAGATAATCACATAGGTATTATCGTATTTGCTTACGTACGTATGTACATATGTAAGTACGTTGGGACGTAGCTACGTAGCTACATACATATGTATGTGCGTACAAAGAAACATACACAATTACACACGTATTTACATAAGGAAGTCTTTGGCATTATAAGGCATTCAATGGCAAGGAATGATATACCTGCTAAATGATTGAAATTCGGTTGTTTTGCACAAAAACAAAAGACAATGATTTTGGACGGATTTTCTTTCTTTTTCAAAGCTAACTTTAATGCGACCGATAGGAGCATTTTCTGTTCACCCGAACAGAGCAAGTTGTGTTTTGAGGCACTCTAAGGCGTATTAGTGCCTCAAAACCACTTGTCCTTGCAGGAAGCCTAAAACCCCTCCAAAGTCGTGGTTTTATTTGACTTACTACTGAATTTATGAAAGATACTTTAAATACAGAAAACACCCATTATCATCGCAATAATGGACGCAATAAGAAATTAAATCCGACTACACATCGGTATGTATTTCGGTTAAATGATGAAGATAACGCCAAATTTCTTTCCTTATTTGAACAATCAGGAATGAAAATCAAAGCTCATTTTATCACTTCGGTATTATTTTCCAAAGAAATCAAAAGTGTAAAAATCGATAAATCAGTAATGGATTTTTATATCAAACTCACCGAACTCTACGGACAATTTCGGGCAGTGGGCGTGAATTACAATCAGATAGTAAAGATTTTGTATCGCAATTTTTCCGAAAAGAAAGCTGCTGCCTATCTGTTTAAACTCGAACAACAAACCGCTCAAATGGTAGCTATCTGCAAAGAAATTATGGCTATTTCACAACAATTAGAACAACATATCACTGAAAAAAACACAAAAAATGGTCGCTAAAATACATCGAGGAAGCAATCTTTTGGGAGTGCTTCTGTACAATCATAACAAATTAGACAAGCAAGAAGCTACGATTTTACACACTCAAAACATCATTCAGCCTGTCAATGGAAACATAGGGACATCGGAAATTATCCGTTCTTTTGCTCCGTATTTGTTTGCCAATCAAAAGACCGAAAAGCCAATTCTGCACATATCCCTCAATCCCAATCCAAAAGATGCCGTGTCTGATGAAGTTTTTGTAAAAGTAGCACAACAATATATGCACGAAATGGGGTGGGGTAAGCAACCCTTTGTGGTGTATAAACATTCGGATATTGAACGAGAACATATTCATATCGTATCGCTTGGCATTGATGAAAGCGGCAAAAAAATAAACGATTCATTTGAAAAAATCCGCTCAATGAAAGTGTGTAGAAATATTGAAAATGAATTTGGACTCACCCCTGCTATTGCTAATAAAAAAGGAGTGGAATTAGAAAATGATTTTGAGCTTACACAAAAGGAAAATCATCTTGCAACGCTCAAAGTGGACTACACTCAAAACGAAGTAAAAAAACAGATTGCTTCGGCAGTTAGGCAGGTCATAAAAAACTATCAGTTTCAGTCTTTTGGAGAATACACGGCTTTGCTTAGTAGATTTAATGTAGGCATCGAAAAAGTAGAAGGCGAATTGCAGGGTACATTCAAAAAAGGGTTGGTTTATTTTGCTTTGGACGAAAACGGCAACAAGGCAAGTCAGCCTTTTAAAGCCTCCAAAATGGTAAAATCCTTGGGACTTCCTTTTTTAGAAAGGCAATTTCAAAAACATTTGAACTTTCATAAAACACAGGACACGGATTTTCTAAAAGGTGAAATTTTAAATGCCCAACATTCCACTCAAAGTACAAAGGATTTTGTAAAAATGTTAAACACGAAAAATATAGATGTTGTCATACGAAAAAATACCGAAGGACGGTTGTATGGTATCACTTTCATAGACCATAATTCACAATGCGTATATAACGGCTCTCGGCTTGGAAAAATATTTTCTGCCAATAGTTTTGACTTATGGGAAAAACAAGTGGAAAGTAACAAAAAACAAGAAATCAAGAATCAAGGTGGCAAGAATCAAAGAATACATAGCAAGGAACAAAAACCAAGTAATCAATCTATTAGAGAAGAAAGTAATAACCATTTTTCTATTGATTTTCAATGTAATGAATCCTACCAAAAAGATTTTGGAACAGATTCGGCATTACATAGTTTTTTGAATTTATTTTCATTGGATACACAAGCCGTTAATTACGAGGAAGAAAGTTTTATCCGACAAATGCAACGAAAACGCAAAAAGAAATCTAAAAGAATCACCTCTTAATCCTTTCCCTCTTTCTATTTTTTTAATGTTTCAATTTTTTAATTTTTTAATCTTTTAATTCTTTAATATTTGAATGTTTTAATCTTTTAATCCTTTAATCTAAACTGAATAAATATGCAAAACGATGATGATTTAAGAGCTTTTGCCAAAATTATGGCATTTATGAGAGCGGTAAGTATTTTGATAGTGCTAATGCACTTGTATTGGTATTGTTACGGCTTTTTTCAAGCCGAAAAATGGATTTTAAATGTAGTGGATAAAATCCTTGCCAATTTTGAGCGAACGGCGGGACTTTTTTCACATCCACTATATACCAAATGTTTTGCTCTTGTGTTATTAGCATTGAGTTGTTTAGGAACCACCGGTGTTAAAAACGAAAAAATCACTTGGCGGAAAATTCATATGGCGTTGATAGTAGGTGTTTTATTTTTCTTTGGAAACTTTTGGATTTTATACCTAAAAGCTTCCCGCTTCTCTTGTGGCGTTTTTCTATATTTTTACCACAGCCATTGGGTATATTTCACTACTGATGGCAGGTTCGTGGATGAGTCGTTTATTAAAAAACAACCTGATGGACGATGTCTTCAACAACGAAAACGAATCTTTTATGCAGGAAACACGGTTAATGCAAAATGAATACTCTATCAACCTGCCTACACTTTTCTATTATCAGAAAAAATGGAACAAAGGTTGGATAAATGTAGTCAATCCCTTTCGGGCAACCATCGTGTTGGGAACGCCGGGGTCAGGAAAATCCTATGCCATTGTCAATAATTACATCAAACAACAAATCGAAAAAGGATTTGCTATGTACATCTATGACTTCAAATTTGATGACCTTTCTACCATTGCCTATAATCATTTGTTAAAACATTTGGACAAATACAAAGTACCTCCTAAGTTCTATGTAATAAACTTTGACGACCCCCGAAAAAGCCATCGCTGTAACCCCATCAATCCCGATTTTATGACGGATATTTCCGATGCCTATGAAAGTGCCTATACCATTATGTTGAATCTGAATCGTTCGTGGATACAAAAGCAAGGTGATTTTTTTGTAGAATCACCCATTATCCTTTTAGCGGCTATTATTTGGTTTTTAAAAATATATGAAAACGGAAAATATTGTACTTTTCCGCACGCCATCGAACTACTAAACAAACCTTATGCCGATGTTTTTACGATTTTGACTTCCTACCCTGAATTAGAAAATTACCTTTCGCCCTTTATGGATGCGTGGCAAGGCGGAGCACAAGACCAACTACAAGGACAAATCGCTTCGGCTAAAATTCCGTTATCGAGAATGATTTCGCCACAGCTCTATTGGGTAATGACAGGCGATGATTTTTCATTGGATATTAACAATCCCAAAGAACCTAAAATCCTTTGTGTAGGTAATAATCCCGACAGGCAAAACATCTATTCGGCAGCTTTGGGGCTTTACAATTCCCGGATCGTAAAACTCATCAACAAAAAAGGACAACTCAAATCTTCCGTGATTATTGATGAGCTTCCCACCATTTATTTCCGTGGATTGGATAATCTTATCGCCACCGCACGAAGCAATAAAGTAGCCGTGTGTTTGGGATTTCAGGATTTTTCACAGCTTACCCGTGATTACGGAGATAAAGAAAGTAAAGTAATCCAAAATACCGTAGGTAATATTTTCAGTGGACAAGTGGTAGGAGAAACTGCCAAAACACTATCCGAACGTTTCGGGAAAGTATTACAACAACGCCAATCCAAAACCATCAATCGCAATGATGTTTCTACCTCCATCTCCACGCAATTGGATAGCTTAATTCCTGCTAGTAAAATTTCCAATCTTACACAGGGAATGTTCGTAGGAGCTGTATCCGACAATTTTGACGAGCGTATCGACCAAAAGATTTTCCACGCTCAAATTGTAGTGGATAATCAAAAAGTAAGTGCCGAGATGAAAAATTATCAGAAAATTCCACAGATTCTATCCTTTGTAGACGAAGATGAAACGGATAAAATGCAAGAACAAATACAAGCCAATTACAAGCAAGTGAAGTTAGACATCGTAGAGCTCATCAAAAACGAACTTGAACGCATCGAAAACGACCCTGATTTGGCTCATTTAGTGAGCAAAGAGGAGGAGTAATATAATGAAAGGAAGCTGTTCTTTTGAACAGCTTCCTTTCAGTTTTTAAACCAGCAGGGTTTATTCTAGCTTAGATTCAACTAACAAATGCAACTTTTAGAAAGGATGAAATATTTTTTTTCAGAAAAGAGAAGAGAAAAACCTCTTCCCTTTTGCTGAAATGGAAAAAATTCTCATCTTGCTCCTCGTCCAAAAATCACAACAATGAGTCATTTAACCCAAGAGCAAAGATACAAAATTCAAATATTACTTGAACAAGGCTTTTCACAAAGTTACATCGCCAAAGAAATAAATCGCGATAAGTCTGTTGTAAGTAGAGAACTGAAAAGGAATTCAGATCGAAGGAACGGTGTTTATAAAGCACAATTAGCGGAAAAAAATATGCTTATAGACAAAAGACTAAAAGGAAAAACATACGATTAACCCCTGAAATACAGAAAGATATAGAGAGTTTGCTCAGAGAAGATTATAGCCCAGAGCAAATCGTTGGATTCAGAAAACTCTTAGGAAAAGATTGTGTGTCAATAGAGCGAATTTATCAGCATATTTGGGCAGACAAAAAGAAAGGAGGAGACCTATATACCCATTTGAGAACAAAGGGAAAAAAGTATCGAAAACGAGGAGCTAAAAAAGACAAAAGAGGTCAAATACCCGATAAAGTGAGTATTGAAAATCGTCCAAAAATAGTTGATGAAAAAATTAGAATTGGTGATATAGAAATAGACTTAGTAATTGGCAAAAATCACAAAAAAGCTATTTTAACAGCAAATGATAGAGTAACGGGAAAAGCCAAATTGGCGTTATTGCAATCAAAATCATCAGAAGAAACTAAACAAAAAGTCATTGAAATTCTAAGCCAATGGAAGCCATTTTTAAAAACAATCACCTCTGATAATGGAAAAGAATTTGCCTTACATAAGGAAATTGCCACATCATTAGAAATAGATTATTACTTTGCAAGGCCTTATCATAGTTGGGAAAGAGGTTCTAATGAAAACCTAAATGGACTTATAAGACAGTATTTTCCAAAGGATTACAATTTTAATTTAATCACAGAAAAAGACATAAAATATGTAGAAGAAAAACTAAACAATAGACCAAGAAAAAGATTTGGATTTTTGACTCCAAATCAAGTACATTTACAAAATATTAACCACGAGGATAAAGTTGCATTTATAACTTGAATCCGCCTTTTCTAAAAAACGGTTCAAAAATTATTTAAAACTAGTTAGGAAAAGGAAATGGAGGGTCTTGCAAAGGACTCTTAGTGAGAATTTACTTACGGCAAAGGCGTGGCAAATACGAGAGAATTTCAAGTATTTGTTTAGTTTAAAAGATTGTATAGCAATTAATTACGAACTATGGAAAAATAATGCAATAAGTCAATCCATAACCGCTGTAAATGAAGTGATAAAGACCTTTGATAATCATTTACAAGGGATTATCAATGCGATAGTTACTCAAACATCCAGTGCAAAGCACGAAAATATGAATGGAAAAATACAATCCGTTATTTCAAAAGCAAGAGGATTCTTAAACTTTGAGCGTTTCAGAATAAACACCCTCTTTTACTTCGGTAATCTCAAGTTTAGCTCACAAAAAAATTAGTAATGCCATATTTTAAAAGTTACTCCATAAACTAATCACAAGCCGATTTTTAATAAACTCGGCTTGTGATTTTACAAATCCCCCCTCCCCAAGCAAAACAAAATTTAATCATTTGATTAAAATATTTGGTTAATTCAAAAAAGTGATTTAACTTTGCATCGAAATAGATTTGAAAATGGCTAAAAACAACCAAACAAAAGCAATTGACACCTCCACCGAAGAGAAAATAAAGGAGGCAGCAAAGGTGGTTTTCCTCAAAAAAGGATATGCCGCCACGCGTACTCGTGATATTGCCGAACAAGCCGAAATTAACCTTGCATTACTGAATTATTACTTCCGAAGTAAGGAAAAATTATTCAATATCATTATGTCCGAAACCGTGTCTAAGTTTATGCAAGGAATGGTTGCGGTGCTGAATAACGAAGAAACGTCCCTAAAAAGGAAAGTGGAGCATATTGCCGAAAAATATATCGATTTTATATTGCTCGAACCCAATGTGCCGATGTTTATTTTGAGCGAAATTCGCAATAATCCAGAGGCGTTATCGGGAAAATTGCCTGTGAGAAGGCTGTTTCTCGAATCTGTCTTCGTAAAGCAGCACCAAAAAGCCGTGGAAATGGGCGAAATTACAGAACCCAATCCGTTGCATTTCTTGGTGAACCTTTTAGGATTGGTAATTTTTCCGTTTGTTATAAAACCAATGTTGCAACATAACGGCGTTGTGAGTGAAAGCCAGTTTGAAAAGCTAATGCAAGAACGCAAAAGACTGATTCCTATCTGGATAGAAGCAATGATGAAGGCATAACTAATTTTTTTTGAACCAAATTTAATCAAATGATTAAAACTAAATGTTAAATGATATGTATAAAGTGATGCAAAAACAAAAAACAATGTGGCTGGTAGGGCTTTGGCTGCTGTGTAGTCATTGGATGGCAGGGCAGCAAATACAAGTTTTGACGCTGGACGATTGCTTGGAAAAGGCAAAACAGAACTATCCCCTCATAAAGCAATACGCTTTGATAGAAAAAACCACCGAGTATTCCATTTCTAACGCCCAAAAGGGATATTTACCCAAATTCGGGGTGTCGGGACAGGCTACGCATCAGTCGGCGGTTACGCAAGTGCCTATCGCTGTGCCAAATATGGACATTCCTACCCTGAGCAAAGACCAATACAAACTCTATGGGGAGCTGTCGCAGTCCATTACCGACCTTTTTACCGTGAAAAAGCAAAAAGAAAACATCCAAACCAATTCGGAAATCGAAATGCAGAAGGTAGAAGTGGAATTGTACAAATTAAACGAACGCATCAACCAGCTTTTCTTCGGAATTCTGCTCGTTGAAGCCCAAATTCAGCAAACAGAATTGCTCAAAAAAGACATTCAAACGGGCATCGATAAAACTAAGGTCGCCATTGCCAACGGCGTTGCCCTCCAAAGTGCCGCCGACAACCTCCAAGCCGAGTTGCTCAAAGCCCATCAGCATACAACAGAGCTAAAAGCCACCCGCAGAGGCTATGCCGATATGTTGGCACTCTTCGTGGGCGAACCTATTCACGAAAATACGCAACTCGATAAGCCCAAACGGCAACCGATTATCAATCAAACGATTAATCGTCCTGAATTAAGGCTTTTTGACTTGCAAAAGAAATCGTTTGAAGTGCAAAAGAAGCTACTTAATACCAAAAAACTGCCTCAGTTGGGGCTATTCATTCAAGGGGGAATGGGCAAACCCGCTCTGAATATGCTAAGCCCTGATTTGGAAAGCTATTACATCGCTGGGGTGCGGCTAAATTGGAATATTGCTAACTTTTACACCCATAAAAATGAAAAAAGAATCCTTGCCAATAACCAAAAATTGGTGGATACACAAAAAGATATCTTTCTGTTTAATACCAATCTCACCCTCAAACAGCAAAATGCCGACATTGTAAAGATGCAAGAGCTGATTGAAACCGATAAAAACATCGTGAAACTTCGTGAAAACGTGAAAAATACCACCCAAAATCAGCTTACTTACGGAACGGCAACCACCAACGACTATCTCATCGCCGTAAATGCCGAAGACCAAGCCAAGCAAAACCTCATTTTGCACGAAATTCAGCTTTTGATGAACGAATATAACGCTCAAATCACCATAGGAAACAAATAATTTTAAAAATATACGAATATGCACCAAATAAAAAACATCACAATGGCAATGGGCATCGCTATAATGCTTGTTGCTTGTAATCGGAACAACACTTCGTTTGATGCTTCGGGAAGTTTTGAAGCCGAAGAAACGCTTATTTCCTCCGAAGCCGTTGGGGTTATCAAACAATTCGATATTGAAGAGGGGCAAACGCTCAATGCAGGGCAAAATATCGGCTATATCGACAGTTTGCAATTGCATCTGAAAAGAAAACAATTGGAGGCTCAGATTGTTTCCATTTTGGGAAAGAAACCCAATGTTTCGGTACAGCTATCGGCTTTGCAAGAACAGCTTCGCAATGCTGAAAATGAGAAGATTCGCATCAGTAATTTGCTCAAAGGCGATGCTGCTACGCCCAAACAGCTCGATGATATTAACAATCAGGTTGCGGTGCTGAAAAAGCAAATCGAAGCCCAGAAATCTACCCTGAATATTTCCAGCGATGGCTTAGGAAAAGACGCTCTTGCCTTACAGGTACAGATAGAGCAACTCAATGATCAGATTGCTAAATGCAAAATTACGAATCCCATTTCGGGAACGGTGCTTACCAAATACGCCGAAGCCAACGAGATGACCGCCGTAGGGAAACCGCTTTATAAAATTGCAGATTTGTCCAACATTCTATTAAGGGCGTATGTTTCTGGAAATCAACTTCCGCAGATAGCACTGAACCAAAAGGTAAAAGTGCTTACCGATGATGGCGAGGGAGGTTACAACCAAACCGAAGGCACGATAATTTGGATTAGTAGCAAGGCGGAGTTTACCCCGAAAACCATTCAGACCAAAGAGGAAAGAGCCAATATGGTGTATGCGATTAAGGTAAAGGTAAAAAATGACGGATTGTACAAAATAGGAATGTACGGTGAGATTTTGTTTTCAGATAAATGATTTTTTAGGAAGAAAATTACGTGTGTAGGGGCGTATTGCATACGCCCGAAACAAAATTGATGTCCGTAGGAAAGGAAAACGAGTCCGTAGGAAGCGAAATGAAGTCCGTAGGAAGCAAATTTAAGTGCTGGGAACACAAAATCAAGTGTTGGGAAAGCAAAATGAAGTACTGGGAATACAAAATGAAGTGTTGGGAACATAAAATAAATCATTGTGAATACAAAAACCACACAAGTAGGGGCGACCCGAACAAAGTGAATTGGCGAAGCAATTGCATACACCCAAACCAAAAACACAACGCATCACATTTCGGGTGTATTGCATACACTCCCACATAAAAAAATAAAAATATGAAAGATGTAGTATTAAATAATATCGTAAAAACGTATAACAAAGGAAGCGTAAAGGCGGTTGATGATGTTTCGTTTGCGGTGAATAAGGGCGAATTATTCGGACTTATCGGGGCGGACGGAGCTGGGAAGTCCACTATTTTCAGGATACTCACTACGCTGATGCTTCCCGATAGCGGAACAGCCACCGTCAATGGGTATGATGTGGTCAAAGACTACAAAACCATTCGCAAGAATGTCGGGTATATGCCGGGGAAGTTCTCGCTATACCCCGATTTGACCATTGAGGAGAATTTGAACTTTTTTGCTACGGTATTCAACACTTCGGTAGCGGAAAATTACGATTTGGTAAAGGACATTTATGTGCAGTTAGCCCCTTTTAAAGATCGCCGAGCGGGAAAACTCTCGGGGGGAATGAAACAGAAGTTGGCTCTTTGCTGTGCGTTGATTCATCGCCCTACGGTGTTGTTCTTGGACGAGCCTACTACGGGGGTAGATGTGGTTTCGAGGAAGGAATTTTGGGAAATGCTCAAAGGATTAAAAGAGCAAGGCATCACGATAATGGTTTCTACGCCTTATATGGACGAAGCCACCCTTTGCGAACGCATCGCTTTGATTCAGAATGGGAAAATTATGACCATCGACACCCCCGATAACATCATCGGGCAGTATCCTGATGCGTTATTTGCTGTAAAGGCAGACAATATGAGCCGTTTGCAACGTGTTTTGCGTGAAAATGAACAAATAAAAAGCTGTTTTTCCTTTGGCGAACATCACCATATTACATTTTATAATGAAAATGAACAACTGGCAAATGAATTATTACAGTATTTACAAAAGGCTAATTTCCAAAATATTGAAATAAAACCAATCACCCCCAACATTGAAGATTGTTTTATAAACTTAATGAACTAATATGACCAACAAGATTGTAATAAAAACCGACAAACTCACCAAGCGTTTCGGCGATTTCATTGCTGCCAACGAAATTACCTTTGAAGTGTACGAAGGTGAGATATTTGGCTTTTTGGGAGCCAACGGAGCAGGGAAAACCACCGCAATGCGAATACTCTGTGGGCTTTCTGTACCCACCTCGGGGAGTGCTACTATCGCGGGGTTCGATATTTATAAGCAAACCGAAGCCATTAAGAAGAACATCGGGTATATGAGTCAGAAATTTTCGTTGTATGAGGACTTGACCGTTTTGGAAAATATTGAATTTTTCGGAGGTATTTACGGCTTGACCGATAGACAATTGAAAACAAAGAGCGAGGAACTTATCCAGATGCTTGGGTTGCAGTCCGAAGCCAAGAAATTGGTAGCTTCTTTGCCTTTGGGCTGGAAACAGAAGTTGGCGTTTTCGGTGGCGATTCTGCACGAACCCAAAATTGTCTTTTTGGACGAACCCACAGGCGGCGTTGACCCCGTTACAAGGCGGCAGTTTTGGGATTTGATTTACGCAGCGGCGGACAAAGGCATCACTATTTTCGTTACCACGCATTATATGGACGAGGCGGAGTATTGTAACCGCATTTCGATGATGGTAGATGGCGTTATCAAAGCCTTGGACACGCCCAGTAACTTAAAGAAACAGTTCGCTGTCAGTACGATGGACGAAGTTTTTTATGAATTGGCAAGAAAAGCCAAACGAAAATCCGACTAAATCCGATTCGCTATGAAACAGTTTTTATCATTTGTAAGAAAAGAGTTTTATCACACCTTCCGCGATAGCAAAACCTTGCTGATGCTCTTCGGTATGCCGATTGTGTTGATTGTGCTTTTCGGTTTTGCCGTAACTAATGAGATTAAGAATGCCAAAATCGTCATTTGTGATTATGCCAAAGACGATGCCTCGCGGGAAATTATCGATAAATTATCGGTAAATACCACTTTTAACATAAATGAAACCTTGCTGAACCACAATCAAATAGAAGCGGCTTTCAAAAAGGAGAACATCAAGCTGGCGGTAATCTTCCCAACGAATTTTAATAAGGATTTGTTGCATCTGCATAAAGCCCAAATCCAAATTATTACCGATGCTTCCGACCCGAATATCGCCAATACCCTTACGGGATATGCCACTTCGGTAATTATGCGGTATCAACAAAGTTTATGGCAAGAAACGGGCGTTCCTTACAGCATTTCTTCCGAAATAAGAATGCTCTACAACCCCGAATTGAAAGGGGCGACGAACTTTGTGCCGGGGATTATGGCGTTGGTATTGCTTTTGGTTTGCGTATTGATGACCGCCGTGTCCATAGTACGCGAAAAAGAGTCGGGAACAATGGAAATATTGTTGGTTTCGCCCTTCAATCCGTTGTTGGTAATCATCTCAAAGGCACTTCCTTACTTATTCTTGTCGCTTATAAATCTGGGGGTTATCCTTGTATTGAGCGTTACGCTGCTTGATATGCCGATAAACGGAAGTATTGGGCTACTCATCGCCGAAAGTACGCTGCTTATCATCTGTGCGTTGTCATTGGGCTTATTGATTTCGAACAATACCAAAACGCAACAGTCGGCAATGTTACTTTCAATGATGGGAATGATGATACCTACGATGCTCTTCACGGGGTTTATGTTTCCGTTAGAAAATATGCCGACCATCTTGCAATGGGTATCGAATATATTTCCGTCCAAATGGTATTATATCATCGTGAAATCGATAATGATAAAAGGATTGGGATTTTCAGCCATTTGGAAAGAAACTTTGATTCTGTTGGGAATGACCATTTTGCTGTTGGCATTGAGTTTTAAAACATTTAAAAAGAGATTGGAATGAGAACACTCAAATTTTTATTACGAAAAGAATTCAAACAGATATTGCGAAACAAAGCCATCTTGCCGATGATATTCATCGCCCCGATTATACAGCTTCTTATCTTGCCTTTGGCGGCTGATTACGAGGTGAAAGGCATCAACATTTCGATAGTGGACAACGACCGCTCCACATATTCGCAACAGCTGATTTCGAAGATTACCGCCTCGGGATATTTTCAGCTTTCGGACTACGGAAATTCCTACAAAGAAGCCTTCACACAGATTGAAAAGGACAAATCGGATTTGATTTTGGAAATTCCTAAGGATTTTGAGAAGAATTTGGTCAGCGGAAATTCGGAAAAACTGTTCATCGCCGTGAATGCCATCAATGGTGTCAAGGCGAGTTTGGGCGGGGCGTATCTTTCGCAAATCATTTCGGCGTATAACAATGATATTCGTTTGCAACGGATGCCTCAGCCCAAGTTTAGTGCCGTTCCGCAGATAGAAGTAACGGCATCGAATTGGTTTAATCCGCATTTGAATTACCAATTTTTTATGGTGCCTGCCATATTGGTGGTTTTGGTTACGATGGTTGCGGCGTATATGTGTGCGTTGAACATCGTGAAGGAAAAAGAAGTGGGCACCATCGAGCAAATCAACGTAACGCCGATTAAGAAATACGAATTTGTCATCGGGAAACTGCTTCCGTTTTGGATTATAGGCATTTTTGTTTTCAGTGTGGGCTTGTTTGTGGTGGCTCGTTTGGTTTACGGGATTGTTCCGTTGGGAAGTGTGTTTTTGTTGTACGGCTATTTGTTGCTTTATCTGATAGCGATTTTGGGATTGGGTTTGCTGATTTCTACTTTTGCCGAAACGCAACAACAAGCGATGTCCATTACCTTCTTTTTCATAATGATTTTTATGCTGATGAGCGGTTTGTTTACCTCTATCGATAGTATGCCTACTTGGGCGTATTACATTGCCCGACTCAGCCCCGTAACCTATTTTATTGAGGTGGTACGAATGATTGTTCTCAAAGGAAGTGGCTTTGCCGACATTCAGTATCACTTTCTGATAATGCTGGTTTTCGTGTTTGTTTTCAACGGATTAGCCATTTGGAATTATAAGAAAACAAGTTAGATTGTAAAGCATAATAAATTACGACTACAACCACAAAATAGTATAATTTTTTAGGGTTGTAGTCGTGAAATGTTATAGTGTTGAAAGGAAATGAATGTGTGTTGAAATGCTCCCAAGCCTTTTGATATCAACGTAAAATTATTACAAAATTCAACTTTATAAAGACACTATCCACATACCCCTGTAAGTATTTGACGACTTTACTATTTGGAGAGGGGAATGTAAATGGTGTAGGCTAAAATAAAGAAACCGCTCCAACTTTTCAGTCGAAACGGAAGTGAGGTATAAGGCTTTTAGTTTAAAAGGATGAAAAATTAATTTCAAATCATTTCCCTTGTTCTACTCGTTTGAGAATTTCGTTATCTTTGGTTTGAAATTTAAAATTTTGAAAATCAGCATCTTTAGGAATGTCTATATCAATGCCTTGTAGTTCGGAAATTTCTATTTTTAGATTATTACCTACGAAATCTAATAGGTGTCCGCCTTGCTTTTTATCTTTTGAAAGAAAATGGAAATGATAACCTTTGCTATTGATTCCGTTTAAAAATTCTGGCATATAAAACCCTATCAGAGTACCTTCGGTTTTGGTAAATTCAAAGAAATTTTGTGTGTCAAAAAGTTCTGTAATTACTGGAAAAGGCTCACTTTTTACTGGCGGAAAAGCTCTTGTTTTTACAAAATCAAATTTCCCTGTTATTTTTATAGCATATATTCCATTTTTATGTTGTAATTTTTCTGAAATCAATGCCCAAAGTGCTTTTTCTTGAATGCTTTTATCTACATTGAAAAAAGTATCGGCTTTAAAAAATGTGGTAAACAAAATAGAGGTTTTGAAATCATCTTCGGGTTCTATGGTCTGTCCTGTGGCTTTTGTTTGATAAATTCGACCGTCTAACATAGTCAGTTCTCCGTACAACATATCAGGAGCTCCGAGTCCAAAATCACCTTTAAATTTTATTTCACCAATAGGCAAAGTGCCTCGATATAAACCATTTACGAAACCGTCTGCTATACCATATTGATAAAGTCTATTGTGTTTTTCGTGTTTTTCTGTTTGCAGTTTTTCTAAATCGGTAATAATCACTCTATTTTTCAACATTTGTGGCATAAATATCTTTTTTGTTTTTGAATCGAAGTAAATATCTGCAATACCTTCTTCGGTCAGATAAAGTATTGATTGCTGATTTTTTAAATCATATTTCCAAATTTTTCCAAATCCTTTGGTCGGATATGTAACCCAATCAGAAATAAGTAAAGTGCTGTCATCGAGCCATTCCACACCGTCAAAAAATCCATTGGCAATGTTAGGAAGCTCCACGAAATCACCATTGTTTGTGCTGAGGTAAACCGAACCTTCACCCAATGTTTTGCCATTAGAACATACGGCTATTTGATTGGTGTTTTTATTGAAAAAAATTAAGGTTTTATGAGTGTCCAAGCGTTTTTTTGAGAGATTTGATAGTAAAATGACCAAAAAGCAAAAAGCGGAAGATTTACAACAAGCTAAAAGGAGCTTTATGAAGTCTTAGCAAAATCATTTATAGAACGACTAAAACCTATTCTTACACCGTATATTGAATAAATTGATATAACAGATATGATTAAAAAACCTAAACGAGACAGAACTCAACAATTTTATGAGACGGTAAGGAATGAATACCGCCGTCTTTCTGAAATTACAGAGTATGGAAAGCCAAAATACAGTACGGAGCGTATTTTGGCGGAGTTGGCTTGTCGTTTCTTTAAGTCTGAAAAAACGATTGAAAATATTGTATTTAATAGGGTTTAAGTCTCCCCACCCCACCGAAAGAGAGGTTTTTTTATGGAATTACGAAGCCTGTGTCTTCCTCTTTCATTAGTTCTGCCGTGATGTGTTCTTCTACTTCTTCGGGCATTGCGTTATCGTCTTGAACGATACAACTAAAAGAAATTCGGTACAAGTTCCCTGCTCCGCCTGTGTCTTCTGGAGCAAAGCCTAAACGCCTCATTGCACTGTAATAATTGCCCTCCGAACCGTGAAAATACTGATGTATTTTGTCTTTCAGGGTTAAAAATTCAAGGGCGGAATCTTGATTAAATGCTCCGTGATAGGTGTCTGTAAAGGTTTCGTAAAAAAGGTAAAAATCTACCTGCAGACTTACTTCCTGCCCCAAACCGCCCAAGTCTTGCGTACCAATGGTGCGGAAGGATAAAAAGACAGCTGGAGTGCGGAACGGAAATTCTTCCTCTAAAAAATTAACCTGGTTATGCCAAAGGTCTATCCATAATATTTCTGGGATTTCTCTCTGAATAGCGTTGGCAAGTTCTTTGTATAATTCGTTGTACATAATAAATAAATTTGTAAATGTGAGAATTAGGTAATTTGAAAATTATCTCATTACCTCATTCTTGTATTGTTTTTCTATATGCTTTTTCAGTTCGGTGTCTAATAGCTTTATTAGTGTGGCACTTTCTCCTATAAACTGGCGTTTTGGAAATTTTAGGAGGATGTGGTTTTTCTTGCTTAGTGCCATCCACTTCCACTTTTCATTGTTGGTTTGTTTGTACATATACCAAAAATACTTCCTACTCTTTTTAGTGATGGGAATATTGAGTGTGCCGCCCTCGTTGTGGATTTTGGCGTATTGGGCATACGAACCTATGGTGAGGCTGTTGTTGGTTTTATCGGCTACCTCTATACTATCCCTCAAATGTCCCGAACTGGTCAAAATTGCCCCACCTGGTCTGTAATCGGGTTGTTTTCTACTTTCCCATTGCTGAAAGGAGGTATCTGTGAACCCTTGATTGAAAAAGGATTCTTTGAAAAAATTAACCGCTTCTTTTTCTGCAATAATGATAGCGTCTTTGATAATTGTCTTTGCCAAAGCTGAAAAATTGGGCGTTGGAAAATCTTTTTTATTCATTTTAAAGGTTTTTTAAATGGGGTTTAAAAAGTTTTTGTATATTTGCAGTGCTGAGCGAGTAAAGTCAATCAGCTACCAGAAAAATCCCTAATAGCAATATTGGGGATTTTTCCGTTATTGTAGTTGCCAAATCAGAAAAATTAGGTGTTGGAAAATCTTTTTTGCTCATTTTAAAGGTTTTTTATTGGTAGTTTAAAAAGTTTTTGTAATTTTGTGGCAATATATCGCGGGAGGTGGGAGACCCCTACCGCTACCACATTAAACCCCTGACTTCGGTTAGGGGTTTAGTGATTTTATGCTTTCTAACTTTTTAAGAACAGAAACATAATCCTTTAACAACTCATCTTTGGTAAAAGAAATCGCTTTATTACCATTCACAAAATAAATTTCATGTAGCCAATCCGCTTGTTTGTAATTCATAATTTTACCTTTTAAATTTTTGGTTATTTCACTTGCTTTCCAATCTTTAAACTTCGTAATATCATAAACAATACTCTGATTGCCTTGTTTTCTTGCGGTTTCCAAGTTACTTTTGATACTGGTATAAGAGCTTGTTTCCTTTCTATCTGCCAACTTTCCATTAATTTCATACTCTGGATTCTTGTGGTTTTGTAAATTAATATGTGCCCTAATCTTTACATCTATTCCCAAATGATCCACGATAACCCTAGCGGTCTCTACATTGGGGATTAGGTCGGAGGTATCGGCATAAGGGCTTACAAATACTTTCTTTTTGTGTTTGCCGTGATAGGCAATGTCCATCGGCATATTGTACTTTAGAAGCTCGGCATTGATTTTGGCTTTAAAGTCTTTGTTGAGGAGTTTAAAGAATGAGACTTTGGAGGTGAGAATTTCCTCGTCAAGGGCGGTGTTGCCGTGAAATTCTGGCTTTACGGTTTTGTCCTCAAATTCTCCTTCTGTTACTTTTTCTGCGGTATTCATCACGGTACAGCGACAACGCCAGCCATTGGGTGGGTAGTAAGTACGCCAAAATGGGTCGTCTATGGGTTTTACGATTCCGCTGAGAGTGGCGTGTTCTGGTCGCACTCGGCCATCGCCTACGGTTCTATACACAAGGTTGGGGAATAGATGTTTTTGCTCTTGGAACTTTGTCCACAAGTGAGCCATTTGGGCTCCACGCTTGGCGGTTTGGTATTCGGCTTGTAGGTAGTTCTTGTTGTACTGCACATTCATTTTCCGTACATCTTGCATAAATTGATGTTCGGGTTTTATTCTTCCGTTTTTGTCTATCAGTAGGCTGTTGATCATTTCCAATTCGACTAATGTTTTAGCACAGGAAAACTGCCAAAGGTTTTTCTTAAACTTTTGGATAAGGTTGCCAGGTTCTTTGTAATCGTAATTAATCCACTGTTTGCCCAATTCCTTTTTTACAGGCTCGGAGACATCGTTGTAAATCTGCTCTACCAAACGGCTATCCAAGTCGGAGGGTTTGAGTTCTCCGCTTTGGATTTGCTGAGCAATTTCTTCTATGAGTTTGGTGTAGTTGCCTAAATTCCCCACCCCTGCCCCCTCCCCGAAAGAGAGGGGAATGCTGCAAACATCGTGGTCGCAAAGGTGCTGATATTGAGCTTCTACTTCACGGAAAAAGGAACGAAGGTATAGGCGTTTATTGATATTCGCCTGTGTAAAGGCTCTAATACTATTTATTTTTTTCATTGTTGTAGGGAGTTAGATTATCTCCCCTCTCTTGGTGGGAAGACCCAGCCAACGGACAAGAATGGGTATTTTATGAAGGTATTAGTTGTGAAATAATAAATTAAAATATAACAGAATATGACATTAGAAAACATCGATCTTCGTACCCCACTCCAAAGACAGAGGGACGAAAGAAACAAAGAAATTTTCCGAATATATAAGGAAATAAAAAGAAAATTACCTAATGATACACCAGAGCTTTCGATTTATAGAATAATTGGCGAACAATTTAAACTACAAGCTCAAGGAGTACGTTCGGTAATCAATAAAATGAAATTACAAAAACAGTAAAATTCTAAAGTTATGAAAGAACTAATCAAAATCACAGAACAAAATGGTAACCGAGCAGTTTCTGCAAGAGAGTTACACGGATTTTTAGAAGTAAAGTCAAAGTTTGCCGAGTGGATAAATCGTAGAATTGAAGAATACGGATTTATAGAAGGACAAGACTTTAGTAGTTTTTCCGAAATTTCGGAAAAACCTAACGGTGGCAGACCGACAACAGAATACGCAATTAGTATAAATATGGCAAAAGAGCTTTCTATGGTAGAGCGAAATGAGAAAGGAAAATTAGCAAGGCTTTATTTTATAGAAATGGAGAAAAGAGCTACACAAAAAGAATTATCTGTTTCTGATTATCCCAATCAAAACAAAATATTACAAGCAGAATTGTTTAGTCTTATCAAAGCAAATTTATTTATAGGTGATGTAACCAAAATTGCAAGAGAAAATGGTTTTAACAGGAATACAGTAAATAGTGTTGTTCAAAGACGGTCATACTCTCCAGAGATTATAAAAGTACTGTATGAAAAAGCGTTGGAAAACAAATCTAAAAGAAGAGCAGAATTAGAAGAGATGATTTCAGTTTTAAAAGCGTAATAGTTATGGAAAATCTTTATAAAGTACCTGTATCAGAAGTATCAGTTGGAGAATTGATAGATACATTGAAAAGAGAATTGAATATGTCAAAACCTAAAGAGTACAAATACGGAATCAATGGTTTGGCAGAAGTATTAGGTTGTAGCCGTTCTCAAGCAATTAATATTAAAAACTCTGGAATATTAGGCAAAGGCATTATTCAAAACGGCAGAAAAATAATTGTCGATGTAGAATTGACTTTACAAAATTTCAACCAAAAACATAAATAGCTATGATAAATCCACATACACCACTTTGGCAACTGACAGTTAGCGAATATACTGAGCTGAATAAATCAATATTAAGATCAATAATAGAAGGTTTAAAAGGAGTAAGAGGAGAAAAAAAATATGAATATGGTTTAATTGGTCTTGCAAAAATATTAGGCTGTAGCCGTTCAAAAGCAAGTAGAATAAAAAGTACAGGAATACTCGACGAAGCAATATCACAAGACCAAAGAACAATAGTAGTAGATAGAGAAAAAGTATTGGAAATACTAAGAGAAAAGGGAATTAAATTAGATTAGGAATAATAGGAAAATGGAATCTATAGGGTTGATAAATAAATTTTGGAAATTACACGATGAGCATATTTTTGATAATGCTTCCATATTGTTGTATTTCTATTTGCTGAATGTATGGGAAAACAATTCAAACAATGATTTTGAATTGTCGGATAGAGTTTTAGACCAAAAAATCAAACTATCTCGTAATACCATATTTAAAGCAAAAGAAAATCTGAGAAATTTAGGTTTGATTAGTTATCAATTCCGAAAAGGAACTCCAACTTTTTACAAAATAATCACGGATTATAAATTCAAAGGAAAAGTCATTCCTGCAGAAAAAGAAGAAACAATTGAAATTCCTAAAGCTAAGATTCCTACACAACAACCAACGATTCCTATTCCACAAGTTCCTATTGTTCCTCCAACAACTGAAACATCTAAAGAGAAACCAAAGGAAACACCTAAAAAAGAAGTTCCAAGTATTCCAACAAAAGAAACTCCAAAAACCAAAACAACAGTACCAACAGTACCTGTTCCAAGCTTGGAAGAATTTATTGAATTTGCTAAAACATTAGAAGTATATAGTGAGGATTTGTTGTTTGCCCTAAAAGCAAAATACGAACAATGGAATGAAAGTAATTGGATAAACGGATTTAATAAACCAATTTTAAACTGGAAATCAGCTTTGAAAAATTCAATTCTACATTTAGGAAAAACACAAAACAATGTATCCATTCCTAAAATAAGCAGACCAAAAACCACATACAACGAATAAATTATGAAAACATTTGAAATCAATGAAAATGGAGTATGTACTAATCCAATAATAGTACACGAAATCTATTCAGACAAGAAAGAAAGATTGCAAATCTTTGCCTATACAGCACTAATAGAAAATCAATGGCGAGGTTCGTTTTGTATATTTTCTTTGTCTTTTTATTCTACAGGTCCTTTATCAAAATATTCTAAAGGTTTTGAAACCGAATTTGAAGCTCTACAATATGCAATGATTAGTATCAAAAATATTATCGCTGATAAAAGTAACAATGAAACAGAAGAAAATCTATTAACCAAAGCAAAAAATATTCTCGACCAATGGCAGTTCAAACTGAAAATATAAATTTAAAACTTGAGCAAGAAGTTTTAGGGGCGTTAATTCAGAAGCCTGTTTTATTAGATGAATTGGTTAGTTCTTTAAGTGAAAATTTATTTACCAATACAGAACACATTCACATTTATACAATCATCAAAGATTATTGGAATGAATATAAATGTATGGATTTATCAATCTTAGGGATTGAATTGCAGAAAAGAAATTTAGTACATTTAGTTCCCTATACTGTTGATTTGGCAATGTCAATTGCAAGTACAGCACACACGGAACACCATATATTTTTGCTCACTCAATTGTCTGTAAAAAGAGATTTTATTTTAAAATTCAAACACTTATTAAATATAGCCAATTCCGATACAGATATTTTTGAAATCAGAGATAAAGCCTATCAATATTTTGATGATTTATTCATTGACAAATTCATAGAAAGAAACAAAAAACAAGAAACTTTTTCAGATTTGATTGAAAAAGTACAGCAAAAGTTTGAAAGAATACATGCAGGACAAGTGCCAGGAATTCCAAGTTCACTGAATATAATAAATAAAGCCTTTGGTGGTTGGCAAAATTCAGATTTAACAGTTGTTGCAGGTCGCCCGGGTATGGGTAAAACAGCCTTTATCGTACAACAAGCCGTTGATGCAGCTTTACAGAATTTAGCCGTTGGAATATTTTCGTTAGAAATGAGTGCAGAGCAAATTGCAAGTAGAATTTTAACCAATATTACTCAAATACCCAATTCATCGGTATTGAGAAAAGGTTTAAAACCACATGAAATACAAGTATATTTACACCATAAACCGAATTTACAAGAATTGCCTATTCATATTGATGATACACCAGCAATCACAATAGACAATCTAAAAACAAAGGCAAAAATGATGAAATTACGACACAATATACAGATATTATTTGTTGATTATTTGCAACTGATAAATCACAATTCGGCCAAGAGTAGAGAGCAGGAAATTTCAACTATTTCAAGAGAATTGAAAGCCTTGGCAAAAGAATTAAATATACCTGTAATTGCACTTTCTCAACTGTCAAGAAATGTTGAACAAAGGCACGATAAACGACCCTTACTTTCAGACTTGCGAGACAGTGGAGCAATTGAACAAGATGCAGATGAAGTTATCTTTTTGTATCGACCAGAATATTACGGAATTACCCAATGGGGCGAAGAATATGACGGAGAACCAACAGACAACGAAATAGAAATTATCATACAGAAAAACAGACACGGAGGAATATTGTCCGAACGCTGTGAGGTAAATTTAGCAACATCGAAGTTTCACAATATAAATTATACAAATTATGGATACAATTAAAAATTATCAAGCAGAGATACATTGGATGTCAAAGGTAAAACCTTGTTTTTTCATAGCTATTGGATTACCTTCTTTAATTCTTTTACCTTATGGAATTAAATATGAATCGTGGTTTAGTGTAGCTTTTTTATCAATTTTTATCTATTTGTTCATAGTAGGAATTTATAAGCTATTATTGGTAAACAGTATCAAAATTGAAATTGGACAACAATTTCTTACAGTAAAAGAGGGAATATTAGTAAAGCGAACAGCCGATTTACTATTATTCAAAATGGAAGGAATTGGCATGTATGAATCTGTTTTAGGTAGAATGTTGGGGTATGGAATATTGACCATTTCAACAGGAGAAATAGCTCAATCATTTATGATTGCCAATCCAAAAGAATTTAGAGAAAAATTGTTAGAAAATAAATATAGGTAAACCTATTATAATGTCGAAAAAAATACACACCAAAATAGCAAATGTTTATAAATGGTTACAAAAAAATGAAGAAATAGTAATCCCTTTATTTCTTTCAATTTTAGCTATTTCAATTTATCCGTTTGCAAGAAAGAAAGAAAAGGAAATTAAAATAACACAAAATATAGAAAATATGAAACATTACGAAGTAATTTCAGAACACACTTGTAAAATCAGATACAGAAGTTATGTGTATGCAGAATCGGAAGATGAAGCAAAACACAAAGTACAAAACAACTATGAAGAAATAGGAATGTACTACATAGATGAACAAACAGATAAAGTTAAAGTTGAAAAAGTAGAAGAGATATGACGGAAGAAGTTAGACAAAAAATAGCAAAAGTATATGAGTTGGTAAAAAGGGGAGTAAATGGAGAAAAACAATCTGCTGAAAGAGCTTTGGAGCGATTGATAAAAAAATACAATTTATCAGCTCAAGAAATTGAAAAAATGCACCTAAAAATGTATAAATTCAAATATACTTCGGATTTAGATAAAATGCTATTGTGTCAATTACTTACTTATTTTTTTGAAGGAAAATATAAAAAATACACACTCTATACAGGCGATGTCAGAGAAATTGGTATTGAAATGGAGTATTTGGATTATGTGCAAATAGAGTGTGCGTATGAGTATTTTAAAAGACATATGAACCAGCAATGGCGAGAATTTGCCTTGCCATTGGTTAAGAAAAAACGTACTACAAAAACCAAAAACAAACGTCGAAAAGAGCTACAAGACATATTTTTTAGCAAATATATTTTGTCCTCTAAAATTTATTTGGTACGACAAGTTGGCGATGGAAGTAACTACACTCAAAAAGAGTTGGAGGATTTATACGCCTTAAGAGGTGTAGAAGGAGGAACATACCATCAACAAGTAACAACAGGATTATATTTAAAATAGAAAGATTATGGAAAACATTACCGAAAAAGACCTTAGAATATTAAACATAGTGTTAATGTTTAGTTTAATGATAGTATTATTAGTATTTATATTTTTGATGCATCTTGCAGGGATTTTCTTTATAAAATATTATTTTTTTGGATGAAATTTCTTGATTCCTTTCATTTAAAGTTAATAGCCATAATAACAATGGTCATAGACCATATTGGTTATGTGTTTTTTCCTTCAGAAGAAATTTTTAGAATTATTGGGAGGATTGCATTTTTTCTATTTGCATTTATGATAGCAGAAGGAATGGTACATTCAAAGAATGTAGTAAAGTATAAGGGTAGATTATTATTATTTGCCCTTTTGTCGGAAATTCCTCACGATTTGCTGTTTTACAACAAGTGGTTAGAATTTGAACATCAGAATATATTCTTTACACTTTTTCTTTCTGCATTTCTAATATATTTATTAAGAAAACCTCTATCATTATTGCATAAATCATTGGTAATTTTATCAGCTTTGATATTAAGTACTGTAGGTAATTTAGAATATGGTATTTACGGATTGTTATTGATAGTAAATTTTTATTTTATAAAAGATTGTGCAATAAAAACAATTATTGCACAATTATTGAGTACATTTGCAGTATTTATTATCAATATACTGCAATTTTGGGCAGGATTAGGAATTGTTCTATTGCTTTTATATAATGGTAAAAAAGGGATTAATACAGGTAAAATATTTTATTATTTTTATCCTTTTCATTTGAGTGTACTTTACATTGTAAAAATATTGATTAACTAAAAAAAAGATTTATGAAAAAAGTATTTTTTATTTTAGCACTTGCAACTGCTACATTAACAAGTTGTGATAAAAATGATTCAGAAACAACTGTTGTTTCATCCAATGAAGAAGATAAATTTATTGGAACATGGAAAGGAGAAAAAACAGTAGTAATTACAAATCAAGAAATATTCAACGATGAAGATGCCTTGAATATAGATGACTGTGAAAAAAACGCAGAAATAATTTTTTCTAAACAAAACGGAATATATCAATATTTGTTTAAAAATTTCTGTCCAAATGAAGCTAATGACCTTGTTTATTTTAAAGCTGAAAATGGTGAAATTACATCTACAGGAATAAAATTACTTAAATATTCATTTCAGTCAAATACAAAATTAATTCTTGAAGTACACCCTAACTTATTCCCTTCTATGACAGGTTACACTTATCGTTGGGAACTAACTAAACAATAAAATAGGAAAATAAAAAATCAATATGAAAAAAGTTTTACTTACTACTACAAGTATGTTTTTATCGGTAGTTTGTGGATATTCACAAACAGGCGAAGTAGAAGACAGAATTATACCGTATTCTGTAAAATTGGTTGATAATGGAGTGAAAATCAATGATGAAATCACATTGAAAAAAGGCGACAAATTGTTAGTTTTTGTTCCTTTCAACAATCAAAAAGATTTTGCGTATATTGAGAAAAAAGAAGGTTTTTTAAGCGTGAAAAATCTATCAAAAGCTGTAGATATAGTTGGAGTGGGTGCTATGGCAGTAGGAATGGGTTCAAACAATTTAGAAACAATGATGGGAGCGTATGATGTTATGCGAAAAACACAATCTGTTTCTTACGGATTAGAAGTTTTGGACAGAATTAATGAGTTGCCTATTTCAAAAAATGCAAAGAAAATTGCAGGTAAATATTTTGAAATTACTAAAATAGAAATGGACGGTTCTGATTTTGTTCTATTGGAAGGATTAATAGAAAAAAAGAAATATACCGTTTATCTAAATCAAGCTCTTATGTTAGGAGAAATTAGATTGAAACAATAACAAAAACAGCCTTGAAAATTGTATTTTCAAGGCTTATATTTTATCTTTTGAATCCTCTCGGTTTATCTTGTTGTTGTAGTTTTTCCAATTGTTTTTCCAATTCTTCTAATAAGGGCAAAACTTTTTTCTTTATTTCTATTTCCATTTTTGGAAAAAAAACATCTCCTCTTTTTATTACATCACTTATAATTTCTTTATTTTTTAACTGTTGTTCTCTCGAAGTATATAATTCTTCTGAAGGGAAGATTGTTTTATTCCATTCATTGTTTTCAAGACTGTATGTAACTAAATGCTCTTTCCCTTGATAGGAATGTAAGTGTATTTTATCAACGGCTTTTTCATTATAAAGTGCGTCTAAAGACTTTCCAATTCCTTCTACGGCTGAATAATACGAATTAATATCGGCTAATCGTCCATATCCTTGAAATTCTATTTCTTCCTGGTATCTAACATACAGACCTAATTCCGTAAATATGGAAGGAGATGAAATTGCTAAGGCTTCTACATGAAATCCGTTTTCTTTAAACATTTTTGCAGTGTTTAAAGGCACTTGCGGATTTCTCATTGTACCCTCAACGATAATATTGTATTTGTTTTTAATAGCTTCTTTTATCAATTCTTCAGTGAAAAAGTTGGAGAAAATTTGAGTCTTTTCAGAAAAAGTTTGAGGGGCTTTTTTTAGCTCCATTGCATTCGGATGAAAATCTCTATAAACATCCCCATTTACAAACAAAAACTGTTTATCAGAATTAGTAGTTTGAATATAAGTTCCTAATTTACTTTTTCCTGATGCTGGTTGACCTCCTAAAATAAAAGCTAATGGTTTTTCTTGTCTTTCTAATCCTTTTAGAAGTTTTATTTTCTCAAATTCGTAAATTTCTTTAAGTTTATGCAAATCCATTGATTCTTTTTACTAGAGGACTATAATAATTGATGATTTTATCATATATAGTCAGTTTCAACAATTCATCACTTCCATATAAAATTCTCTCTTCATTGAGGTACATATCAATCTTACTATCTAATTTATCAATTTCTTCTTGATTTTGAGCTACTTTCATTTCTTTGATAGCATTTACTTTTAACGCTCCTACAATCGCTAATGCGGTATCTAGACTTATTATATTTTCCATAAATATTATTTTTATACAAAATTACTCATTTTCTTTCAATTATATCAACTCATTGTTATTTTTAACTAATCAATCTCCGATTTCTTTCATATAGATTCGAATTTTGCTATATTCTGAAATTGGAAAATCGTAGATATTCACTACCTTTTGAGTTTTGTTAAAATTTCCTTCTTCAAACCAAACTACAATGTTTGCTTTTTTGTGTGTAAGTACCCAAGTTCCTTGTTTTTTACCTTGTTGTAAAATGATTGGTTCTTCGGTTTGTTTGTTCAATTCTTTTTCTACAAAAATATTTGGTCAGTGCAGAATATTTTGTATCTTCGCAACAACAGAACCCAACTGCATACCACAAGAACTGCTTTTGGGTCGTTTTTTTTATAAAATAATCCAAGAGAATGAAAAAGGCAACCACCGTAGAGGAACAAATAGAAATATTGAAAAGTAGAGGAATGATACTTGATTTAGAAACTGAAGAAATCAAGAAAATTTTACTCAATATTGGTTATTATCGGTTAGGATTTTATTGGCATTATTTTCAAGTAAATAAAGAGCATCAATTCAAAGAAAACACGAAGTTTTCAGACGTAATTGCTCTGTATAATTTAGATGCCAATCTTCGTTCGTTGCTAATGAATATTATCAATCAGATAGAAATCAATTTTAGAACTAAATTAATTTATTGGGTTTCAAATGAGTATAAAGAAAGTCCTACTTGGTTTGCAGATACTCGTATAGTGGAGCGAAAGTATGTAGAGGATTTAGAAAAAATTTACGATAACAAGTTTAAAACCAATAATAAGGCGATACAAAGACACCACCTAAAATACATCAATGACTTATATGCTCCTGCGTGGAAAACATTAGAGTTTTTTACTTTTGGCAACATTGTTTATCTCTATAAAAACCTAAAAAACAAGGAACTAAAAGCCAAAATCGCAAAAGAATTTGGTATAAAAAAGGTTCATATTTTTGAAAATTTTATTCAAACAACTATTTTTATCCGAAATATATCTGCTCACGGCAATATTTTATATGATTGTAACACTTCTAAACGCATAGAAAAATTTCCACTTATTGATTTTGAAAATGAAGACAGACATAATTTAAAGTCGTGCATCAAAGTGATTTTTTACTTATTAGGAACTTTTGCTCCAGAAAGTAGAATAATGTATGAAAAAAAGTTTGGTAGTTACATTTCAAAAATTATTGATAATAATGATGTTATCAAACAAATTTTAAAAAGAGGACTTATTTAGAATTGTTTTTATTTATTTTTTTTTATCTTTGCAGAAGAAATAAAGTGCCCAATCGTACAATGGCTACGACACACTGCACTATAATATTAGAATAGTATAAGCCCCAAACATTTGCTTTGGGGCTTTTTTACTTCCTAAAAGCTGATTTCTGTTGCGTTTCTTCGGTTTGTTTGTTCAATTCTTTTTCTACAAAAATATTTGGTCAATGAAAAACATTTTGTATATTTGCACCAACAGTACACACCGCGCTACCCACTTGAACAGCGTCCCAGGGTGTGTCTTTTTTATTATTATGTTTGATAAACCCGCACTTACTATACCACAACAAATCAGCCGTTTAGAAGAAAGAGGATTAATTATTGAAGACATATCAATTGCTTCACATTACTTGTCAAATATAAGAATCAATTTTGAAATTTCGTGCAACGTATCAAATATTTCAGCTGATTTTTTATATATCGGTTGGTCAATAAAATCTCTTTTCATCTAATGTCTTTTATTCAAGTTATCCAATTCTTTGTATCGTTCGCTAATTCCCTTAGCATAAATATAGGACAATACAACTCCTTTTTTTCCATCCAAAATCCCCATTCTGATAATGTATCTACTAAAAAAAGTATAAATAGGGTGAAATATCTTTTTCAAAAACGATGGCTTGTAGCCTTTTTCATATTTTTCTATGGCTTTTAAACGATTGTAATAAACTACTTTTCCTAAATAATGTTCAAAACTTTCGTATGAATAATGTGAAAGTGCATGTTTCAATGTCCCAATTGGTTTAGCGACTGTTGGTTTTTCGTGTACCAAACCTTTGTAACGCACACCGTTTTTTCTAAACAATCGCAAATTTTTATCTATTGTCAATCCTGAAAATCGCACCAATTCGCCTTTGAAATAAAATTGTCGTTTGATGTAAAATCCATTTTCTTTTGGATTGCTATTGATTACTTGCGTGATTTCCTTTTTCAATTGGTCACTCAATCGTTCATCTGCATCTAATACCAATACCCAATCGTGTGTAGCGTAGTCCAAACTGTAATTTCGCTGGGTTGAAAAATCTTCAAATTTGTGCTGATAAACTTTTACTTGTGGGTATTTTTTCAATAAATTAATTGTGGCATCTGTACTCACTGAATCCACAACGACTACCTCATCAGCGAAATCTAAATTGCCAATGAGTACATCGATATTTTTTTCTTCGTTGTAGGTTATGATTACTACAGATAATTTTTCAGTCATATATTTTTTTACGCTACGCTTTTGAATATAATATTTTAAACCACAAAGAACACAGTAGAAACATAGAAATAACTTTGTAAAAATAAATAGACGCTTCGCTTTTTAAAGCAAACATAAATTACTAGGTTAAAAAACTTAGCCTATTTTAGAAAAAATCAGCAATTGTGCCTCTATTTAATTCTTAATCCCCCCCAAATGCCTATTCAAAAATGTCTTCAATTGATTTTCAAACAGTTCAAAAGTCAGGAATTTATAAAACTCAAATACTTGTTTTTTAATAGTTTTTTGTGAGATTCCTTCCAATTTTTCGTGCATAAAATCTGCCAAATGGGTACTCACATGATTGATACTATCTTCAAAACTCGCCCATGCCTTTTTCTCAATCCATGGCGAAAATACAATAAAAGATGGTTTTTCCAATGCTTTTGCCATATTTATTGCTCCTCCGTCATTGCCTACAATCAAATCACAAGCGTCCATAATGACGATAAATGCTCGTAAATCATCACCCAATAAATCAAAAAATACTTTTTGCTGTACTTCCCTACTCAACGCATCATATACTTGTCGTGCTTGTGAAATCTGTGATGGAAAATAATTGAATAATATATTGACTTCGTAATTTTTTCCGATATATTCCACCAATTTTGCCATTTCAGCCAAAGGCAATGTTTTGGTTTCATCTGATCCCAACAAACTAATCATCACCGTTTTGCGTTGAGGATGTAAACCGTGTTTCTGAAATTCGACTTGAGCAAATTGCTTTTCTTTTTCAGTTACATATAGTTTTGGGAAATGCACCGTTGGGTTATCAATCCCCAAAGGTTGCAACAACGCCAAACGATGCTCAATTGCCAAGCCTAAATGTGATTTTGGGTTAAAATGTTTTTCTATATTGTGCGTATAGAGAAACGAACGACCTCTTTTTTTGTAAGAAATTTTCTTTGGAGCATTGTTGAAAAAAACAGTCAGCCAACTGATTAATTTTGAATAGGCATCAATCACCACATCGTATTGATTTTGATTGATTTTTCGTGCAAAACCTATCATTTTTTTCAACCCTTTGTGTTCTTTTTCATCAAAAACAATCAGGTTGTCAATATAAGGATTGTTTTCCAACACAGGCAATGTATTGGAATTGACCAAATAATCAACTTGAACATTAGACAAATGCTTTTTGATATTTTCACACAAGAGCGAACATATCAATACGTCACCTATCATTTTATGCTGAATTATTAATATTTTTTTCATTTTTAGTCGTTTCTACAATTGGCAAATATATCAAAAAATTCGAGTATCTTTGTCGGTATGAAAAGTAATGTTTCTATTATAATCAGCACTTATAATTCTCCTGCATGGCTCGAAAAAGTTTTGTGGGGATTTTCTGTACAATCGTATCAAGTATTTGAAGTTTTGATTGCAGATGACGGTTCGGGCGAAGAAACTCAAAACCTCATCAAAGTTATGCAAGAAAAAATGCCCTACCCTATCAAACATATTTGGCACGAAGACAATGGTTTTCAAAAGACGATTATCCTAAATAAAGCCTTACAAAATTGTACTACCGATTATGTAATCATGACCGATGGGGATTGTATTCCTCGTCCCGATTTTGTGGAAACTCATATAAAATTGAGAGAAAAAGGTCGTTTTCTTTCGGGAGGATATCACAAATTGTCAATGCATTTGTCGCATAAAATTTCTAAAGAAGATATCATAAATGGCAATTGTTTCAATATCGATTGGCTTACCCAAAACGGTATAAAATCTTCGTTTAAAAACAACAAAATCACAGCCAAAGGTTGGTGGAGCAAATTCCTCAACTTCCTCACGCCTACTACTCCATCATGGAACGGTCACAATGCGTCGGGTTGGCTGGCTGATATTTTGGCAGTAAATGGATTTGACGAACGCATGGAATACGGTGGCGAAGACCGAGAATTAGGCGAACGATTGGAAAACAATGGCGTAAAAGGAAAACAAATTCGATACAGCACCACTTGTATTCACCTCGATCATGCTCGGGGATATATTCGAAAAGAAGCATTGGAACTCAACGAAAGCATCCGAAAAGCAACGAAAGTAAACAAAAGCGTTTGGACGGATTATGGAGTAGTAAAATAAAACTATGTCTCTAAAAACTCAAAATACAATATACCCTATTCTGATAGCTATTAGCTTGGCTCACTTGCTCAACGATATGTTGCAAGCTGTGATTCCTGCAATTTATCCGCTATTGGAAGCCAAATACCAATTATCGTATGCTCAAATTGGGATGATTACGCTTTGCTATCAGTTTTCGGCATCGGTGTTTCAACCCATCGTTGGAGCCTATACAGACAAAAATCCCAAACCATACTCGCAACTCATCGGTATGTTTTTTACGATGATAGGAATTGGACTTTTGGCTAATGCTCAAAATTACTATTTGATATTGATTTCGGTGTTTATGGTAGGAATTGGTTCGAGTATTTTTCATCCAGAATCTTCTCGTGTGTCGTTTTTGGCTTCGGGCGGAAGGCGTAGTTTGGCTCAATCGGTGTTTCAAATCGGTGGAAATACAGGTACTGCACTTGCTCCCCTACTGATTGCCTGGTGGATTTTACCCAACGATAGTTCCTATCTGATTTATTTTATCGGGGTGGCAATTTTGGCACAAATCATCTTGGCATATATTGCTCAATGGTACAAAAACTACCTAAAAACCAACCGTTCTACTCAGAAAAAAACACTCAAAATTCCTGAATTGTCTCAATTGAAAATCACAACTACTGTAGGCATTCTCTTGGTATTGATTTTCTCAAAATACTTTTATGTGGCAAGTATCACCAGTTTCTTTCAATTTTATACTTTGAAAAAATTTGGGGTAAGTACAGCACAGGCTCAGATTTATTTATTTTACTTTTTATTGGCAGTAGCCATCGGAACGCTTATCGGCGGATTTTTGGGCGATCGATTCGGACGCAAAGCCATCATCGTATTTTCGGTATTTGGTGCCGCACCTTTTGCTTTGTTATTGCCTTATGCTACTTTGGAATGGACAGTAGTACTCACCATCATCATCGGTATGATTATGGCTTCGGCATTTCCTGCAATACTGGTGTACGCACAGGAATTATTGCCTAAAAAATTAGGAATGATTTCGGGCTTGTTTTACGGTTTTGCCTTTGGAATGGCAGGTGTAGGTTCGGCTGTATTGGGCTATTTTGCAGACAAAACTTCTATCGAATACATTTATCATATATGTAGCTTTTTGCCATTGATAGGTTTTGTTGCATTCTTTTTGCCTAATTTGAAAAAAATCAGTTATCGAATTTTTTAATCAACAGTCAATTGACCTAAAATAATTTCCTCCATAAAAGGTCCACCAGGATAGCGAGCTGTATAATCCAAATTGAGCCATACATGCCCTCGTTCGTCGATGTGATAATGAATATTTTTCCCACGACTTTCCTTTACAAATAGCCGCTCTTTGATTAGAAAAATAGCATATTCCAAATCAGATTTATCACCAATATACAATTCGGGATATATATGTCCTTGTGTATGTATCAATCGCGTTACACCTCCTATGGCTTTTATAGAGGCACTCATCAAAATGGCGTGGTCTTCACAATCACCAGAAAAATGTTGTACTGACTCAGATGCTTTGGCTATATACTCTCTGTTTTTTGGATCATTGACATAATTCCATCGATCGCGTATTTCTTTAAAAATGGCAAAACTTTGCACCATTCGCCTGCGACTTTCGCTTTCTTTATGGTCTCTAAAGTGTTTAGAAGTTGCCATCAATGCAAAATTTCTCACCTCGGGATGATTGTACTCAATAGCATTTAAAATATTTTTTTTGTTGGGAAAAGGCAAAAGTTTTGACACAATAATATCCTGAGGATTGGCATCTTCGCTCATTGCATACATCATTACTCGATAATCTTCGTATACCTCTTGTATGCCATACGAACGAAAAAATGTCCCTTTCATAAAATACAATAACATCAACAAAATCCCCCAAATCACAATGCGTTTTACCTTTGATAAAAGCCAATATAAAACAAACACCAAAAGGATAAAAATCGTTATTCTATCGAGATTATATGCCCAATCAATATCGTGAATATTTTGATGAATGATGATAAACAAAGGGATAATCACCAATATACTAAATAGCAAAATCAATACACTGCTCCATGGTTTGGGCAGTGTATAGGAAAAAATTTGCTTTATTTTAGTAATCAATGATTCTTGCATTTTTATTTTATAACTTTTTCAAAAGACAAAAGTTCGTTCAAAAGATTCCATTCTATCAACGATTGATTGAGTGTTTCAAATTCTTTTTTACTGTAGTTTTTTTGTGACCAACGTGTAATTCCCATCCATTGACGGATATTTTCCACTTTTTGAGCAAATTGCACACTCAAAGTCTGGTCTATCGATGGAATTTGTTTAAACTCTCTTGTCGTCTGATTGATAATTTCAAGCAATTGTTTTACCAAAGCTATATTTTCATCATAAAAAGTTTTTCTCACAGCTACTACAAAGGCAGACCAAGGCGTAGGACATATTCCTAATCTTCTGAAAATCTGTGCATCAACAGTAGGTTGGGTCATAAATTGTTCCCACATAAAATAATCGGCTTCTCCATTTTGCAATACTTTGATAGCATTATCAAATGACTGAACCACAACATATTCCAATTCATTGATATCCCATCCCATTTGTTTTGCAAAAACCATTGACATCAAATGAGATCCAGACCCCAAGCGTGAAACCGCTATTTTTTTTCCTTTCAAATCTTCCAAAGAGTCATAGTTACTTTCATGAGCCACGTGTATTCCCCATTGCAGAGGTGTTTCGATATATTTTTGAACAATATATGATTCATTGCCATTAGAAATATCTTTACATATTCCCTCTGTAAGTACAATAGCTAAATCGGTGGTTTCATTTCGCAACATTTCACATATTCTACCTGTTCCTTCGGGTATATCCTCCCATTCTAAATCTATTCCATATTGCTGAAATTCACCGTTTTCAATACACATTTTCCAAGGAAAATTGAAATGCTCTGGTACGCCAATGATTTTTACATATTTCATAGTCAAAAAACTTTCATTGAATTTTTTGCTAAGTTACTAAAGTCCATTAATATTTTGCACGTAACTTTGTGAAATAAATGTTTAAATATCTGAAATGAAAATCGCATTAGTTCAATATGACACTATTTGGGAAAATAAAATTGAAAATTTAAAAAAAATTCAACTCCTGCTAAACGGTCTGAACTCAAAAGTAGATTTGATTGTTTTGCCGGAAATGTGTACCACAGGTTTTACAATGAATCCTAAAAATGTAGCTGAAATCGAAAAAGGTGAAACTCTTTCTTTTTTACAAAATATAGCTAAAGAAAAACAATCGGCTGTTGTTGGCAGTTGGGTCATCGAGGAAAATGGTCATTTTTTTAATCGATTATTTTTTATTTTTTCCGAAGGAAATTATCAGACTTACAACAAAAAACATTTATTTACTTTAGCAGGTGAACAAAATTCTTATTCCTCAGGTGATGAAAAAATAATCATAAATTACAAAGGGTGGAATATTTGCCCTTTGATTTGTTACGATTTGAGATTTCCTGTTTTTACCCGCATTGTAGATCAGAATTATGACCTTTTAATTTATGTAGCCTCTTGGCCTGAAAAAAGAATTTTTGCTTGGGATTCATTATTGAAAGCACGAGCTATCGAAAATATGAGTTATACAATTGCAGTCAATCGTTGTGGAATAGACAATCAACAAGTAAATTACTCAGGACATTCTCAAGCTATTGATTATATGGGAAATTACATCGTTGTACCTATGCACGACGAACAAATACAAATTGTAGAAATAGATAAAGATGCACAAGAAAATGCTCGAAAAAAATTGGCTTTTCTAAATGATGCAGACAAATTTGAGTTGAAATAAACGTAATGTTTTCATAATTTACACTACCTTTGTTTCATTGTTTTAGATTTTTTAATTTCATTTTATTTCATACTGATATTAATAGATTTTATTTTGATTTAGTATGAAAACTTGATTTTCGCAGATGTTTTTTTTTGATATATTAAAAAAACAAAATCTGTGGTAATCTGCTTTAAACCGTAGGTTTGATCGTTTTTAAGTGCAGTTTTCTTAAATCATTTCAAAATATCTGTATTTATCTATGAAATCTGCATGAGAAAAAAGTCATAAACATCTTCATATTCCTCAACTAAGAAAACTAACAAAAAAAATGAAAAACACATTGATTGCTCCATCGGTATTGGCTGCCGATTTTGGAAATTTACAACGCGATGTAGAAATGGTAAACAACAGTGCGGCTGATTGGTTTCACATCGATATTATGGACGGAGTTTTTGTTCCAAATATTTCTTTTGGAATGCCTGTACTCGACGCTATCTACAAACACGCAAAAAAAACAATAGATGTACACTTGATGATTGTAGATCCAGATCGTTACATTCAGACTTTTAAGGATTTGGGAGCTGATGTACTAACGGTTCACTACGAGGCATGTACGCACTTACACCGCACTTTACAAGCAATACGCAATGCAGGTATGAAAGCCGGAGTTGCTATCAATCCGCATACCAATGTAGCCTTGTTGGAAGATGTGATTCATCAATTGGATTTGGTTTGTATCATGAGTGTAAATCCAGGTTTTGGTGGACAATCCTTTATCGAAAACACTTACAAAAAAGTGGCTCAACTCAAAGAAATCATCACGAGAAACAACGCCAATGTGTTGATAGAAATCGACGGTGGTGTTACCGACAAAAACGCTAAACAATTGGTAGAAACCGGTGCCGATGTATTGGTAGCTGGTAGTTTTGTTTTCAACGCAGCAGACCCTATCACTACGATTCAAAATTTGAAAAATATTACTACGCTATAGCTATAGAAATTATTTCAACTTTTAATTTGTAGTATTATTTCACGCTGATATAACCAGATTTTATTACGATTTATAATAACACTTTGATTATCGCAAATATTTTTTTGATAAATCAAAAAAATAAATTTGTGAAAATCTGCCTTAAACCGTAGATTTAATAATTTTAAAGAATAGTTTATTGAAAAATCTGTGCTTATCTGTGAAATCTACGTGAGAAACTTCCCTCTTTTTAGAGGATAAATGCGTGAAACACCAAAATAATATTTATAAAATCGCTGTAAATTTATGAAGATTCAGACAGCAACTCTGTGCCAGTTGATTGAGGCAAATTACACAGGAGTTCAAACGGAATTTTTACTACAAGATGTTTCTATTGATAGCCGTTCGCAGAAAAATACTGCGGGTGTACTCTTTTTTGCTATTCAAGGAAAATTTCACGATGCGCATCATTTTTTACCCGAATTGGTAAAGCGTGGAGTAACTCATTTTGTGGTAAATTACATTCCTAAAGAATTGGCTTCCAACACTTCACTACATTTTTTTGTAGTAAAAGATGTATTGAAAGCCTTTCAACAATTGGCTGCTTATTACCGCTCGTTGTTTCCTATTCCAATCATCGGAATCACGGGAAGCAACGGAAAAACAATGGTCAAAGAGTGGCTGAATCACCTGTTTAGTGAAAAATTCAACATTATCAAAAGTCCCAAGAGTTACAATTCGCAAGTGGGCGTGCCTCTTTCGGTTTTTGGTATCAATCAAGCTCATAATTTTGGAATTTTCGAAGCGGGAATTTCTACCGTAGAGGAAATGAAAAACCTGCAACCCATCATCACTCCATCGTTTGGAATTTTTACCAATATAGGCGATGCTCACAGCGAAGGTTTTTTATCAACTGAGGAAAAAATCAAAGAAAAAATGCTATTGTTTTCTCAGGTTGAAAAATTGCTTATTCCCAATCAGTTGGAAATAAAAAAATTCACAAAAAACATTTCTACTATTTCGTGGGGAGCTACACCAGATAGCGATATTTTTTTCGAGGAAATTTCTGAAAATTTATTCAAAGTTCACTATCAAAATCAATCTTTTGACATTTCTTTTCCTTTTTCAGACAAAGCATCGATTTACAACGGAAAAATTTGTGTAGCATGTGGATTGTATTTTGGTTTAAATTCAGAGGAAATTATTGCAAAAATTCAAACATTACCTTCTGAAAATCTGCGATTACAAATCAAAAATGGAAAAAACAATTCATTGATTATCGACGACAGTTACAGTTCGGATTATCAATCATTAAAAATCGCTTTTGATGTATTGGAACAGCAAAAAAATCATCAAACCAAAACGGTGATTTTGTCCGATATATTGCAAAGTGGTTGGCAAGATGAAGAATTGTACGAAAAAATCGCTCAAATCATCAAAAATTACCAAGTTGATAAAGTCATCGGAATAGGCAAACGCATTGCGAAACATTTGCCCAACTATTGTTCGGGAGTGTTTTTCGATACTACAGTCGAATTTTTACAGCATTACAACATCGAATCATTTGTTGATGAAACGATTTTAATCAAAGGATCGCGTGTTTTTTCTTTTGAAAAAATCGTGGAAGAATTAGAAGAAAAAACCCATGAAACGGTTTTGGAAGTCAATTTAGACGCCATCACGCACAACTACAATTACTACAAGAGTTTTTTACATCCCACTACCAAAATGATGGTGATGATCAAGGCGTATGGTTACGGTCATGGTTCGTACGAAATAGCCAAACAACTCCAACATTTACAAGTCGATTATTTAGGAGTAGCCTTTGCAGACGAAGGCGTACAATTGCGAAAAATGGGGATTTCTTGCCCAATCGTAGTGATGAATCCTGAAAAAAGTGCGTTTTCTCAAATGATTCATTATCAATTGCAACCAGAAATTTATTCTTTAAATTTGTTGAAATCTTTCGTGAAAATCCTTCAAAAACAGGAAATTTCTCAATACCCTATTCATCTGAAAATCAATACGGGAATGAACCGTTTGGGATTTACAACAGACCAAATTCCGTCTTTGTTGGAATATCTTACAACCCATAATGAAATTGAAATTTCATCGATATTTTCTCATTTGGCAACCAGCGATATTCCCAAAATGAGCGATTTTACTTTACAACAAATTCACAATTTTAAAAAAGACGCTCAATTGATTTGTGAAAAATTGACTTATCAACCTCTATTGCATATTCTCAACACTTCAGGAATTTCCAATTTTTCCGAACATCAATTAGATATGGTGCGTTTGGGAATAGGATTGTACGGCGTGGCAAACGATGCAGACGAACAAGCAAAATTGGAATCGGTTGCCAAACTAAAAACTGTGGTTTTACAAATCAACGAAATACAGTCAGAGGAAACGGTGGGGTACGGAAGACGATTCAAAACCGAACAACCGACAAAAATTGCGACGATTCCTATTGGATATGCCGATGGTATTCGCCGTATGTACGGATATGGTGTAGGCAAAGTATTTATCAAGGGAAAACGCTATCCTATTGTAGGCAGTATTTGTATGGATATGCTTATGGTAAACATTGGCAAAGACGACATCAACATTGGTGATGAAGTGGAGATTTTTGGTAAAAATATTTCAATAAATGAAGTAGCTAAAAAGTGGCATACAATCCCTTACGAAGTGATGACGGTCATTTCTCAACGCGTGAAAAGAGTGTATTATAAAGAATAAAAAAACCGCCTTTTGGGGCGGTTTTAATTTAAAGTTACACTGCATTGACAGTAGAATTTTTAGACTTTAACAAAGAATTATAAACTTCAATCTCTTCTGTCAACTGATCAAAATTTTCTTCAAAATCATTGGGTAATTTTTCAATTTTCACATTCAAATTACCTCTGCCTTTATGAGTAGTAATCTCCATAAAAGCTTTTTTACTCAAATCTAAAGTTTTACCTTTAACAAATGGACCTCTATCAGTTACTGTTACAATTACAGATTCGTCATTGTCGATATTCGTAACTCTCAATTTAGTACCAAAAGGCAACGTTTTATGAGCTGCAGTCAACTCGTTGTTGCTAAATACTTTTCCACTTGCTGTTTTTCTACCATTGAACTTGTCATGGTAGTAAGTTGCAATACAATTTTCATTGATTACCTCAACACTTTTTTCCAATTCTTCTAATTGAAGGTTCAATTGATTGATATCTAATGTAGGTACTTCGATATCATCTACAGAAACTGAAATTGAATCTTCTTTTACAAGATACATAGCCATTTCTTTAGATTTCACTTCTTCTTCGTTTGAAAAAGAAACAGCATAGCCCATTGGAATAAAAAGAGCAAAGCTCATCAAAAATTTTTTCATCAATTTTAATTTGGTTACACTTTCTCTTGTGTTTGCAAGATACTAAAAGTCTAATTCAACCAATTGTCCCACGGAATTCTTGACATTAATAGAATAAATCCAATCCCGTACAACAATGTGATTGTTTTAAATTTAGAAGCAGATTGCTCCTGTTTTTTGTGTTTTGAAAATCCGATGGTAATCAAAACAATAGCTATTAAGTTTATCAAAGGGTGTTCTAAAGCATACAATCTCAAACCTGAATTTTTCATTGCATCTCCGATTGGTACAACCATTGGTGATACAAAATATAAAATAATTCCCACCAACATTTGTAAATGACTAAAAGCCAATCCCAACAATGCAATGGTTTTATCCATCGGTTTGAAATCTCTTTTTCCAATCCATCCGATTAGTGCATTAAACGCTGCTAATCCAACGAAAAACAACACCAAATACGCCATATATGAATGCGCATGTTGTAATCCTACCATATTTTTTTAGTTGTTAGTTATAAAGACAAAGTTAGAAAAATATTTTAAATTACCAAAACTTTGTTTCTACCTTATTATTTTTAAACATTATATCAATTTCCATTTAAATTATTTTTATCTATGCCTTTTTCTTCAAAGTTTTTATCCAACTGATTAAACTGTGAAAAACTTTGCATAAATAAAAATATACTTAAAAACACCAAAATCACTCCTACTGCTTTGCGAATTCTATTAGCTCCTCTTTCTTTTAATCGATTGTGAAAATTCTTTGCTAAGTATATCTTTGTCAAATCTATGAGTAAATAGGTTATGATAACTATTGACAAATAAAGAATAAACAATTTAGTATCTGGATATTCTTTTCGTATAAAAATAACAGTAACTAACCAAAAAAGTACGACACCTATGTTGAGAATATTTAATAAAAAACCATTAAAAAAAGTTTTTAGATAATTTTTCCCTACGATTTGACCTTCGTTTGCCAATTTCATTTTCGTCTTAGAGAAAATCATAAAAAGTCCGTATGCAAAAATAATCAATGAAGAAATACGATAAAAACTAGGATATTGATCGATAATTTCAATAATATCTTGACTACTGTAGTAGGCTGCAACAATGCACAATATATCAGCAACGATGACTCCAAAATCTAAAAACAGTGCATGTCGAGCCCCACGAGTTAGACTTGTCTCTATCAATAGAAAAAACACAGGTCCTATAAAAACCACACTCAACATAAATCCTAATCCGATTGCTGATAATATTAGTTCTGCCATAAATTTGTAGTTAAGGCAACAAAAATACGATAATTTATCAACATTCTAAAGATTTACTTGAGTATTCCTTGATGAAATATCACAATTAAATAAAAAAGCTGTCATTTCTGACAGCTTTTATTATATTATTTTACGATAGTTTGTTTTCTATCTGGACCTACCGAAACAATGCGAATAGGCACTTCTACTTCTTGCTCAATAAATGCGATATAATCTTTCAATTCTTGAGGCAATTCGTCATACGTAGTCATATTCGTAAGATCTTGACTCCAACCTTTTTTCTGAACAAATACTGGTTTTACATTTTCTGGTTCTATATTGTAAGGTAAATGCTGAATCACTTCTCCTTTGTATTCATATCCTGTACATACCTCGATGGTATCAAAACCTGAAAGCACATCTCCTTTCATCATATACAATTCTGTAACACCGTTTACTTGCACAGCATATTTCAATGCAACTAAGTCTAACCAACCACATCTACGAGCACGACCAGTTACAGAACCAAATTCATTTCCAACTTTTGCCATGGTAGCACCAATTTCGTTGGTCAATTCTGTTGGGAATGGCCGTGAACCCACACGAGTTGTATAGGCTTTGAAAATACCGAATACTTGTTTTACTTTGTTTGGAGCAATTCCCAAACCTGTACAAGCACCTGCAGCTGTTGTATTTGAAGAGGTTACAAATGGATAAGTACCAAAGTCGATATCTAATAACGAACCTTGAGCACCCTCTGCCAAGATAGATTTCCCTTCTTTCAATGCCTTGTTTAGGTAAGCTTCAGAATCGATAAACTGTAATTTTTTTAATTCTTCAATCGATGCGAAAAACTCTTTTTCCATTGCAGGAAGGTCGTATTTCAATTCTACATTGTAGAATTTGATCATTTCGATGTGTTTTTCAGCCAAAGCTTGGTAACGCTCTTTAAAATCTGCTAATTCGATATCCCCTACTCTCAATCCATTTCTACCTGTTTTGTCCATATAAGTCGGACCAATTCCTTTCAATGTAGAACCGATTTTCGAATTACCTTTCGATGCTTCAGAAGCAGCATCCAACAAACGGTGTGTTGGCAAAATCAAATGAGCTTTTCTCGAAATCAATAAGCGATTGTAAATATCGATATTAAATTTTTCTAATCCTTTGATTTCTGAATCAAAAACCACTGGATCGATAACCACACCATTACCAATGATGTTGATAGAATTTGTGTGAAAAATTCCTGAAGGAATCGTACGCAATACGTGTTTGATTCCATCAAATTCTAATGTATGTCCAGCGTTTGGACCACCTTGAAAACGTGCAATAATATCGTATTTTGAAGTAAGGACATCTACAATTTTCCCCTTACCTTCATCTCCCCATTGAAGACCAAGTAGCAAATCTACAGTCATGATGTTTTGTAATGTTTATAATTTTTATGGAGGCAATTACCAACCGACAATTCGCCCTTTTAATGTTATTTATTATGCGTTTTTCTTTTTCCGTAAAAATACAAAGAGTGATTTTCTATTTCTACTCCAAACAACTCCTCAATTGTTTCTTTGATTTGTTGAATACGTGGATCACAAAACTCCAATACCTCTCCAGAATCCGTCATAATCAAGTGATCATGTTGCTTGTCAAAGTATGATTTTTCGAAATGTGATTGATTTTGACCAAATTGATGTCTTCTTACCAATCCACAATCTTGCAATAATTCGATTGTATTATAAAGCGTAGCTCTACTCACTCTATAATTTTTGTTTTTCATTTTCAAATAAAGTGATTCTATATCAAAATGGTCATCACTTTCATAGATTTCATGCAAAATTGCATAACGTTCTGGAGTTCTACGATGCCCGTTTTCTCCTAAATACTTAGTAAATACTCTTTTTACTATATCTTGATTGGTTTCTTTTTTCATAATCCCTTGACTATTTTGTGCAAATATACTGTTATTTTATAAATTTAAAAAAAAGAATAGACTAAAAAATCTAGTCTATTTCTTTTATTTTGAATGGTTATGATTTATATAGCTAAGCAGTTACTGGTGTTACTCTTAATCGTCCACCTACTGCTTTTAAAACTTTCATTATGGTTGAAAATTGAGGTTTTGCCCCTTCTGATAATGCTTTATAAAGACTCGGTCTGCTCATTCCTGTATTTTCTGCTATTTTTTTCATTCCAATAGCTTTTGCAATATGACCAATCGCTACAATCACATCTTCTTCATTTCCTTCTTCAAATACAGAATTGAGATATTCTGCAATTATTTCATTATCATTTAAATAATCTGCTATTTCAAATTTCGTAGTATTCATATTTTATTTTTATTTTTTCCCAAATTATTTTTTCTTTTTCAATATCTTGTTGCTGAGACGATTTGTTTCCTCCAATTAACAAAATAATAATCACCCCATTTACTTCTTTGAAATAAATTCTATATCCTTTTGCATAATGTATTCAGAGTCCGTGAATACCATTTCAAATAGATTTACAATCGCCAAAATGCCCTTTCTTTTTCTAACTTTTGAAGTCTAAATAATATTTTGGCTTTTGCCTTTAAATCATTTAGTTTTCTAAACCATTTATCAAATGCATCTGTCTTTTCTAAAGAATAGAGTGTATTCATTTGGATACAAATTAAAAAAATATTATCAAATTAAAAAACAAAAAGCCAAAAGACTATTTCTTCTTTCGGCTTTTATACTAAAAATTTAATTTACTCTTGTAACTTTCTCTACTCCATCAATTTTTAGGATACTATCAGTCAGTTTTTTCAAAACTGAACTATTTGGAACGATTACCGTAATTTCTCCTGTAAAAATCCCAGCATTTCCACTCAATGATATACTTTGTATATTAACCCCCATTTGATTGGAAATCACTTTGGTCAATTCGTTGGTCAATCCTAAACCATCGATTCCCTTGATTTCTAATTTTGCATTGAAATCCTGCATTGATGAATCTATCCACTCGGCTGAAAGAATGCGATATGCATAATTTGACTGCAACGCAATGGCATTGGGACAATTGCTTTTATGTACCTTTATTCCTTCATTGATGGTTACAAATCCAAATACATCATCTCCTGGGATTGGATTGCAACAACTCGACAATTTATAATCCAATTTTTCTTGGGCTTTTCCAAATACCAATAAATCCAATTTTGTTTCTGCATTCGTTTCTTTGGAATCTGATATTTTGATGGTCTTTTTGAAAAAGTTGATAATAGGATTTGAATTTTTATGATTTCCAAATTCTTTCAACTGCTGATTGTCGATAATTCCACAACCTACCTTGTAAAACAAATCCAAACTCGTTTTCAAGCGGAAATGATTTACCAATTCGTTGATAGTCTTTTCATCAAAATTGATTTTCAAATGACGCATTTTGCGGATTAAAAGTTCTTTCCCTTCTTCTCCAATGCGTTTCATTTCCTCGTTCAACACATTTTTGATTTTGTTTTTGGCACGAGCGGTAGTTACAAATTCTAACCAATGTGTTGTAGGTTTTTGGTTTGAGGCTGTGATAATTTCTACCTGATCACCGCTGTTCAATTCAAAATTCAATGGCACCAATCGTCCGTTTACTTTCGCACCACGCGTTTTGATACCTATATCTGTGTGAATTGAAAAAGCAAAATCCAAGGCTGTTGCTCCTTTTGGCAACGGTTTGATTTCTCCTTTTGGTGTAAACACATAAATCTCTTTTGAATACAAATTCAATTTGAAATCTTCCACAAAATCCACCGCATTAGTTTCTGGATTTTCAAGGGCTTCTTTCAACAAATTCAACCAAATATCCAAACTGTTTTCTTCTGTCACACCTTGTTTGTATCGATAGTGAGCGGCATATCCTTTCTCTGCAATTTCGTCCATTCGTTCGCTGCGAACTTGTATTTCTACCCAACGTCCTTTTGGTCCCATGACCGTAGTATGCAACGCCTCATATCCTGTTGATTTAGGCGAAGAAATCCAGTCTCTCAATCGACTTGGAGACGGACGAAAATGGTTGGTAATGATACTATAAATCTTCCATGCAATAAATTTTTCATCCTCTGGACGAGATTTATAAATGATACGCAAGGCAAATTTGTCATACACTTGATCAAAAGAAATTCCTTGCGTTTTGATTTTTCTATAAATCGAATACACAGATTTTGGTCTTCCTTTGATTATGTATTCAAAATCTTCTTTTTGCAACGAAGCGTCCAAAATATCCGAAATTTCCTTGATATACCCCTCTTGTTCCTCTTTTGATTCGTTGATTTGATTGGCAATATCGTTGTATTCTTCCGGTTCGGTATATTTCAATCCCAAATCTTCCAATTTAGTTTTGATGTTAAACAACCCTAAACGATGAGCCAATGGTGCGTAAATATACAAGGTCTCCGAAGCAATTTTTGCTTGTTTGTAAGCAGCCATCGACCCCATAGTTTGCATATTGTGTAAACGATCGGCAATTTTTATCAAAATCACTCGTACATCATCATTGAGTGTCAACAACATTTTACGGTAATTCTCTGCCTGAAGCGAAATATCCGCATCGGGTTCCATTTGAGAGATTTTGGTCAATCCGGCAACAATTTGAGCAATTTTAGGATTGAACATTCGTTCGATATCCTTTACCGTTACATCGGTATCTTCTACCACATCGTGCATCAAAGCTGCTGCGATAGACGTTGCTCCCAATCCGATTTCATTGGCAACGATTTTTGCCACAGCAATTGGGTGAAATATATATGCCTCACCCGACTTTCTTCGCTGATCTTTATGTGCTTCTACAGCTACATCAAAAGCCTTGCGAATCATTTTTTTATCTTCATCAGTAAGCGTTTGATAACTCACGCTCAACAAATCTTTATACTCCCTTGCAATGGCCTTGTTTTCCTGTTCTAATTGTTCTTCTGTCATCATAGTCTGTAGCTTTTTATCTCTTTTTTCTTGTTTATTTATGTTTTACGTGCTAAATATAATCAATTCTTAAATAAAACAAAAAAAAGCCCACTATTTTTCACTAAAAAAATGACAACACAAAAAAACCGCCCATTCCAGGCGGTTTCTATTTTTATGATTGTGAAAAATACATTTCTTTGAAATTGATATTTTTTCCATGCTCGATACGTTTGTGGAATACATCTGGAGTAATTTCTGTAGGCTTTGAGAAACCACATGCTCCGATAAATTCTCCAAAGGCTTTCATTGTATTTTTGTGGAATGTGGCTACACGAACCGATTTGTCTGTGATATCCATTCCTTCGTACAACAATGGATCTTGCGTTGCGATACCTACAGGACAGTGCCCGCTATCACATTGCAACGCTTGGATACATCCAAGAGCAAACATCATTCCTCGTGCTGAATAACA